>NZ_JAQMSD010000226.1 GCF_028330525.1 Spirulina sp. CS-785/01
AGATGGAGGAGATGGGGGAGATGGGAGAGATGGGGAAAACAAAAAAATATATATTATTCCCGATTCCCGATTCCCGATTCCCGATTCCCTGTTCCCAGTTCCGGAGTTCCCTATTCCCTGTTCCCTTGTTCACAAACAACAAAGAACAACTATCAACTATCAACTGCTAACCGCTTCATGGTTTGGGGGACAAATTGGCGGAAAAATTGGTTGCGTTGGTTGTGGTGGAAGACTTGTTGGAGTTTTTCGCTGAGTTGATCGAGGTTAAACCCGGTTTCGCTGTTGGGGTTGATGGTTTGTTCTTGGAGATATTCAATGATGCTGAGGGCGGCTAAACGGGTAAAATAGGCGGCACTCACGCCTTCGAGGACTCCTCCGGCAATATAGGTGACGGTGTTACTTTTGAGTAGGGGACTGATGGCTTTATAGGAGAGTTCGACCAGTCCTAGTTTTACCATGAGTTGGCCGATTGTTCCGGTGGCGGTTTGGGCTTGGGCGAGGGTGATTTTTTGTTGGTATAATTTGCCTAGATCGATGACCAGTTGGGCGTTAATGGCGGCGGTGGCCAGTAGGTCTAGGGTGGGGACGGGGTTGGCAAAGGCGGCGGTGGCGGCGATCCATTGGTATTTTTCAATGATGGGCATGGCCCGATCGCGCCTTACTTGATTTAAGCGTGTTTGGATTTGGGTTTGGAGTTGGAGGGCTTCTCGCCAAGTGGTGGCGGTGATGAGGGCGGTTTTTTCTTGGCTGAGGATGGTGGTTACGCGATCGCGCAATTCCTCAATCTCTGGCTTTTGGTCTTCCCAATATTCCCGTATTTCCCCGTTGGCTTGATGTTGTCGCACTTTCACCGGGGCCGGGGCCGCCGCCAGGGGGATAATATCTTGGGGGGAGAGTATAGTTTGGGTCCGCCAGCGTAACTGTTGCAGAATTAAGGCTTTTTCTTCGGGGGGATAACGATCTTGTTTATTAAAGGCTAAAATAACACGCTGATGCTGATGTTTCAGGTGTTTGAGCCGTTGTAAGTCCGACTCGGTTAAATCCCCAGAGGTGAGAAAAATCATTAAATCCTCATCAGTGAACTCTCCCTCAACGGGACCTTCCCGCCAGGTGAGAGGATCAGGAAGGGAAACTTGGGTTAAGGCTTGATGTAGGGCGGTTTTGCCTGTGAGAGGAGAGCCAGCGATCGCCAGTTTTAGCCCCTCCCGATCTAATTTTGGTCTAATTTCCCCTAACGCCGCCTTTAAGTCCGTAATATCAGCGTCTGGAGCTTCCTGCGTCAACGTTTCTAGAAGGGTGTAACCCTGTTGAATTGCCCCTTCTACCTCTTTTTGAGTAATTTTAGCGGGAGAGGGAGGAAGCGTTACCGAAGGGGAGCGGCCTTGTTTCCACCACCAGAGGCCACCCCCCAATAACATCACCCCCATCAACCCCAACTCCTTCACCTCCCCCAAAGACGGCTGAAGCAACCACCAGAGAGAGAGGCCAAAAGATAAACCAACACCACCAATTAACACGGGTTTCCGGAATTTTATCGCCATTATTCTTAAACGGGGAACTGCGATCGAGTAATCTCATGAGCTTACCTTCCCCTATTATCAACTAACACGGAACTGAAGCCAAATCGAGAACCCCTCCCTCATGGAGCAAGACGGAGACTATTCCCTGTTCCCTTCAGACAGTAATTACTGTTTACGTGGAACAAGCTAACTTGTTCTAGCCAACAACCCTACTTGTGAGATTGTGTTACGGTCATAGAGAAAGTAAATCTGGTTCATCAGGTGAGGGATAAACGACCGAGCCGTGGAGACAACGTTTCAATTTATTTATCGCCAACTCAGGCAAAATACGCGAGCTTCCGATCGCAACTGTAAAGACGTTGCGCATCGCCTAACCGAAGAAGTGGAGCGCGTTTGCACCGAAAGCCGCCGAATTCAAGCCTCGGGGGAGGTAGAGAGTTGGGCGAAAACCTTAGCCAATCATCGGGTTAAACAATGCCTCCGGTACTATAAACTGGGGTCTCATCAAGGCCGAGTAGAATTACAAAGTTTACTCAGTGCCATAGTCTATCGCTATATTTCCCCGCCTCAAGGCTCAAATACTTATCAGGGGAGAATTACGCTCATTGAGGACTTTTTACAAGGGTTTTATGTAGAAGCCTTAAATAACTTCCGTAAAGAAACCCATTTGAGCTTAACCTATAGCCCCCGGACCTTGTTGGAATTAGCCGAATATATGGCCTTTTGTGAACGGTACGCCAAGCGACGTATTCCCCTTCCCAGGCGGCGATCGCAACAACTGATCATTCTCCGGGCCCAAACCTTCTCCCAAAAACAACCCCCCGAAGCGTCCATCGACATGGATAGTGCTGCCGAAGGAGGATATGGAGATGGGGAGAGCGATCGCACCGATCCCACCATCCAACAACTGCGCTCTATCCTCGTCGATAACCAAGACGACACCCCCGACAACTCCCTCCGGGAAACCATCATTCAAGAATTGATCGACTACCTCGAAAGTCGCAAACAAAACGACTGCATCGACTACTTTATTCTGCGACTCAAAGACCTCTCCACCAGCGAAATCGAAGAAATCTTAGGCATCACCCCCCGACAACGGGACTACCTGCAACAGCGTTTTAAATACCACCTGATCCGCTTTGCCCTCTCCCATCGTTGGGAATTAGTCCATCAATGGCTAGAGGCCGACTTAGATCACAACCTCGGCCTCACCCCCCAAGAGTGGCAAACCTTCCAAAACCAACTTTCTCCTGAACAAGCGCAACTCCTTGCGGACAAACAACAAGGGAAACCCATCGCCGAAATCGCCAAAACACTCTCACTTACCGAAACCCAAACCGAAAAACAATGGTTCAAACTACTCGAACTGGCCTGGGACATTCGGAATCGTTCAGTATCCTGATTGGGGGCATCTCAAGATGAATAGTGACATGAATCAAAACTTGGATAGTCTGTATCACCAAATACTCAATTGGCTACAAGACTCATCCAGCACTCGTACAAATCCATCCTCCTTTGAAGATTATGGGGATTTTGAAACACCCCAACCTGGAGAATCAATGACAGATTGGGAGATCGAAAAACTAGACCCCCTAGATTGGGAGGAAGAGGACTTTCATCAGGCATCTTCCGAACTTGATGACCCTGAATTCAACCCTCAACCTTTCGCTATGGGAGAAATACCACTCGTGCAAAAACGCTTTTACGCGCTACTCAAGCGCAAACTCCACACGCAAATCGAAAACCAGCCACCGCTTTTTCCTTGGGAAACAGAGTTGACGGAATACGAACCTGATATCTCAGAGGACGCAATACCAGCCTTTTCCCGTCAAATGTGGTTGCCTCAAGTGGCTAATCTTATGCCAGTGGCAATTCCGGAAACGGTACTGGCTTCACTGCTTGATGCCTGTACAGACACCATGGGGATGATCCGTCCCCCTAGTGCCAAAATGGTTAAAGCCGTGCAAGAACTGTTCCCCGACTATGCGCGGGTTCTCAATGAGATGGTTGAACGGATTCGCCTTTCAACCAGTTTCGCCCCTGCCCGACTATCCCACGAAGAAAAACAACGTCAGCGTCAAAAATTAGCAGCCATTTTACCTGCTAATTATCAAGAGGCCACATTGGAACAACAAATGGCAGTCTCGTTGTTGGTGGCGAAAGAAATTCTCGACACCTTAACCCTTATGCTCTCTCCTCGGTCACGAGAAGTGGAGCGATTGTGGGAAACTAATGTGGGAGTGGTTCATTTGCGGGCGGACTATAACCCAGAAACCCCCAACCAAACCAACCGCTTTAGTCGTCAACCCTTGCGCGTCCGAGTTCAGTTACCCAAAGGAGGCTGTTTGACGCTGCAAGCTAACCAAGAGTCTATTACAGCCCAACGCTCCTATGCGGGACATTTGAGCGTTGAACTGTCAGACTGGCAGGTTGGACAACCTTATTTGCTAGAAGTGCGGTTGTTTGATGCCGGGCAAATGCCATTAAAGTTTGCCATTGTGTGTCAGCAATAGAAAAACAAGGCATTTCGCGCCGACTTCTCTCTCACCCGACGAAAAGACGGTGAGAGAGTTCCTATTTGGGGGAGTATTTGGTTTGTCGTCAGCCCTGTGAGCATTCAGAAACCGGGTTTCTCTACTCCATGAGGGGGAAACGGTGAGAGAGTCCAATGAAGATAGAAACCCGGTTTCTCGCAGTGGCATTTCTCTCAGTCTCTAGATTAAACTAGCAATATCGACCTCCATCTGTCTTTGTGCCATGAATGAACAACGCATCCAAGCCTATCTCTCCCTCATTCAAGACTTATTCTCCTGTCCGGGTGGGGAAGAAGGCCAAGTCCTCCAAAACCATCAGGAATTGATTGATGAGGGGTTTGTGTTGGTCTGTGGGCAGGTGGCGGAACAGTTGCAGGGGGAAGGACGGGAAAATGAAGCGGCTTTTCTGCTCAATGTCGCGCAACAGGTGGCGAACTATCTCCAGTCGGCTGAGGGGGAAGGGAGGGAAACTCAGGCCGAGGGGACACCGGAGGAGTATTTGCGGTTTTTAGGGGAGGTGTTGCAAGCGACTTCAGACAGTAATGGCGATCCCTCTGTGGTTTATCCTTTGCTGCAACAGAATACCGATAAACTTGATGAAACCTTTGCTCAAATCTTGCAAGCATGGGCAAGTCACACTTTCAGCGAAATTGAGGAAAATCGAGCCTTTAATATTGCCGCAGATATTGTTAATTTTGCGAATTTAATTCAACAATTCCCGTTAGGCAGACGTGCCGATAATTTAGAAATTGCGATCGCAGGTTATACAACGGTTTCCTCTGTGTTCACCCAAGAAAAATATCCCCAAGATTGGGCAACGACGCAAAATAACTTAGCGGCTGCCTACAGTGACCGCATCCGGGGAGAGCGTGCCGAGAACCTCGAACAGGCGATCGCTGCCTACAAAGCCGCTTTAGAAGTCTATACCCGCACCGCCTTTCCCGAACAATGGGCAACGACGCAAAATAACTTAGCCAATGCCTACCTATACCGCATCCGGGGAGAGCGAGCCGAGAACCTCGAACAGGCGATCGCTGCCTACAAAGCCGCTTTAGAAGTCTATACCCGCACCGCCTTTCCCGAACAATGGGCAACGACGCAAAATAACTTAGCC
>NZ_JAQMSD010000227.1 GCF_028330525.1 Spirulina sp. CS-785/01
ACCGAACATCCGGGGACATCGGTGTCTCCTGAAATTAGTCGCGTTATTCAAGCACAAACTGACGCTGCTAGTAATTCTGAGAGTAATATAGTCCAACCTCAAACCGAAACTGGTGGTAGTCCAGACAGTAATGTTATTCAACCGAAATCTGAGACTGTTAGTAGTTCAGAAAGCAACCTAGTTCAACCGAAATCTGACACTGCTAGTAGTCCAGACAGTAATGTTATTCAACCGAAATCTGAGACTGCTAGTAGTCCAGATAGTAATGTAATTCAACCCAAGTCAGAAGACTCCCCCAATGTTCCCTCTCAACCCGTTACCGAACATCCGGGGACATCGGTGTCTCCTGAAATTAGTCGCGTTATTCAAGCACAAACTGATGCTGCTAGTCGTTCTGAGAGTAATGTTATTCAACCGAAATCTGAGACTCCTAGTAGTCCAGATAGCAACGTAGTTCCACCTCAAACCGAAACTCCGAGTAGTCCAGATAGTAATGTTATTCAACCCAAGTCAGAAGACTCCCCCAATGCTCCTTCTCAACCCGTCACCGAACATCCGGGGACATCGGTGTCTCCTGAAATTAGTCGCGTTATTCAAGCACAAACTGACGCTGCTAGTCGTTCCGAGAGTAATATAGTCCAACCCCAAACCGAAACTTCGAGTAGTCCAGACAGTAATGTCATTCAACCCCAGTCAGAAGATTCTCCCCATGTCCCGTCTCAACCTGTTACTGAACATCCGGGGACATCGGTGTCTCCTGAAATTGGTCGCGTTATTCAAGCACAAACGGATGCTGGTGGGAGTTCAGATAGTAATGTAGTTCAACCTCAAAATAAGACTCCTAGCAATTCTGATAGTCACGGAGTTCAACGTACATCGGAGACTGGGGGTAGTCCAGATAGTCATGTTATTCAACCGAAATCTGAAACTCTGAGTAGTTCAGAAAGCAACCTAGTTCAACCCAAAACGGAGAGTGTTCAACCTACATCAGAACCTACTGTTTCTCAGATTCTCTCGGATCACAGTCTTATGTCTCCCCCTGTTCCAAGTGCGATTGATAACTTGATTCAGTCTAAACCTTTGGGTCAATCTGAGGGGATTAAAGAGTCTCTCTCCCGTCCACGGAAAGCAAAGTCGGTTCAACGTCAGGCTCGACCGAAACCGAAATCTACTCGTCAACGTGACGGTTCGACTTCTGTTTCGGGTGTTCCTTCTGCTTGGTCGAGTATTGAAGATTTGTTACAAGGGGGAAATCCTCCCTCGGTTCAAACTCAGTCGGACTCGACTCCTACTCGCAATAGTCCTTCGTCTTGGTCGAGTATTGAGGATTTATTACAAAAAACGGCTTCTCCTTCTCCAGAACCGTTAGGGAAGACCCGATCGCGCAACCTTAACCCTGTCTCGTCTCCCTTATCTCGTCAAACGGCCAAAAAAGCAACCTCGAAACCCAACCCTAAACCCAAACCCAAACCGAAAAAAGCCTCCTCGAAACAATCTTCCCCGGTTTTACAACGGACTCCTGAGTCTTCTCACTCTCAACCCAAAATGATGTTTACTCCCCAAGGAGTTCAACCAGTCTCGACTCCTCCGATTCAACGGAAAGCGGTGGATTATTCCCAAAATGTCCCACTTCTCCAAAAATATGAAGGTATGTTATCTAAGGCTTCTCAATCGGATTCTAAGACTGTTACCTTGTCTTCTGTGGCCTCCCAAAATTCTCAAGATATTACATCAGAACAACTGGAAGTGTTAGCGAGGGAAATCTATAAATTGATTCGCCATAAATTTGCGATCGCGCAAGAACGTCAAGGCCGACCCTACCCTGGCCGACTGCCTTGGTAAAAACTGATTATACTAGAAATTAATCCCATTTTCACAAAGGAGAAATTCAATTATGGCGCAAAGTCCAATCCCAACAGGAAAACTTGAAAAAGCTCAATTAATTTCTGATGAAAGTGATAATATTGAGTTTATGTTTAATCCGACGGAACTAGATTTTAGTCACTCAAACACAATGCAAGAAGCTGATGGTGCGAGAACTGAAAAAGGACTTCCAAAAGTGAGCTTTTCTCACCCCAATCCCTCTAAAATTACTCTCAAAAATATTTATTTTGACACTTACGAAACGGGGACGAGTGTTTTAGAACATATTAATAAATTTATTGCGGCCTTGGATTTTGCAACGAAAGGAACAGCTAAAGGAAAACGTCCTCCTATTTATACGTTTGTTTGGGGACAAAATCAATATTTACGTTGTTTTATTGAATCCCTTGATTACACCTTAACTCGTTTTCTATTAGATGGAACTCCAGTTCAAGCAGTCATTGGGAGTCTTGACTTAAAAGAAGTTGACCAGATGGACGGAGGAGATACTTCTTATTCTGTTAATCGACAATCAGGAGGTCGATAAAATTCAACGCAATTCAATTTTAAATTATTACGCAATAAAACTTTAATTCATTATGGCAACTGCAACGTATATTTCTCAACCTAATTTAAAAATTGATGGTAGCACTGCCTCGGATAGTCTCATGGAAGACCTTTTACAAATCATTGTAGAAGAAAGTCTTCATCTTCCTGCTATGTTCACTTTAGTTATTAATAATTCTCGTTATAGTGGACGTAGTGAAGATAGTTTTTGGAAACATGAAAAAATATTTGAAATTGGCAAATCTATTGAAATTGCGTTTACATCTAGTACCACAGAATCCCAAGAATTTGATGATGCAGAAACTGGGACAGTCATTAAAGGAGAAGTAACGGGAATTGAGACTCATTTTAATAGTGAATCTCAAGCACCCATTATTATTCGTGGTTATGATGTATCTCACCGTTTACACCGTGGACGTTTTAATCGGTCGTTTCAAAATATAACCGATAGTGATATTGTCAAAAAAGTAATTGGTGAGGTGGGAATATCTTCCGGTACAGTGGACTCGACAACCCCCACCCATGACTACATTTTTCAAGAAAATCAAACCAATATGGAGTTTTTGCGGGAACGAGCAGCACGAAATGGATATGAACTATTTGTTCAGGATGGTAAGCTCAATTTTCGCAAACCTAAATCTGAGGATACTTTAGAATTAACTTGGCTAAAAGACTTACATGGTTTTCGCGTTCGGGTATCGAGTGCAGAACAAGTGAGTTCAGTAGAAGTGCGGGGGTGGGACTATACGAAAAAGAGTCCAATTGTAGCCACCAAAAACTCCGATCAAGTCATTACTAGCACAGAATATGGGAAAGGAAAAGACACCAGTAGTAGTTTTAATGGTAAACCCAAAAGTCCGAAAATGATGGTGGTCGATCAACCCGTATTTAGTGAAGCAGAAGCAGATAAAATTGCACAAGCTCTTTTTGATGAACTGGGAGGGGAGTTTGTTCACGCAGATGCAAAGGCAGAAGGAAACCCGAAAATTCGTCCGGGTAAGTCGGTGAAATTAAAAGAAATGGGAAAATATAGTGGTTCATACTATGTCACCGAGTCTCGTCATATTTATGAAAAACGAGTTTATACCACAGAATTTACCGTCAGAGGACTACGGGGAGGGGACTTGTTAGATACATTATCTCCCCAAGTGCGTTTACAACCAGGTCAGACGTTAATGGTGGGACAAGTGACGGATAATAATGACCCTGATGGGATGGGACGAGTTAAAGTTTGGTTTCCTACTTTAACCCCAAAAGAAGGGAGTGATGCACATACCAGTCATTGGGCCCGAGTAGTTTCTATGGGAGCAGGAAAAAGTCGGGGGTTTGACTGTTTACCCGAAATTGATGATGAAGTTTTAGTGGCCTTTGAACATGGGGATATTCATCGGCCTTATGTCATTGGGGGGGTATGGAATGGAAAAGATAAAGCACCGGAAAAAGTTGCAGATAGTGTGGTGGATGGGAAGGTTCGTTTACGAACAGTAAAAACCCGCACGGGACATACATTACAGTTTGTTGAAGAAGATAAAGATAGTAGTAAAAAAGGGGTTTATTTAGATACAGTTTATGGCCATAAACTTTCCTGTAATGATAGTGATCAACAAATTGAAACGAAAACTAAAGAAGGCCATAAAATTCTTATTGATGATAAAAATAAGAAGATGGAATTAACGACCCAAGGGGGACATAAGGTTTCTTTAGATGATAATGGTAAAAAAATTGATATCACTTCGTCAGGAGATGTAACCATACAAGCGGGGTCAGGAAAGAAAATAACTCTGGATGGGAAAACGATTGAAATTACTGGACAAAGTAATATTACTTTAAAAGTTGGGGGAAGTAAAATTGAAATTAGTAATGCTGGAATTAAATTAACTCAAGGCGGTAATCAAATTAATATGGCTTCAACCGGAGTTAAAATTAAAGGCTCAATGAATGCAGATTTAGAAGGGGGAATGAATACCAATATCAAAGGTGGAATGTCTGTGGCAGTATCCGGGATGTCTATCAAATTAGGATAAAATAACCAATAATGAATTGTGAATTGGTGAATTGTGAATTGATGAATTGATGAATTGTGAATTGTGAATTGATCAAAAATGCCAAACTTAGTTACGATGGGCGCGACCATGCAATGTATTCCCTTTGGGGCAACACCGAGTGCCTTAATTGTCATTCCCAAGGGAAAATCCTTGGTAACAGCCCCGGCCCCCTTAGCAGCTACGGTAATGGACTTCGCGCCCATTGCCAATATTCCCCCCTTTGGGATGTGTACCTCTTTAGCTAACCCTACGGTAGCCTCAGCCACTGCCGCAGCGTTGGGAGTTTTAACCCCGATGCCTTGTATCCCGGTGACAACTGGGCCCTGGAAACCTGGGGCGTTGAAGGTCAAAATTGGGATGTTTGCGGCGTTGACCGATGTGTCAATTTGTAATTGTGCCTGGGGTGGAGTCATTAAAATTCAGTATGCGGGCCAGTTTAAGGTGAGTGCCACTTAGTAGACGGTGCTGTACTGTTTACTGATTACTGCCAGGGGGAAATCTAAAACGGTCTTGCATCTTCTACGCTTAATATAGATTACAGAATGTGCATGAGGCAGGTTGATCTTGACTGAGAATCCCTCTTCCGCCCAAACTAATTCTCGCCATGAACTGCGTTCGCTAGTGCGGACTCAGTTGCAAATGCTGCTGGAGCAGGGCAACCTGCAAGGGGCGAAATCGTTGCTTGTTCCGGTGCAACCTGTGGATATTGCGGAAGCCATAGAAGGGTTGCCCGAGTCGATGCAGGTGATCGCGTTTCGGTTACTTTCCAAAGATGAAGCGATCGCCGTTTATGAACATCTCGACTCCACCATTCAACACGCCCTCATTCAAGAATTTAAACGTCAGGAAGTAATCGGCATTGTCGATCAAATGTCCCCTGACGACAGGGCCCGCTTATTCGACGAACTCCCCGCCAAAATTGTCCGACAACTCCTCGCCGAGTTAAGCCCCAAAGAACGCCAGTCCACGGCCTTATTATTGGGCTATGAGGAAGATACCGCCGGACGGATCATGACTCCGGAGTATATCTCCCTCAAAGAAAACTTAACCGTAGGAGCAACCTTAGACCGCATTCGCAAATTAGCCAATGCCTCCGAATTAATTTATTATCTCTATGTCACCGATGCCTCACGCCGCTTAACGGGGATTGTCTCCTTACGAGATTTAGTGATTTCCCCCCCAGAACGCCCCCTGGAAGAAATTATGACGCGGGATGTGGTCAGTGTCTCCACCGATATGGACCAGGAAGAAGTCGCCCGACTCATCCAACGCTATGATTTACTGGCTTTGCCTGTGGTGGATAAAGAACAGCGTCTCGTCGGTGTAGTCACCGTGGATGATGTAATTGATATTTTAGAACAGGAAGCCACCGAAGATATTTACGCCTTGGGTGGAGTACAAGCGGATAAAGATAATTATTTTCAAACCAATTTATTGGTCGTCGCCCGCAAACGGGTCTTTTGGCTGTTAATTTTGCTACTGACGAATACCGTAACCGGATCAATTATTCAAACCCAGGGGGAATTGTTGGAATATACAGGACAGGCCATTGCCATTGCCGCGTTTATTCCCCTTCTCACGGGAACAGGAGGGAATATTGGCGCACAGTCCTCTACGGTGGTCATTCGTGGGTTAAATACTGAAGAACTCAACGCCCTTGGCCCCTTGCAAGTGTTACTCCGGGAAGCCATGGCCGGGTTGCTTTTGGGGACTGTCTTAGGAGGGTTAGCGGTGGCTTGGGCCCATTATTTAATGCAACGAACGTTATTTGTCTCTATCTCGGTGGGTGTTAGCCTATTAATAATCTCCCTATTGGCTTCTTTAGCGGGTTCTGGTCTCCCGTTTCTCTTTCGCAGTCTCAAGTTGGATCCGGCGTTAATGTCTGCCCCCTTTATCACAACAGCCGTCGATGTGTTAGGGGTTTTGATCTATTTTCAAATTGCTAGGGCGATTTTGTCTATGGCGGTTTGAGGTCAATGAACAATAAACAATAAACAATTAACAATTAACAATGAATAATTAACCATGAATAATGATCAGAGACTAACCAAATCACTGGACAATAGTTAACCTTCGTGTTAAGCCCGTCCGGTTAGTCCAGTCTAAGCCCTCCGTAGGCGAGGATGTATCTCATTACCCTTGCCCTGTGTGGGTTAGCGTCCCGTCAGGGGTAGCGAAGTCGTTCACGAACTGTCTCCGTGCTTGAGAAAGGGTATCACCCATCCCCCATTACCGATCACCCATTACCAAATTCTACAATGACTGATTTTTCTAATACATTAGCCACCTATTATCACGAACGGACCAAATATGACCCGGATACTATTGCCAGTAAGGGGAGAGGGATTGATTGGTCTAAACAGCCTGTTCCCTTTAAAGAGTATAAAATTGGTCAAACACTGGACTTGAAGCCCTATCTGAGTCAGGAGAGTAAGAGTAAGACGGACTCGGAAACGGTGTTTTGGCGGCGATTGTCCCAATTGTTGTATTGTTCCTATGGCATTACCGCGAAAATGGCGACTATGATGGGGCCGCCGATTTATTTAAGGGCGGCCCCGTCGGCGGGGGGGTTATATCCGGCTGAGGTGTATTTGTTGTCTAGGGGAACGCCTCTCCTCCCGGCAGGATTGTATAATTATCAGCCTCAGACTCATGCTTTGGTACAGTTTTGGGAGAAGGATGTTTGGGCGACGTTGAGACAAGCCTGTTTTTTCCATCCGGCGTTAGAAGAAACGAATCTGGCGATCGCAACCTCCACTGTCTATTATCGGTCAGCCTGGCGATACGAAGACCGGGCCTATCGTCGTATTTTCCTCGATACGGGGCATTTATTGGGCAATATTGAATTAGCCGGGGCCGTCAATGGGTTTCGCCCCTGTTTAATTGGAGGGTTTCAGGATAAGTTAATGAATCAACTCCTCTACCTCAATGAGGAGGAAGAAGGCGTGATGACGGTCATTCCTTTGCTGGATGTGGGGGAGAAATCGCCCCAGTTACCCCCCAATTTAGAACAAAATTCCCAATATTTTACTGCCCTCCCGTCGGGGTTAGCCCAAGATTATCCAGATATTGCTGATGGGGAGTTATTGGGGGCTTTACAAAAGGCTACGGAGATCGAAAGTAGTAAACCTCTGCCTTCTCCTTCTCCCCAAGAGGCCAAAATGGGGACTGAGGATAAATATAATTTCCCTTTTTGTTTAAAGGTGTCTATGTATAGTTCCCCCATTGACTGGAAGGAAGATTTAGCCGACTTAGAACAGACTATTTTGAAGCGTCGGTCCACTCGGGCCTATACGGGGGCAGATTTGACTTTGGAGGAGTTACAGGCGTTACTCCATTTTACCTATCAGCCTCAAGATTATACGGTACAAGGGTTAGACCCGGCCCCGGATTATTTTGATTTAAGTTTAGTGGAGACGTTTGTGGCCGTGTCGGGGGTTGTGGGGTTAGAGGAGGGCTGTTATTACTATGCCCCCAAGGATCAGGAGTTACGGCAAATTCGCTTTAAAAATTTTCGTCGGGAGTTACATTATCTCTGTTTAGGGCAAGATTTAGGCCGAGATGCGGGGGCGGTGATTTTCCATACGGCGGACTTAAAGGGCGCGATCGCAAAATACGGCGATCGGGTGTACCGTTACCTCCACATGGACGCAGGCCACTTGGGCCAACGCTTAAATTTAGCGGCCATTCATTTAGGGTTAGGAGTGAGTGGCATTGGCGGATTTTTCGATGATCAAGTCAATGAGGTGTTAGGCATCCCCAAGGATGAAGCTGTGATTTATATTTCTACTCTGGGCCGGCCAAGGCAGTAATTGGGGAGTTGGGAGATGGGGGAAATAGGGGAGATGGGGGAGATGGGGGAGATGGGGGAGATGGGGGAGAACAAAGAACATTACTGTTTACTGTTTACTGTTCCCAGTTCCGGAGTTCCCTGTTCCCTTTTTTACAAACAACAAACAACAATCCCCTAATCTCCCCTAGCGTGAAATGACGGATAGGATTATGATCAGGAAAATAGAGATCAATAGGGGATAGATAAGAGTTAGTATCATTTATCCTAAAATTGTAAGGGTAAGGGAGAATCGACAGTGAATAAAATTTTTACTAAGCTAAGGGACATCGTGGCCTTCAATGAAGGGGACGAATACGAGTATTATGAGGAAGACATGGAAGGGAACGACTATCAAAACCTCTATCAGCAGGAGAATCCCCCTGCCCCAGTAGAGGAAGAACGTCAACCTCCCCGTCGTAATCGAGAAAGACCCAATATTACAGCAACAGAAACAGGCATGGCTTCAGCATCAGCAACATCGAGGAGTAATGTGATTGGAATGCCCGGATCAGCAAATGGTGTATCAGAAGTGGTGGTTATCGAACCCCGCTCCTTTGAGGAAATGCCTCAAGTGATTCAAGCGTTACGAGAGCGGAAATCAGTGGTGCTAAATTTAACCGTCATTGATCCCGATGAAGCCCAACGGGCGGTGGATTTTGTCGCCGGGGGGACTTATGCCATTGATGGCCATCAGGAACGCATCGGTGAAAGTATTTTCTTGTTTACTCCCAGTTGTGTACAAGTGAGTACCCATTCTGGAATGGCCCAAGAGGTGGCCGGGGCTGCCGGGACTACGCCGTTAAATGCGGTTCGTCCGCCTTCTGCCCCTGCCAGTCCGGCTTGGACAGTCGATCCGAACCGTTTAGCCCAGTAATTCGGCCCAGAATTGGGGTGAGTTTTCAGGAAGGGCGCGATCGCTACGTTTCCCATCTAGGCAGAAGATCGCGCCCTAAAATCGTTGTTTAATCATAACAAGAGTGTCTGTTCAATTTGGTGTCATCGGTGGAGGGGTAATGGGGGAAGCCCTCTTATCCCGTCTTTTAGCGCGAAAAATCTACGCCCCGGAGGCGGTGGTGGTCAGTGATCCCCAACCGGAACGACGGGACTATTTACAAGAAAATTATCACGTTCACGTCACAGGAGATAATCGGCAAGCGGTAGCAGCGTCAGAAGCGTTACTCCTGGCCGTGAAACCCCAAGTCTTAGACAAAGTGGTGTCGGACTTATCTCCCCATGGACAAGGGGTGGGGGGATCATCCTTGGTTCTCTCCATTTTAGCCGGAGTTCCCCTAAAACGGTTAGAACCCGCCTTCGCCGGGCAACCTGTCATCCGGGTTATGCCCAACACCCCGTCCATTGTGGGGGCGGGAATGACCGCCCTAGCCCCCGGCCAAGGGGTAACAGAAGCCCAACGGGAGTTAGCCAAGCGCATTTTTGCCTCCGTGGGAGAGGTGGTGGAGGTGTCGGAGTCTCTCATGGATGCTGTAACCGGGGTTTCCGGGTCTGGCCCTGCCTATGTGGCCCTATTTATTGAAGCCTTAGCGGATGGGGGAGTAGCCGCCGGGTTGCCGAGAAATGTGGCTTCTCAGTTAGCCCTACAAACGGTCCTAGGGACCGCCCAATTATTACAAGATTCGGGACTCCATCCCGGCCAGTTAAAAGACCGGGTAACGAGTCCAGGAGGGACGACCATTGCCGGAGTCGCCACCCTGGAGAAATTGGGCTTTCGGTCTGCTACCCTAGAAGCCGTAAAAGCCGCCTATCAACGGTCTCAGGAGTTAGGACGGGATAGTTAATGGGGGAGTCCGGAAAGGTTTTGAATCGCCAACTGTTGCTGTTATTGGTAACAGGGTCTTTGTTGGTGATGGCCGGGAAAGTGATCGCGCTGTCTTTACCGGATATGATGCGATCGCTAAACGTCCCCCAAGGCTACGAAGGCTATATTATTTCCCTCCACTTCCTCACCATTGCCCTCTGTAGTCCCATTTTAGGCATCCTCGCCGACCGGGTAGGGCAAAAGAAGGTTTTAATGGTTTCCCTCGTCTGCTACGCCCTCACAGGGGTCTTAGGTGGCGTTTTACAATCCTTCCCCCTCCTCTTAGTCACTCGCGCCGGGTTAGGCATTGCCACAGGCGGCATCGCAGCAGCTAGCCTAGGCTTTCTCACCCGACAATATCCCAGTGGCGAAGCCAAGACCCAGGCGATCGCCTATATCGCCAGTAGTTTAGCCCTCTCTAACATCTTCTATCCCATTCTAGGCGGATTAGTCGGCCTCATCCACTGGCGAGTCCCCTTTACCCTCTATGGAGTCGGCCTCCCCCTCGCCCTCCTCGTCTTCTGGCAACTCCCCCCCCAGTCTCCCCGCATCATTGACAAACCCCCCCCCAACCTAAAAGCCCAATTCTGGCGCAAAAGCGGGACTTGGCTATGGTTAGCCCTCTTAGGCTTGACATCTGCCTCCGTTTATGTTATAGCCATTTATCTTCCCCAATATCTCGTCGCCACCTTCGCCACCGGAACACTCACCAATGGGGTATTATTGGCCATGCAAGCGATCGGGGCCGCCCTCATTTCCGCATTAGGAGTGAAACGAGTCTCCCAACATCTCGGCATTATTCCCACAGTCAGCCTCGGTTGGGGCATAATGGCCCTAAGTTACGCCATATTACCGCAACTCCCCTCCATCCCTCTCGTAAGCGTATTTGTCTTAATCTTAGGCATGGGAGTTGGGTTAGTCCTACCCAACCTCTATAATGCCTTATCCAACCAAGCCCCCGCCCATCAACAATCTACCATCTTAGCCGCCGGGACAGGCATTAATTTCTTAGGACAATTTCTCTCCCCCACCCTATTTGGGGGAGTAGAGAAGATAGGGGGATTTACGGCATTATTCTACACCATTGCCGGAGTCTGCGTCGCCATGGCCAGCCTCACCCTCATCCCCTACACCATCAAACAACTACCACGGTAACACCTCCCCTTGGGCGTGCCAAAATGTCCCCGTATTCTCCAACTTTAACTCATCAATGCGTTGCAGCAGACCCTTCACCGACTCCTCTGGAGTAATCCCAGAAAAATTCGTCATGCGCGTTTTCACCATCCCAGGGTGTAGAATAGCCACCGGGATACCTTGCGGTTGCAAATCCAGAGACAGGGACTTTCCGGCCATACTTACCGCGGCCTTTGACATCCGATACCCATAAGAATTCCCAGACGTATTATCCCCAATCGACCCCATACGACTGGTCATAATAATCACCTTAGACCCAGATTGAAGATTATTCAACAACGCCTGAGTAATCCGCAATGTCCCCAACGCATTCACCTCAAACTGTTGGCGAATATTGTTAAAATCGAGATCACCCAGCGTATTCCGTTTAATAATCCCCGCATTATTAATTAAAACATCCAGCGTCATCCCCTGTAACCGTTTCACCAACCCTGCAACCGAGTCATCCGAAGTAATATCAACTCCTGACTCAACTTTTACTCCCAATGCGTCTAAGTCTTGGGAAGTCTCCCGACAGACTGCAATAACGTCCTCTCCTCTTGCTTGCAGTTGCCGACAATACTCTAACCCAATGCCGCGATTTGCACCAGTAATTAAATAGGTAGCCATAATTGCTGTTTTATTATCTTGTCCCTCTGTATCATAACGAGAAGGAGGGGTGGGCAGTGAACCACAAAGACACAAAGAACACAAAGCAGGGATAATGAGAGAAGTATCCCCTATTCTCTATCATGCTATTTCTTTAAGAGAGAATAAGACTAGGACAGAGTAAGCTATTCTCCCCTCTCTGTGTCTCTCTGGTGCAATCCCTTTCTCAATGTATCTGTGTAATACAATAAAAATATGATCGCATCCCCTCAACTCCTCCCTCCCCAAGCATATCTCGAACAAG
>NZ_JAQMSD010000228.1 GCF_028330525.1 Spirulina sp. CS-785/01
GGGAGATGGGGGAGATGGGGGAGATGGGGAGTAACAACTGATTATTGGTTACTGTTTACTGGTTACTCTCGGTGAAACTAAAATTACTTAAAATAAGCTGAAAGCCTTACTCTGATTAGTTTCTGTCCTTCTTCTTAGATTAACTTCCTCCTTATTCCAACATCTGCCATCTGCCTTCTGCCTTCGGATGCTGTTTACTGTTTACTGTTCCCTGTTCCCTTTTTCACAAACAACCAACCAAAAATTAAAGTAATGGAAAACAATATTGTTTTACAAACTAACCAGCTTCAGAAAGAATTTGGCGGGATGACGGCAGTGAATGATGTGAGTCTGAAAGTGCGTCGGGGGGATGTGTTTGGGTTTCTTGGTCCCAATGGGGCCGGGAAAACTACGACTATTGCCATGATTTTAGGGTTGTTGCGTCCCACTCAGGGGGAAGTGCGGGTGTTTGGGGAGACGGTGACACCGACCCATCATCCGATTTTACGACAGGTGGGGGCTTTGGTGGGGGCAAGTCCGGCGTTAGTGCCTCATTTGTCAGCGCGGGAGAATTTGCAGCTTATGGCGCGATTATATCCCGATTTGCCCAAAAATCGCGTTGATGAGGTGTTGGAGTTTGTGGGGTTAGCAGAGGTGGCCCGACGGCCTCCCCGCAAGTTTTCGACGGGGATGAAACAACGGTTGGGGATGGCTTTGGCTATTTTACACCAACCCCAGTTACTCATTCTCGATGAACCTACGAATGGGATGGACCCTGGGGGGATGCAGGAAATTCGCCGTTTAATTCAACGGTTGGCCCAAGAGGGGGTGACGATTTTTCTGTCGAGTCATTTATTGTATGAGGTGGAACAGGTTTGTAATGCGATCGCTATTCTCAATCAAGGAAAATTAATGACTCAGGGAACTTTGGCGGAGTTACAAGGGGAGGAGAAAAAACTGATTATTCGTGCTAAGAATATACCGGAAATACTCCCCCTTTTAAAGGATTGTCCCCAACTGTCTCAGGTGGAGCAAAATGCTGAGGAGATCATGGTTTGGGGGGCAGAGACGGAACAAGTTTTACACCATTTAGCCCAACACAGTTGTTATCCCAGTGAACTCTTTTATGCAAGGAATAATTTAGAGAATTTCTTTTTAGAATTAACTCAGGACAATTAACAATTAACAATTTTTTCTTTTTTCTTTGGACTACTTTAAAATTATCTATAGCAAAAATAAATGATTTGTCATAAATCAAAAAGTAATAAAAAACTCTAAAACTCCTATCCCTGTTCCCTATTCCCTGTTCCCTGTTCCCTTTGCCAAACCAGTCAGTTTACAACTCTGATGAAAACGCTATATCACCAATTACCAAATTTTCTCAACATAAAACCAAACAAAAGTCAATGCTTATTACCTTAATTTCTATAGAATTTCAAAAACTAAGAAGTCGCAATCTGTTTCTCATTTTAAGCGGTTTAATTATTGCCGTCTTACTTCTCTTATTTATTGGTGGGTTTCTGTCTTATCAAGTCGTTACAAAACCCGACTCTAAAAAAATTTTACAAGACTCTCTCACTTGGGCAAATGGGGGCAACCTTGCCCTTTCTATTACCTCCGGGTTGGGGAGTTTCTTTTTATTAGTCTTAACCGCAGCAGCGACGGTTTCTGACTATAACTGGCGAACTTTACATCTCTCTCTCAGTCATGGGGTATCCCGTGAGCAACTATTCTGGGGGAAGTTTTTTGCCTTTGTTTTGACTGCTGTATTATTTGTGTTAGTTCCCTTTTTCCTTGCGTTTCTCCTCATGTTACCGCTTACCCCGTTAATGGGAGGGGAGTTTAGTGCAAGCGAGTTTACAACGGTTTTAAGTCGTGTTCCCCGTGTGTTTCTCTATTTACTGACTTTTGTGACATTTGCCTTTTTTCTGGGGATTGTAACCCGGTCTCTGGCCTTATCATTAGTGTTTGGATTATTATATATTTTTGTGGTTGAACCCGTGTTAATGACTGCAACACAGTTTATCGGTGAACCGTGGGTGCAGGTGGCCGACTATTTACCTTTTCAACTGGCCACAGCGTTATTACGCATTACTCCAGATATGCCGATGATGGCAGAATTAGAGCAACAGTTTGTTAGTCCTGCGATCGCAGCTTTAGGAGTCCTACTCTGGGGTACAATCTTTCTAGGCTTAGGCTTACTGCGCTTTCGCCAACAAGACTTACTCTGAGGTGTCTTTGTCTTCCCTCTCCTCCGATAAAAACAACTCTCTTACTAACTCTGGGGATACGTCGGAGAGTTGGGGAGATGGAGAGGTTTCGGGAGATGGAGAAGCGGTGAGAGATGGAGAAGTTTCGGGAGTTTCGGGAGTTTCGGGAGTTTCGGGAGTTTCGGGAGCTTCGGGAGTTTCGGGAGTTTCGGGAGTTTCGGGAGGGTTAGATGCAGTAGGAGGGGGTTGAGACTCTAACTCTTGTGCAGTACGCACTTGTTGTTCTAACTGTTCGGTAGAAGACACCAAACTACTTAACCCGTCCACCAGACGGAGAATATTTTGGCGAAACTCTGGGTTTCCCGTTAACTCGTCTAAGTCAGAGGTAATTTTCTGAGCATTCTCAAAGGTAACTCTCGCCGAATTTAACGTCCGTTGCAGTGCGATAATATTCTCTGGGTCACTAAACGCATCAGTCATATTCCGTAGATTAGCAGAAGCGGCATTGGCGTTCGCCGTTAACTCCTCTAAATTTTGTAACAGTTGTTGAGTATCCCTCCCATTCACCTGCTCTAGAGTTGTATTGGCATTGGCCAACAATTGGGTTAACTCCCCACTAATTACCCCAATATTATCCAAAGTCATAGCCACATCAGCGCGATTTTCCGACACCGCAGAATTCATATTATTGAGTAAACGGTTGAGTTGAACCGCCGTGAGACGGTATTCTTCGGCGGTTCGGTTGAGTTGTTCACTGGTGCGCGTCACTTGTGCGGTAACTCCCTCAGTTGTGCCACCAATGTCCTCTAACTCCGTCCGAAACGTCCTAGACAGTTGCGTTAATTCTTCGCTCAACTCAGCCACATTTTCCGCCGCTAAACTCGCATTGGCGGTTAATTCCTTCACATTGCCAAAAAATTCGGGGTCTGTAAGTCGGTCACTCAAGGCCACGGTACTACTCACCGCATCATTGAGGGTTAACCCGGTTTCTCCGTCTAACCGTTCATTCTTGCAAATAATCAGGGTACTATCACAATCGGAGCTAAGGGGGGTAGCTAAGGAGGACTCATCGGGTAAAGTGGTCAAGGGTGTAATATCGACGATTGTTTCACTAATTAACCCTGACTGGTTGGCGACAATGAGGGAGTCTTTGGGAATAACGAGATCAACCGGGGAAATGGACACGGTGACGATAATACCATTGGTATCGGGGGTGATCCCCACGATAGTCCCGACTTTCACCCCTCGATACCGAACGACTCCCCCCACGGTCATTCCGTTTGTGTTTTCAAATTCTACCTGAAAGGTATAATTTTCTTGGCCAAACTGGAGGCCACGTAACCAAAAGGTTAACGTACCAAATACAGCGAGACCCAATAAAACAAATAGACCCACAGAGCCTTCTCGTACTATCCGCGATCGCATGGTGGGAACTCCTCCTCAACATTAGTTCAGCACTCGAATCGGCCCATCTAAACTAGCACTAAAGAATTGGCGCACGATAGGATTCTCTGTGGTGTCAATTTCGTCCACCGGGCCTTCCCATTTCACCTTACCCCCGTACAAAAAAACCACCCGGTCTGCGGTGCGACGAATGGTGCTGTCTTGGTGTGTCACCATCACATAGGTACTACAACCATTACTGGTGTCTTGCAGTTGACGCACTAAATTTTCAATCACCGTCGAAGCAATGGGATCAAGGCCGGCGGTGGGTTCATCATACAGCACCACTTCTGGATTATCTTGGGGATTGGCCGGATTAGTCATAATAGCACGGGCAAAACTCACTCGTTTCCGCATCCCCCCAGATAATTGGGCCGGATAATAATCCGCAATTCCCTCTAACCCCACCAAGGCTAGTTTTTCTTCCACTAAACGATGGATGGTTTTATGGTCTAAGTTGGAGTGTTGAAACAAGGTAAACCCCACATTTTCTGCTACCGACAAGGAGTCAAACAAGGCCGCTTGCTGAAAGACCATGCTAATGGGGAGGGGGTCGTCTGTATCTTCGAGTAACCCGTCCCGTTTTTCTCCCTTCACATACACTTCTCCACTATCTGGGGCTAATAATCCGGCAATGATTCGTAAAATGGTCGATTTCCCGGTCCCCGATGGCCCAATAATCACTAAGGCTTCCCCACAGTACACTTTGAGATCAACTTGATCAAGGACAATACTATTCCCAAAGCTCTTACTGATTTGTTTTAACTCGATAATGGGTTGGTGTTGCTGGGTCATCAGGTTGGGGTGAAGGTAGAAAAAGAACAAACAACAAACAACAACTAATTAATCATTACCTCTTTGTCTGGGATTATACTTCTACAGGTTCAACGCCGAATACCTGATTGAAGACTTTTTGGACTTTATACCCTGAATCAATGGATTCTAAGGGGTCTTTGCGGAGACGGTGACGTAAGCAGAGGGTGACGACTCGGCGAATGTCTTCTACGGTGACTTCATTGCGTCCTTCAAAGGCCGCTAAGGCTTTGGCCGCCCGGTTGGTGACGATATCGCCCCGTAATCCGTCCACATCTAATTCTGCACAAACTTGGGAAATATTCACCCGCAGATCATAATCCACGGTGACTTCCGAGAGACGGTTTTGAGCATCAACGATTTTTTGTTGTAATTCCTTCTGTTGGTCTGCATAGTGATTTAAGAAGGTTTTGGGGTCTTGGTCAAATTGCGATCGCTGTTCCACAATTTGCACCCGCAGTTCTGGTTCTTTCACGGTGCGAATTTCTGCGTGCATCCCAAACCGGTCCAATAATTGAGGCCGCAGTTCCCCTTCTTCCGGGTTTCCGGACCCCACCAGTACAAACCGGGCCGGGTGACGAATTGAAATCCCTTCCCGTTCTACCGTATTCCAACCACTGGCCGCCGAGTCGAGGAGAACGTCCACCAAATGGTCATCCAAGAGGTTCACCTCATCCACATAGAGAATGCCTCGGTTGGCTTTGGCCAATAATCCCGGTTCAAAGGCTTTCACCCCTTCCGACAGGGCTTTCTCAATATCAATTGTTCCACAAACCCGGTCTTCGGTGGCCCCTAGGGGGAGGTCGATCATTGTCACTTTTTTCCGGACTACCGAGACGGGATGGCCGTCCATCACCGACTGACGAACCTCATCACTCATCAAGTCCGTGTCCGTGGGGTGGGAGTTGAAGGGGTCATGTTCCACCACATCCATTTCCGGCAGAAGATCGGCTAAAGCGCGGATGGTGGTGGATTTTCCAGTTCCGCGATCGCCCATAATCATCACCCCTCCCACTTTGGGGTCAATGACATTGAGGATCAAGGCCAATTTCATCTCTTCTTGACCCACAATAGCAGTGAAGGGAAAAACAACACGGCTAGTAGAAGGCGTAGTTTGCAGCGGTGCTTCGGCTGTTACGGTCATAGGGTTTCTTGAACTATCTGAGCTTATTAACAGTGAATCTCTTGTAGGCAACGTTCTCCATTTTGACACTCCCCGCGAATCACGCAACGGGGATTCTTGGTTCAACGACCAGACTTCACTAAGCAGGATTGCGCCAACCCAGCCAGAGGTCTAATCTCCCCAAGCGTATAACTTCCCGTGTGTCCCACGGTAGTTAGTCCAAGGCGCAGCATACAAGCCCGCGTCACTAACCGACTTAGCTAAGTCCCGATCGCCAACAAACTCTTTCACATTTAAGTCTTCATAGGCAACCCAATCGTTAGATTGGATGACGCAGTAGGCCATCTGCCCACTCATTACGCTGCCTGCTTACCCTTAAATGCTTT
Organism: Spirulina sp. CS-785/01; assembly: GCF_028330525.1. Lineage (GTDB taxonomy): Bacteria > Cyanobacteriota > Cyanobacteriia > Cyanobacteriales > Spirulinaceae > JAQMSD01. Next base: position 5,955 of record NZ_JAQMSD010000228.1, read on the forward strand.
CGGTCGTATCGACTCCTAGCCTTGTGATAGTTCCTGGACTGTTGAACTCTAGTATAATCAGACTAACATGACTGGCGTAAGGACGGCGACTATAGTGGCCGTTGCTTTTCATCCCTAGGCTAAAGCCACAGGGCTTTCAAGCTATCGTATATTTGCCGTAATGGCAAATGGGATGTTTGTTATGGGTTGGTTGTTTGTTCTTTGTCCTTTGTCCTCCTGCCTCCTGCCCTCTGTCTCCTGCCCTCTGCCCTCTGCCCTCTGCCTCCTGCCCTCTGTCTCCTGCCCTCTGCCC
>NZ_JAQMSD010000229.1 GCF_028330525.1 Spirulina sp. CS-785/01
AATAGTGATAAAAAGCTAGTTTTAGTGGACTTTGGGGCAGCAAAGTCCGTTCAACCCTTACAACGTAGTGTAACCGGAACACAAATCGGTTCAGCAGAATATTGCTCCCCAGAACAAAATGTCGGCAAAGCGAAGTTTATCAGTGACTTGTATAGTTTGGGGGTGACTTGTCTGCATTTGTTAACTCAGGTGAGTCCCTTTGATTTGTATGATGTGATGGAGGCAGAATGGGTGTGGCGAGATTTTTTGAATGGGAATGGGGTGAGTAATAAGTTAGGGGGAATTTTAGACCAGTTAGTGGAAACAAAACCTAGAAAGCGGTATCAGTCAGTAAAAGCGGTGTTAAAAGCCATAAATTCTCAGTCTGTTGCTTCTCCTCCACAACCTGCACCTACACCACAAGCATCTGCGTCACAACCCAAGAAACCAGTAAATATTCCTCAAGTCACCCCTCAACCCAAAACAAAGACAGTAACCCTAAAAACGTTTCAATTTGAGACTGTCCAAGTCAAAGTAATTAACAAAAAAGAAGGGGGTTTCTTAGGTCTAGGTGGAACAACAGTTAAACGTTTACAAAAAGAGAGTCTTCAGAGACAGGCACAATATTACCCAGAAGACTTAGGCAAAAATGCAGTTCTCGATATGGTGCAGATACCAGAGGGACAATTTCAGATGGGATCGCCAGATGGCGAAGGAAGCAGCAGCGAACATCCCCAACATCGAGTCACTGTGCAATCCTTTTTTATGGGCAAAACGCCTATCACGCAAGCACAATGGCGAGCAGTCGTAACCCAAGTTGGGAAAATCCAACGAGACTTAAACCCTGCTCCCTCTCGCTTCAAAGGGAATAATCGACCCGTGGAGAAGGTGTCTTGGTATGATGCAGTAGAATTTTGTGCCAGATTAAGCAAGCTGACTGGAAAAGAATACAGATTGGCCAGTGAAGCAGAGTGGGAATATGCCTGTCGTGCGGGGACAGAAACCCCGTTTCATTGTGGTGAGACAATTACGGGTGAGTTGGCGAATTACAGAGCAACGTTCACTTTTGCGGATGAACCCAAAGGGGTGTATCGAAAAGAAACGACTCCAGTTGATTATTTTCCCTATACTAACGGGTTGGGGTTGTACCATATGCACGGGAATGTCTGGGAATGGTGTTTAGACCCTTGGCATAATAATTATCAAGGTGCGCCCAGGGATGGGACTGTGTGGGATGAGCGAATTAATACAAGGGATAATCGTTATCAAAACCCTTCAGAAAATTTGAAACAACTACTTAACGATGGTAGTAGAAAAATAGCACGGGGCGGTTCTTGGCTCGACTTTCCGAGGGATTGCCGTTCCGCTTACCGTGACGACTTCTATCCCGCCTATAGTTACGATATCATCGGGCTGCGTGTGGTGCGGTTGCTGCCCATGACTTTTTAGCCCTTTTGCTCTCTTGCCCTCTTGCCTTTTTGCCCTTTGATTGTGTCGCCGTTAGGCGACTCGCACTATTTTTCTCACAGGAGGAGAAACCGGGTTTCTTTCCCCATTAGACGGATTCACAATTCAACCCCGATAGAAACCCGGTTTCTTAGCTTTCACTAGGGTTTTGAGGGAGGAGAAACCGGGTTTCTTTCCCCATTAGACGGATTCACAATTCAACCCCGATAGAAACCCGGTTTCTTAGCTTTCACTAGGGTTTTGAGGGGGGTCGAAAGGAGAGTCACCTCTCCCAACTCCCATTCCAATAGGGCCTTTAACCAAGATGCCAACCAAGCCTAGGAATAAGATACCCTAGAGGAGATCATATCCCACCCTTGTCGTCTTTTAATAGAACCCCCGAAGTGCGTCGGGTTACGGCGTTTCACTGGTGGTATGATGCTGTCGCAGCCTAATTTTACCCATTAACCAGATTTCATATGAGTACAGCAAAACGGTGGCAATTCTGGATCGATCGCGGTGGCACATTTACCGATATTGTCGCCCAATCCCCCCAAGGAGAGATTAAAATTCACAAAGTCCTCTCCGAAAACCCCGAACAGTATCAAGACGCACCCATCCAAGGCATTCGGGATATTCTAGGATTAGAGAAAAATGACCCCATTCCCACCGAACAGATCGCAGTCGTCAAAATGGGGACAACCGTGGCCACCAATGCACTACTCGAACGCAAAGGAGACGCAACCGTATTAGTCATCACCCAAGGATTTAAAGATGCGTTGCAAATAGGCTATCAAAACCGACCCGATATTTTTGCCCGTGAAATTAATCTACCCGAAATGCTCTACCAACGGGTAATAGAAGCCCAAGAACGACTCGATGCTCAAGGCAATACTATCATACCCTTAGATCAAAACAAACTCCGCCAAGACCTCGAAACCGCCTATCAGCAAGGAATTCGTAGTTGTGCCATTGTGTTAATGCACGGATACCGTTACCCCCACCACGAAAAACAGATCGAACAAATTGCCCAAGACATCGGTTTTACGCAAATATCCATCTCCTCCCAAGTCAGTCCCCTCATGAAAATAGTCAGTCGGGGAGATACCACCGTCGTAGATGCCTACCTCTCCCCCATTCTACGCCGTTACGTCGAGCAAATCGCCAGCCAACTAAACAACACCCAACTCATGTTTATGCAGTCTAACGGAGGACTGGCCGACGCAACCTTTTTTCAAGGAAAAGACAGTATTTTATCCGGCCCCGCAGGGGGAATAGTTGGTGCAGTGAAAACCAGCGAAATTGCCGGATTTGAGAAAATTATTGGCTTTGACATGGGGGGAACATCCACCGATGTCACCCATTATGCCGGAGAATACGAACGCAGTCTAGAAACCGAAATTGCCGGAGTCCGTTTGCGTGTTCCCATGATGTCCATCCATACCGTTGCTGCGGGGGGTGGGTCCATCGTCCAGTATGATGGGTCCCGGTATCGGGTGGGCCCAGAATCTGCCGGGGCCAACCCTGGGCCCGCATCCTACGGGAGAGGGGGGCCGCTAACCGTGACGGATTGTAATGTGAGGGTAGGGAAGTTACAACCAGACTTTTTCCCCAAGGTATTTGGACCCAATGCAGATCAACCCTTGAATGGGGAAATTGTTCAAGAAAAATTTAATCAGTTGGCCGCAGAAATTGGAGATGGGAGGAGTCCAGAGGACATTGCTAGTGGATTTTTGGCCATTGCCATTGAAAAAATGGCCAATGCCATCAAAAAAATCTCCCTCCAACGGGGCTATGATGTCTCAGAATACACCCTTTGCTGTTTTGGGGGAGCAGGGGGCCAACACGCTTGTTTAATTGCCGATGCGTTAGGAATGAAACGGGTTTTCCTCCATCCCTATGCAGGGGTTTTATCGGCCTATGGGATTGGGTTAGCCGATATTCGCATTTTACGGGAAAAGTCCGCAGAAATGCCCCTCAGTGAGGCGATTTTAGCACCAGTGGACGGGGAGTTAGAGGAGTTAATTGCCGATGCAAACGAAGAACTCCAACAGCAAAACCCTCCCAACCTTAAAGACATTACCACCAGTCGCACCCTCTATTTAAAATACCAAGGAACAGACTCCGCAATTCCCGTTCCCTACGGCACAGTTGCAGAGATGCGCGAGAGTTTTGAAAACATCCACCAACAGCGTTACGGGTTCATCCTCCCAGAGAAACCGTTAATCGTAGAAACCCTCAGCATAGAGTTAATTTGCCCCACACAAACCCCTCCAGAAGACGAGGTACAACGGCAAAATGATCAATCCCCCCAACCCGTTGCCCAAGTCCCGTTATACACAGCAAAAACATGGCACACCGCCCCTGTTTATCGTCGAGAACACCTACAACCGGGGGATAAAATAGACAGTCCTGCAATAATTATTGAAGCGACAGGGACAAATATTATTGAGTTGGGATGGCAAGGGGAAATTAGTCCTCGGAATCATTTAATTTTGGTAAGAGAACAAGTCAGTGATCAGTTATCAGTTAACAGTAATCAGTTATTAAGGGAACAGGGAATAGCCTTTCGGCTTCGCTCAAGGCAAGGGAACAGGGAACAGGGAATAGAAGAAAAGCAAAAAAACTCTTTTCCCCCCTTATTAAGGGAAGTTAGGGGGGATCAAACACCCGATCCCGTCCTCCTAGAAATCTTTAACAACCTATTCCGTTCCATTGCCGAACAAATGGGAACAACGCTACAAAATACCAGTTATTCAGTCAATATTAAAGAGCGTTTAGACTTCTCCTGTGCTATCTTTGACCAAGCTGGACAACTGGTGGCCAATGCTCCCCATATCCCCGTCCATTTGGGATCAATGAGTGAGAGTGTACAATGTTTAATTACAGATAAAAAGTCCCTGTTTCAACCCGGAGATGTTTATGTATTAAATAACCCCTACAATGGGGGGACACATCTCCCCGATGTCACCGTTATTACTCCCGTTTTCATTAACTCTAACTCCCCCCTCTTTTACGTCGCATCACGGGGACATCATGCCGATATTGGTGGCATTACACCGGGGTCAATGCCTCCCCAAAGTACGACGGTGGAAGAAGAGGGGATTTTACTAGATAATCTTTGCTTAGTTTCTCAAGGAGTGTTCCAAGAACAGGCATTATTAAATATACTGAATGCGGGCCAGTATCCGGTTCGTAATGTAACCCAAAATATCGCCGATTTACAAGCGCAAATTGCCGCCAATAATAAGGGAGTCCAAGAACTATCTAAACTGGTTGATCAGTATAGTTTGGATGTGGTAAACGCTTATATGGAACATATCCAAGCGAATGCAGAAGAATCAGTGCGACGGGTCATTCATTTACTCAAAGATGGGTCTTTCACTTGTCAATTAGACACCGGAGAACAGATTACAGTTGAAATTACTATTAACCCAGAAACTCGTAGCGCGACCATTGATTTCACAGGCACATCTCCCCAACTCAGTAATAATTTTAATGCTCCTGCCGCTATTTGTAAAGCTGCGGTTCTCTATGTGTTTCGTACCCTCGTTGATGATGATATTCCTCTCAATGCAGGATGTCTTAACCCCCTCAATATTATTATTCCGGAAGGGTGTTTATTAAACCCCAGTTATCCTGCTGCGGTGGTTGCGGGGAATGTGGAGACTTCCCAACTGATTACCGATTGTTTATACGGTGCATTGGGAGTGATGGCCGCATCTCAAGGCACGATGAATAATTTTACGTTTGGGAATGAAAATTATCAATATTATGAGACAATTTGTGGGGGGTCTGGTGCAGGACAGGATTATTATGGGACGGATGCGGTTCATACTCACATGACCAATTCCCGTTTAACTGACCCAGAGGTGTTAGAGTGGCGTTTTCCGGTCATTTTAGACCAGTTTGGAGTCCGGGAGAATAGTGGTGGAAAGGGTCAGTTTCAAGGGGGAAATGGAGTAATTCGTAAGGTAAGGTTTTTAGAACCGATGACTGCTTCTATTTTATCCGGTCGTCGGGTGGTTTCTCCTTTTGGGTTACAGGGGGGTAAAGCAGGGTTAACCGGGAACAACTGGGTTTTGCGTAAGGATGGGACGGTTGAGGAGTTAGGAGGGACTGCGATGGTGGAGATGAATGCGGGAGATTGTTTTTTGGTTGAGACTCCAGGGGGTGGGGGTTATGGGGAGTAAATTGGCCATGCTAACATCGAAGACGATGTGATACAATCATAGCTGTGTTCTTTTGCTATTGAGAAATGAGTAACAAACTTTATTAAAAGATTGGAGGATAAAATGAAAAATTTTCCTTTATACTCAGAGGTAATTTTATTACGAGATATCCCAGAAGACGATTTATACAAAGGAGATATTGGCACAGTGGTTGAAGTGCATCAAGTTCCTGAACTAGAAACCGGGTACAGTGTTGAATTTTTTGATATGCTGGGGAATACAGTTGCGCTGGTCACTTTACCCATGAGTTATTTCCGTTTACCAACTCATACAGATAGACCAGCAGTTAGATTAAGAGAGAGTGCGGCATAATGTAGATGAACCAAAAATCTAAAAACATTCAAGACATTGAAGAAATTGCTCAAAACGCCTCTTGTGGGGAAGATGTTTCTGAGCATTTTACAGGTCAATTTCAAGCCAAACAACAAGTTAATATCGCTTTACCTTTAGAGTTATTGCGGAATATTGATGCGGAGTGCCAAAGACAAAATATTAATCGCCAAGATTGGATTAAAATCGCTTGTGCGGAAAAAGTTAATGAGAGTCAAAAACAGGAAACTCCCAATAATTCAACAACAAGATAACGGTGTGTTGAGTAGAACTGGCTTTTCTGTGTTTTTTTGAATGTTTTACTTTACTTTCAAAACCCTAGTAAAAGCTAAGAAACCGGGTTTCTCTCCAGATTTAATTGCAGAATAGTTCAGTGGTATAAAGAAACCCGGTTTCTCTCCCCTACTTACTCAAGCTAAGAAACCGGGTTTCTCTCCAGATTTAATTGCAAAATAGTTCAGTGGTATAAAAAAAACCAGTTTCTCCTCCCTAGCTACAGACTGGGACGTTTTTCCCTCGCCAATGCACTCTACACTCTACAATGAGAGTTTAGAATAGGGATAGATCGCGCAATACTCACCCCTTCAAACATTAACCTCAAGGCTCCCTCGGAACTTTCCCCTTTTTCCTTAGTCAAGAGGGGGTTAGGGGGATGTCTTGACGGTGGATTGGCCCCTAGAATAGTAGAGGCGTCGGAAGGAAGGGAAGATCGCAACATAAACCACCACCCTAAACAACATGGAATTCAGAAGTCAATCCAACAACTCAGAATTACCCGAAGTCAACCTAGTCCCGATGTTAGATGTCTTAATGTCAGTCCTCACCTTCTTTATTATTTTATCCATGTCTCTGACCGGACAACGGGAAGAAGGAGTCATTCTACCTCAAGTCGGGAGAGCAGGAGAAGGAGAACAGGTAGCAGCAACACAACCGGAAAAACTGGTCATTGCCATTACAGAGCAGCAAGACTTTCTCGTGCAAAATCAACTCCTCTCAGAGCAACAAGTCTTACAAGAAATACAGCAGTTTTTACAAAACAATCAACAAGGCGAAATCATTGTCAAAGCCGATAAAACCTTAGCCTATCAAGACGTATATCAACTCTTGCAGAAAATGGGCGAAATCGGCGGCAATCGTGTCTCCCTAGCCATTCAATAATCCTGATTACAGATTACTGCCATAAAATGCGTTTTAGACACCAAAACCAAAGCTCTCCCATGCCAAAAATGGACTTAATCCCCATGTTAAACGTCATGGTAGCCGTTTTAGCCTTTTTTGTCATGGTATCCATGACCCTCACCCCCCAGTCAGACACCCTCGACGTTGAACTCCCCCAACCGCAAACCACCGACTCCCCCACCCCAGACCTCCCAGAAACCTCTCTCATGGTCCGATTAACCGAGCAAGAGACATTACAAATCAATCAACAAACCTACAGCCAAGACGCACTCTTAAACGGAATTGCCACTTATTTACAGATTAACCCAGAAGGGACAGTCTTCTTGGTCGCTGATCCCCAAGTCTCTTACGAAAAAGTAATGCAAACCCTCAGCGCAATGCGCGAAGTAGGAAAAGAGCGCGTTTCCCTTGGCATTCAACCCTCTCCTTTAGGGGAGATGGGGAGATAGGGGAGATGGGGGAGATGGGGGGTAACAACTGGTTACTGTTTACTGTTTACTGGTTACTGGTTACTGGTTACTGGTTACTCTCGGTGAAACTAAAAATCAAATCGCTGAAAGTTGGCTAAAAGCCTTGCTGTGATTAGTTTCTGACCTTCTGTTTAGGTTAAATTTACCCTTTCTCCAACATCTGCCATCTGCCTTGGGATGCTGATTATTGATAACTACTAAAAGATACCGCCCGACACTAGGCCGGACGGCTACCCGCTCTCTTAGTTGCTCAGGGAATTCGCTTCCCTAGGTGTGACTATGAAGTCGTATTACAGGAGGATCAAAAAGTTTTAATTCCTTTTCAACAGATGCAATACTTCTTCTAGTCGCTCCTATAGCATAAGCAATTTCGCTAGCTGTGGAAATCACTGAATTTAACTGATTTAGGGTTAACTTATCCCCTTAGTTTTAACTTAAACCCCTTTACTACATACTTTGTTAATTTTGTCAATATATAAAGTTAACGACTTTGAGGGAAAAAGTTAACTACTTTTCCCTGACTCTAGAGAAAAAGGTAATTTCATTACCCAAAAACAGACAAAACTTTGGTTGTTGGGAGGGGGAGTCCATCCCCGCATCTGTTACCGAGTGAGCGAGAAGATGCAGTTTTCTCACTTTTGTCAAGTCTTTTTTGCTAAACTATAAAAAAGTTTACAAAAGCCCCTAACCCTCATGTCCGAGTCTCCCCTACCCTCCTCCTCCCGTGTCGTTGTCGTCGGTGCAGGAATTGGCGGACTCACCGCCAGTGCCTTGTTAGCCCAGCAAGGGTATGATGTGTTAGTCGTAGAACAGGCTTATGTACCAGGGGGATGCGCTTCAACCTTTAAACGACAGGGATTTACCTTTGATGTGGGAGCAACCCAAGTGGCTGGGTTAGAATCGGGAGGGATTCACCAGCGCATCTTTCAGCAATTAGGGGTTGAAATGCCTGCCGCAACCCCTTGTAACCCCGCTTGCGCCGTCTTTTTACCCCATGAAAGCGAACCGATCAACGTTTGGCGAAACCCGCAACAATGGCGAGAGGAGCGTTTGCGACAGTTTCCGGGGAGTGAACGGTTTTGGGGATTAATGGAGCGGTTATTTGAGATTAGTTGGCGGTTTCAAGGTCGTGATCCCATCTTACCCCCTCGTAGTTTATGGGATATGGGACAATTATTAAAGGCTGTGCGTCCCGATACCCTGTTAACCCTACCCTTTGCCTTCTTAACCGTCGGAGATTTATTACGTCTTCTCGGATTAGCCGATGATTTGAGACTGCGGACATTTTTGGATATGCAGCTTAAATTATATTCCCAGGTGCGAGGAGAAGAAACGGCTTTATTGTACGCTGCAACGGCGTTAGGGGTGTCTCAGTCTCCCCAAGGGATTTATCATTTAGAGGGGAGTATGCAGGTTTTGAGCAATAAATTAGTGAAAGCCTTACGCAAGTATAAGGGCAAATTGCGCTTACGGCATACCGTAGAACAAGTCCATGGAGAGGGGAAACGGGTGACGGGGGTGACGATACGGGAGCAAAAAACGGGGAAAGTGTGGACTGAAGCAGCAGATCATATTGTGGCCAATGTCACGGTGCAGAATTTACGCAAATTAGTCGATTTTCCCACAACCCCCACCCCTCTCCCGTCGCGGTTTCTGCCTCCTACCTCTTTTTTAGGCAGTGAGGGATATCAGTATCGTATTGATAAATTACCTGCCCCCCAAGGGGCTTTTGTGCTTTATTTAGGGGTAACACGGGATGCGATTCCCACTGATTGTCCCCTCCATTTACAATTTCTCTATCATTATGAGGGGGAAATTGGTGAAAAGAATTCGTTGTTTGTGTCGGTGAGTCAACCGGGAGATGGCCGCGCACCAGAGGGGAAGGCCACGATTACTGCTTCGGCGTTTGTTGATCCGCGGCCTTGGTGGCAAGGGACTAGGGAGGAGTATGAGCAACGGAAGGGAGACTATGAACAAACTGCCCTTTCTCATCTCCAATCTTACTTTAATCTGACCCCGGACACCATTGTTCACCAAGAATCGGCGACTCCTCGCACTTTTGCGCGGTTTACGGCACGGGAAATGGGGTATGTGGGGGGAGTTGGCCAACGGGTATTGACTTTTGGACCGTTTGGGTTTGGCACTCGCACCCCGTTGGAGAATCTTTGGTTAGTGGGGGACTCTACCCACCCCGGAGAGGGGACCGCCGGGGTGAGTTATTCGGCGTTAACTGCTGTCCGACAGTTGGAGAGGAGTTAGATGACATCCGGTTAATCACGATCAATAGTGGGCAAGATGCCCACACTCCAAAGATGATACGATTCAGGAGTGGGAGCGTCTCGCTCCCTATTTTTTATTAAGCAGAATCATCCGGATTTCCTAATAACTTGAATTATTTCATGAGTCAACTGAAAAAATGGCAACTGTTGGATTCGCAGTTTATTGTTGATCATCGTTGGTGTCGGGTACGACGGGATACGGTGGAGTTGCCGGATGGGACGGTGATTGATGATTATTTTGTCCATGTTCGGCCTGAGATTGTTTATATTTTGCCGATTACTTGCGATCGCAAGGTTGTCTTTGTGCGACAATACCGTCATGGTGTGCAAGACATCTTCCTCGAACTCCCTGCCGGAGCATTTAACCCCCAGCAAGAAGACGGAGAAAGCGCAGCTAAACGAGAATTAGCCGAAGAAACAGGCTACACTTCCCCCCATTGGGAAAAACTCACCACCTTCTTTCATAGTCCCGTCAAAGATACTAGCAAAATTCATCTTTTTCTAGCGCGAGATGTAGAACCAACCCAACCCCAAACCCTTGATCTCACCGAAGACATCGAAGTGGTCCTCATTCCCCTCTCCGACATTCCCCAAAAAATACACACCGGAGACATTAACGTCTCCGGTACAATTGCGGCTTTGTTTTGGGGGTTGCAGTATGTCGAATTCCATTGAACTCTCCACGGATTAAAATCCCGTGGATTCCAATCGAGATGTTAAGTGAATTTTTGTGAACTTAATAGCTCAGGGGTGCAGTAGTGCGATATCCTGACTCAGAACTGGTTTCTAAGGGAGATGATGTACTATTAGATAATGTACTCTTAGATGATGTACTCTTAGATGATGTACTCTTAGATAATGTACTCTTAGATGATGTACTCTTAGAAGAATTAGTTTGAGAGGAGGAAATGGCGCGACTCGGACTCCCATCGGGAATGCCACGCTCAATTTCACGCATTTGCACCTGTTGAGCTTGTAATGCTTGTTGTAGAACCTTCATGGCCTCTCCAGGTTTACCGCGACCACAGAAAAATAGATCTGCTGCGAAATAGCCATATTCTGGCCAGGTATGAATCGCAATATGAGACTCAGCAAGTGTTGCAGTTGCAGTAACACCGTGGGGACTAAACTGGTGGACGCAAAGATCAATTAACGTGGCTTCTCCAGAATCAATCGCGTCAACCAAAGCACGGCGAATGCGTTCAGGATCATTGAGTAACTCGCTCGGTGCTTGCCACGCATCTACAACCAGATGAATACCCACTTTGTTCATTATTATCAATTTACTCCATGCGAAAGACGGTCCAGTCGATCTTTTGGCCCTTTCCCATTAAAACAGAACGGGAGATTTTTGTGGCTTTTTCTTAGACTGGTTTTTTGTCCGAGACTCTTTCCGAGACTCGAATTGATGAACTCCCAATTCTACTAGGGGGACACCCGCTAGTCTGGAGTTAATTATGGAAAAAGCTATGACTGACAAGGGATGACTCCCCTGCTGTCCGCTAGCCGACTGTGAAAATGATTGGATTACGCCAGTCCAGAAGACTGTTAATTTCCTACTCTTTTATTCTACCGAAAAGGTTTACAACTGACTTGATCCAACTGGATGAATTGGGCAGATTGGGGGGGTGAACCTGTTCTCCGTTGCCCCAGGCAGCCCCCCGAAGCTCCCGATAGGCAATGGTTTTCCTTTATCTTTCTTCAACATTGGGGAGAATGGCTTGTTCGGTGTTTGTATTCGACAAATCCGCTAAACTGAGATTTGACCCAATTAAATTGGTTTGCTTCAGAATGGCTTGGCGTAAGTTGGCCCCCTGTAACCGAGTAAACAGCAATCCGGCTTGGGTTAAATTCGCCTGTTGTAAGTTGCTGTAACACAACTTAGCACTTAGTAAATTAGCCCCGACTAAATCCGCCCCCATTAAGTTGGCCTGTTGTAAATCCCCATGATTCAAGTCGGTGTGATTCAGTCGCGCTTGGCGTAAATTGGCCGAAATTAGCGTGGCGCGGGATAAATTCGCCCCTTCTAAATTGGCCTCTTGTAAGTTAGCTCCGGTTAAATCCGCTTTGGCTAAATGGGCAAAACTTAAATTTGCTCCTTTTAAGTTGGCCCCTCGTAAATTCGCCCCTTGTAGATAAGCACAGGTTAACTGGGCTTCTTGTAGGGTGGCTTGACAGAGATCGGCTTGGGTTAAGACGGCGCGAGTCAGGTTAGCGCGAGTTAGATTACTCTGGGGAAGGAGAGCGTAGGTGAGTTTCGCTTCCATCAGATTGGCGGATTTGAGTTTTGTGTGGTTGAGGAGTTGGGTTTGGACTAAGTTGGCCCCAACTAAATTGGCCTCGTTGAGATTTCCTTGGGTAATGATTGCGCCGCCGAGCATTGCACCGCTTAAATGGGCTTCGGTTAGGAGGGGTTCAATGAGTCGTGCTTGGGCTAAATTGGTTTCGATGAGTAGGGCTTTGCTAAAGTTAGCTTGAAAGAGGTGGCTACGGCTCAAATTGGCGCGGATGAGTTGGGCTTGGTGAAAGTTGGCTTGGGTGAGTTGGGCTTGCTTCAAGTTAATTTGGTTGAGGCAAGTTTGGGCAAACTGGGGGTGACGGAGTTGCAGGTTTGAAAAGTCCCGTTCTCCAGCTTGAAATCGCTTTAATAGTTGATCAAAATCGAGTAGCTGACTGGTATTCATACAATAAGATTAGGTAATTGAAATCCTCACAAGACCCCTTGATTTAGCCAAGATATGAACCCCATCGCCGCTTGTTTAGCGTTTATGTTGGTAGAAGATTTATTGGGTTAGTTATGGTTATCCATTACGGTGAAAACGGAGACTGAAAAGAAGGGAGATGTGATTGGCGCTGAATGGATAGAGCGCGATCGCAAGAATTTTAATTAGAAAACAGGGCGAATCGTTGAGCGTAACGTTTGCCTTACGGTCGTTAGTCCGGTTGACTTCATGACTAAATTTGACAAATCATGAAGTTTATGATATGGCAGACCCTCTCCACCAACCAGGCCGGGGAATTAAACTAGAAAAATCCCTTGTGGCGATGTTCCCGGTAGGTTTGGGGGCAGGTTCTGGGTCTTGGCGAGTGGACATAAAGTTAAGAAAGAGTAAGTGGGTAATAGACTTCCTAACTGTATTTTCTATTGTATGATCTCTCGGTTGAAATGGAGCAGGATTGCCTGTGCGTTCTTGGGAAATGACAAAGGTGGTGTACAGTCTCGACGCTGTACACCACCTTTGAGGAGAGGTTGGATGGGAAACTGAGAGTCTAGTGGGTGGGTGTTACCAAAGTCCGGGGATGGGGACAGGTTCGTTGGATGGGGAGGGGGTTTCTGAGGGGACGTTCGTGGGTTGACTGGAACGACGAGGGAGAGAAACGGTGGGGTTGCGGGGTTCTTCGATGGAGCGTTCGTATTCGGCCCAGAGAGCTTGAACCCGACTGCTGAAGTTAGAAGAACTGGGTGCGCTGGCGATTCTGGGGGCTAATCCGACAATTTTGTTCCCTTCGACATAAACGGGAGTGCCTCCCATGAGGTTGAGGGATCCCAGTTGAGACTGAGAGACTCCCACCCACATATAACGGTCTTCTCCTCGGTCTAATTCGACTAAGACTTGTGTTCCCACGACACTTTTGACGACTCCCCGCATTCTGGGTTCACGGTTTTGGTTGCGTTGAGCGAGTTCTACGGTTTGGGTGGGGGCTGCAATTCCGGTTTCAGTGGCGATCGCACCCAAGAAAACCGATAAAGCCACGATCCATAAACTCAGTTTTTTGATTTGCATTGTGTTTCACACCTTGCGACGGCTTACTACGCAATCATAATAGGGATTCCTGTTAAGAATGGGAAGTTTTTTACTGAATTTTACGTTTTGACGCTCCCGACGCCCCTCCCTCTCCCAACAGTCCCCTAGGGGGGGGAGTCACTTTCAGAAGGGTTAGTTATAATGAAAGTCCTTACATTACATTACATTTGTTGTTATTCAGGGGGGTGATATGGGACAATTATCCAATTTAGAAAATAATACCTTTGGCGATTGGGCTTATCTTGCGATCGCAAAACATTACAAAAAAATGTTAAAACATGAATCGGGAGTCCTAGCTGGAGAAGACCCCGAAGAACTCCACCAAATGCGGGTAGGAATGCGTCGTTTAAGAACCGCCATTGCCGGGTTTGCGCCCGCCTTAGACCTCCCCAAACCCGCCCAAGAGAAAAAAGTCGCTAAAATTGCCCGCAAATTGGGGGAACTGCGAGACCTCGATGTGATGCAAGAAACCATTGAGCAACAATATCTCCCCCAACTCCCCAAAGACGAGCAGAAAGCGGTTAAAAAGGCACTGAAAGACCTCCAGAAGAAACGGAAAAAAGCCTTTAAAAAAGTCAGTAAAACCTTAACGGGGAAAACCTATCAAAAAATGACCGACGGGTTCAATACTTGGTTAGAGCAACCCACCCATCATGCCATCGCTGCCCTAGACATTGATCTTGTTTTACCCGACTTATTATTACCGCAGTTAAGTGAATTCCTCCTCCATCCCGGCTGGTTTGTGGGGGTTAAACAAAACGCCAACACCGGATTTATCTTTGAAACCCCTGACCCGCCCACCGTGTACAATATTCTGGACGAGCAAGCCGCACACCTCCATGACTTGCGGAAAGAAGCGAAACGCACCCGCTATCAAATGGAACTATTTTCGCAATTTTATGGGGACAACTACGACCAATATATTCAAGATATCAAACAAATCCAGAGTCTCTTAGGCGAGATTCAAGATAGTTTTGTCTTGAGTGAATTTCTCGTCAGTGACTTGGACTTTGAACTTGAGGAAGAATTACCCGTTTTCTTGCAAAAATTGCAAGAAGTTCGCTTTCAAAAGTGGCAAGACTGGCAACCTTTACAAAAGAAATTCCTCTACCCCGAAACCCAAATGGAATTACGCAAGATTATCATAGAGCGTAATCTCGCTAGTCAATCTCACCCAACCCTAAACGAAAAACAAGACACTTCTCAGACGGAGGAAAAGTCCTCTCAAGTCCATGAGGAAGTCAATGGTAAAGTATCCTCAGAAAGCCCACAAGATCAGTCTTCTGTCCAGTCTTGAAACACCATACATCTAGCAAAAGTCGCGTCCCCGCAGGGAAAACGCGCTCCGACTAAATACTTACAGAAAAATCAGTCAAAAAGCCATCCGTTTCAAACGGATGGACAAATGGCCTTTAATTAATTTAGCGAGCAAACGGCTCGCTATTTTTGTGTTTTTCCCCAGAAAAACCATGACTCATCACCACCATAAAATAACGTTATTGCCCTCTTTACCCAATGTTTACCTAACTCCTCTAGGCTGAAAAACAAATTACTGCTGACAGTCCCTTCTAAAATTCTATGCTACTCACCTCTCAGCCGCCTTCTCCAATGCCACATGGGGACCCCCATGAGGGACGAAGACTTCATTTGTATCACCGTGGGGACACCATTCCCCTTGAGACTCAAGGGGTGTGGCAAGTGTATCGGGGATTAGTTCAACTTAGCACGACCCACGCAAGCGGCGAAGAAGTTATGCTGGGTTGGGTGCTACCGTCGAGCTATTTTGGCCAATGGTTGAGTAATTTAGAAGTTTACGAAGCGAAAGCCCTCTCGGAGGTGTATTTACGGTGGTTTTTTCTGAGAGAAATTGAGAAATCCCCCTCCTTAGCCCAAAGTATGCTGAGTAGCGTCTCTCATCGTCTGCGGCAAAGCGAAGCCATGTTAGCTATAGCAGGTCAAAGACGGGTAGAAGACCGCTTAAATCAACTCCTAGCCCTCTTAAAAGAAGAAATTGGCCAACCCACCGAAACAGGGACTCGTTTATCGGTGCGTTTGACTCATCAAACCCTTGCCAATGCCATTGGGACCACCCGTGTCACCATTACGCGCTTATTGGGAAAATTACAACGGTGTGGACAGATTCATTTAGACCGCGATCGCCATATTATTATCCGAGAGACATTTTCGGCCAATCCTTGGTAAGCTAAACCAACAGCTTGCAATCATCGGTCATGGCACTTTATTTGGACTCTGCACAACTCGAAGACGCAAAAATTGCAATTACATGGGGTTGGGTGACAGGCATCACCACCAACCCCACCCTATTAGCCAAAAGTCCCCTCTCCCCCGCCGATACCCTCAGCAAACTAGCGAAAATTTGTCCAAGGGAATTATATTATCAACTGACCACCTCAGACTTTCAAGGCATGGTGACAGAAGCCCGTAAAGCCAAAGAGATCATTGGCGAAAAACTGGTATTAAAAATTCCCGCCACCTCCAACGGGTTTCAAACCGTCGCCCACCTTTCCCCAGATATTCCTTGTGCAGTTACAGCCATTTATAGCCCGGCCCAAGCTGCTGTCGCCAAGGAAGCAGGGGCCAAATATGCCATTGCTTATGTCAACCGGGCCACCCGTTTACTCGGTGATGGTATTCGCCTAGTGGCCGATATGGCCGACATTCTCCAAGACAGCAATACCAAGATTTTGGCCGCCAGCATCAAATCTCCTGAAGAAGCCTTCAAGTCTCTCCAAGCCGGAGCATACCACCTCACCCTCCCCCTCCCCCAACTCCAAGCCCTCACCCAAAACTCCCACTCCGAGGCGACAGTTAATGAGTTTGCAGAGAAAGGTAAAGGGATTTTAGATTAGATTCGGTGTTGGCTGTTTGTTTTGGGTTTTCTCCTTCCCTATTGCTTATCCTTTCTGACCAAAAATACTGGGTTTCAAGATAGCGGATAGCCAAGGGAATACAGAGGTAGCCCCTCAATACTATAGAAAGACAGAAGAACATCTTAATCAACTCAACCGCAGAAAATCCAACAAATACCGTAAAGGCAAAAAGCCACAGTCCAACAATTATCACAAAGCTAGACAGCGATATGCTCGGAAGCATTTAAAAGTAAGTAGACAGCGAGAAGAGAATGCCCACAAAAGTGGCACTCCGTTTAATCCAATCTAACGATTTGGTCGC
>NZ_JAQMSD010000230.1 GCF_028330525.1 Spirulina sp. CS-785/01
GGTTTGGGGGAGGAGTCCTAGCAGGGTAACTTCTAACCAAAGACGGGGTTGAGTGGTATTTTTGAGTTGAACTTCACTTTCTTTAAGGATTTTTTGACCGTGCAGAATGAGGGAAATGTCCCAGTTTTTGGCTTCTTCTCCTAATGCGTCCCAAGTGGGTGCGGTGACGGCAACGAGATCACTGCGATGGGGGGAGGTTTTGGCGATTAATAAGTTGAGATAAAAGGCGGCTAAATTTTGCAGAACAATGAGGGGTTCACGGCCTTGGTCTAAGAGATGTCTGCATTGACTAATGACTTTTTCGGGGTCATTGAAGCGAATGGCTTGTAGAAGGGTGAGGAGGTCGTGTTCGGGGACTGCTCCTACTAAGTCCCAAACTTTATCAACGGTAATTTCTCCAGAATGTAAACTCAGTTGGTCGAGTAAACTTTCGGCATCTCGTAATCCACCGTTGGCAATTTGTGCGACTAAGGTGAGGGCATCGTTATTAATTTCAATGGTTTCTTTTTGGGCAATGGTTGTTAAATGTTGTACCATTGCTTCGAGGGGAATGCGGCGAAAGTCGAAGCGTTGGCAGCGAGAGATGATGGTATTTAAAACCCGTTGGGGGTCGGTGGTGGCGAGGACAAAGACGACGCGGTTGGGGGGTTCTTCGAGGGTTTTCAAGAGGGCGTTGAATGCCGGAACACTGAGCATATGACAGTTATGAACTAACAAGCCATTGGCAACAAAGTTATGATTATCTTCTACTTCAAGGTCATAAACTTGTTCCCATTCTCCTAGAGTAACGGATTCAACAATTTCTGAATTTGTATTCCATTGAAGATTATGAACCGTAGATAAGTCTGTTTGGTGGGAATTTGATGTTGGACTAGAGGCAACAGCAACTAATGGTTTTTTCGGTGCATTTATGGGAGAGAGGATTCTAATTCCTTCTTTTATGTCTTGAGCGGGAATCCATCCGTTTTCTGTTCTCAGTAAATGATTACCTGTACAACGAATTTCTTGGTTTTGGGTTTTGATGGTGAGGGTTTGTTTGATGCCTCGCTTTAACCAGCGTAGAACTTTTTTATATTCCCACGATTGGCTGGTTTCGTTGTAGCTGAGGACAGTTTCTCCTTTGAGGGTCGGATCGTCAATCCTTTTGATGCCGTGACGGGTTACGATCGCGGAATCTCCCGTCAGACATTCATCAATCACGTAAACCTTGTAGCGACATTGGACGGGGGCAAATTGCGCTTTTTCGATGATTTCGCGGATGTTATCTACCCCAGTGTTACTGGCTGCGTCTATTTCGATGATGTCCATCGCATTCCCTCTGGTAATTTGGCGACAGACTTCGCATTGGCCGCAGGGTTGTTCGGTGGGTTTTTCACTCTCTAAACAGTTGAGGGATTTGGCTAAAATGCGGGATGAGGAGGTTTTGCCTGTGCCTCTGGGGCCGGTAAAGAGGTAGGCGGGGGCAATGCGTCCTTTCGCAATGGCATTTTTCAGGGTTTGCGCGATCGCATCCTGTCCCACCAACTGAGCAAAGGTTTGGGGGCGATATTTATGATGGAGGGGTTCGTAGGACATCACAGAGCAGTCACCAAGAGTCAGATTCTCTATCTTATTTTATCTCTAGTCCTGAGAAAATTAGAATATTTGTACTTGAGTTTCCTCAGCAACAAGATCGGAGATGAGCGAATCCCCTCTCGGAGGTAGGATGGGAGGCGTTCCCTGAGATGTGATCATCGTCTTTTTGACAGAGGGGAAGAAAAATTAAGTATTTGTCGTTAGTTGTTTGATACCATCGAGGAAGATTTGGAAACTACGTGATTTGTTGTGGGTCAGAGATAAATAGGGCGCGATCTCTTTCGAGTGAGTGCCAGGATAATATTCATTGACTAATTTTTTGAGTTCTTGTTTAGCTGAGTTGAGTTGGTCAGGATTGCGAAATTTTTGCTGTGTCTGCTTTTTACTGAGGCTTTGGGGTTTAAGTTGATAGGCTTTTTCTAGGGCGGCAAGATCACCAAGAAACCAAGATTCGAGTTCATGGCAAATAATGCGGATTAATACGTCAGATTTTCCAGCTTGTTGACAGACTTCAAATAGTTCATTTTTTAGACTTTTACAATCATGGGAGTCCTGATCGTGAACAATAATAAATTTTGTATTAGGAGCATATTGAAAGGCTTTTATTTTTTTGGGAATTGAGTTAAATAAATCATGTTTACCTTGGTGGGAAATGCAAATATAGTATTGGTCGGGAATAATTTTGGGCAAGATTACGTCCAAGACGTTTTTCATTGAGGGTTCTTCTAGCAAAAAAATCAGATCATAAGACATTAGGGAGCTACTCCTTCAAACCAGCCTTGAGTCCACAAGTAACCAGGAAGGTCTCCGGCTTTAACTAGATTTTTGAGGGTTTCGTTATCAGTCGCTTTTTGAATTTTTGTAATACCCTGTTCTTTAATTAGCCAAAAGATACTATCTAGGGGAACAGCATTCAAAAAGTCAGGAGAATGGGTGGAGACAAAAACTTGGCCACCACGATGGGCATAGCTGGCAAATTCCTCGGCAAGTTCTCGGAGAAGACTAGGGTAAAGTTGGTTTTCGGGTTCTTCGACACAAAGTAAAGGGTGAGGTTTAGGATCAAAAAGTAGAATTAGATAGGCAAACATTTTCATAGTGCCGTCGGAAACGTAGCGATCAACGAATGGGTCTTTAAAGGCTTGGTCTTGAAATTTTAGGATTAATCTACCATCTTCTGTATTTTTCGCTTCAACTTTAGAGATACCTGGCACTCTAGCTTTCATTCGCTGCAAAATTTGCTCAAATATTTCGGGATGCTCTTGATAGATATATTGTGCAACGACTGCCATATTGTCACCTGTCGGAGAGAGGTGTTCAGCGTAAAGTGCGTCTTTACTACCCCTGGCTTCGCTGATATGAAAATCAGAAACGTGCCAATTTTCAATGAGAGAACGGAAGGCACTGGCGGCCTTAAATCTTTGAAATTGTCCTAGTCCTTTGAGAGCTAAAATATCATCAGATTCCAGTTGCTGTTCTTCTCGTTGTAAGTCTTCATCAGGTTGGCTAAAGTCTTCTTCATTATTGATGGCGTACCCTTTCCCTTTTTGGAAATCCAAAAAATGGTATGGAGAGCCATATTCTCCTCGTTTATACCGTAAAATTTCTCGCTTAATTACAGGTTTCTGTCTTTCTTTCCCAACAATTAATATATAAGTGACAAGGCGTTCTGTACTCAATATTTTCATCCGGAACTTTAGTTCAATTTCAATATTTTCATTTTGCTTACCTCGTGTAACAACTTCATTAAAGCCTCCTCGAACTTGTAGAGCTTGGCGAATGTTATTCTTTAGGGCATCGCGCAGAAAGCCAAACGTATCAAATAGAGTTGATTTTCCAGTTCCGTTCGCTCCGATAATGACACAAAAAGCGGGAATGTTTTTCAGTTCTATGTCTTCAAAAACCCGATAGTTTTTGATTTTGATAGAGACAATTTTCATTAGTCCTGAGAAAAATAGAATATTTGTACTTGAGTGTCCTGAGAAATCCGACGAAGGAGTTCCTACTGCGTAAGGTCTTGGACTTGTTGTAAAAACTCCTCCCGTGAGAGATTAGGTAAAGACAGGGCTAAAGTGGCTAAAGTTTGAGGGGTGACAGTACAAAGGAGTGGGATAACCCCTTCTAACTCCTCATCCAATTCTCCAAAACGAGCTAAGAGTAAATTTTCGAGCATCTGTCTCCGTCCTTCCTGAAGACCTTCCTGAAGACCTTCCTGACGACCTTCCTGACGACCTTCCTGAAGTCCTTCCTGTTTTGCTTCTTCTTTTTCTTGGTTAAAAATAGGGGCTAATCGCATAATGAACTCCCGATCTTCCTCATCGACATCTTCTGTGATACTCAAGTTGCGCTGGAGGCTTACCAATAATTCTAGAGTATTTTCCCGATAGGGATGATTGACGGGTAGGGCTTCCAAATCATCAATTGCTTGTGATTTCACTCGGCCTCGGCCTAATAACCGTAACCAAAGCGTTTCCGGGGTGCGGGGGAGTTGGTGAATGACAACTACGGTGGTTCTCAAGGCTTCCCCTAACCGATAAATCCCGCTTATTTCCCCCTCTATAGGGTTAAATTTGCTCAAGAGATTACTGGACGCTGTGGGGGTTAAAACCCATAATTGCGGTAACTCATGGTCGGAGAGTTGGCGTTTGTTGCGCTTCGCTTCCCGTTGTACTTCTCCGATGACCACGAGTAATTTTAATAAGCAGTCGCGGAGTTCATCGACTGTGGCCGGATTACGATAGGGTTCAATAATAGCTGTAGTTTGAGCCACTTCTCCCAATAAACCTAAAACTGTGACATCTTCGGAAGTGGTTGGGGAAGGGTTAAACCAAACATCAATTTCCCGGACTTCTGCGGGAACTCGTTTGGGGGCTTGGACTTCTCCAAAGGCTTTTAGGAGTTCTTCGAGATAATCTTTGGCAAATTGATCGTGTATAAAACGAGTCATGGAATAATAGTTAAAGCCCTATTTAATTAACAATTTGCTGCATATAATTATGCCAAAGTTGGGCGGCATTACTGCTGCTTCCCCTGGTGGGGGAATTATCATCATTGCCTAGCCAAATGCCTGTGATGAGTTGACGACTAGAGACATAACCCACAAACCATAAATCTACATTTCTGTCTGTTGTTCCTGTTTTTCCGGCGGCATTATAGCCTATAGCGGCCCGACTTCCTGTTCCCCCCTGAACCACTCCCTGTAATAGGGTGTTCATGGTTTGGGCAATATTGGCGGATAAGGCTTCTTTTGTCGCTTGTCTGCTGTTAGCGACATCATAAATGACTCGACAGGTTTCTTTTTGCTCGGGGTTTTCGCAGTCTCCTCCGTCTAAAATGCGGCGGATGGTGTGGGGACGTTTCCAGACTCCGCCATTGGCAAATGTGCCATAGGCCCCGGTTAGATTTAATAATCTCACTTCACTTTCTCCTAATACTAATCCTGGAGAAAGGCGTAATTTGTTTTCAATGCCTAACCGATAGGCCATTTGGGCGACATCCTCTAACCCCGCATCCCTTGCTACTCGGATGGCGACGGCATTTTCTGACTGGGCCATGCCTCGGTACATATTAATATTGCCACTACTGCGCTCACAACCGCGATAGGTTTGCCCCATCCAAGTAACAGGGCCGCAGGAATAGGTTTTACTGGGAGAGATACCTTGTTCTAAGGCCGCAGCATAGGCAAAGGCTTTAAAGGTTGATCCCGGTTGCCGTTTGGCTTGGGTGACGCGGTTAAATTGGCTTTTTTGATAACTAACTCCCCCTACCATGGCTAAGACTTCTCCGGTGTCGGTGTTGAGGGTGACTAACCCCCCTTGGCCAAAGTTTAATTGTTGTCCGGTGGTTCTCACGTAGTCTTGTAGGGCGTTTTCTGCGATGTTTTGTTTCTCGACATCTAATCCGGTTTCCACGATGAAGTTGCCTTCTCTGGCCACGTCTTCTCCTAATAATTCTCGCAATTCTACGAAGACATGACTGTAAAAATAGGGGGCGATGGTGTTGGAGAGGGTGTCTGCTGCTTCTGGACTGACTTCAATGCGCGATCGCCGGGCAGTATTCGCTTCTTCCGGGGAAATCATGCCCATTTGGGCCATGCGGCGAATGACTCGATTGCGGAGTTGAACGGCGGTGTCGTAGTCTTGGACAGGGTTATAACTGTTGGGGGCGGGTAAAATAGCGACGAGGGTGGCCGCTTCGGAGAGGCTTAAATTGGCTGCCGATTTATCAAAATAAAATTGTGCGGCATCTTCAAACCCGTAACTCTCTACTCCTAAATAGACGCGGTTGAGATAGGTGCGTAATAACTCGTCTTTACTATAAAAGGTTTCTAATTTTAAGGCGACGATCGCTTCTCGAATTTTCCGGCCTGCGGTATTCCCTCGGCCTACATAGTCGGGGTATAAACTCCGGGCTAACTGTTGGGTGATGGTACTCCCCCCTTGGGCAATGCCTTGCTGACGGACATTAATAACCACTGCCCTGGCAATTCCCAAAGGATCAACCCCTAAATGCCAATAATAGCGGCTATCTTCGGAGGCAATGGCCGCTTTGGGTAAATAGGGCGAAAAGTCCGATAATTGTTCTAATTCCTGATGGGTTTCATTCCGTAAGGGCCGTAACGGGGTTTCCCCATCTCGCGCATAAACGGCCACTGGCCCCTGTACCCCTGGGGGTAAGGGAAAAACGGGGATTTTTGTCCATTCCACTAAAATTAAAGCGGTAATTAACGCGGTTACGCCTCCTGTCCCATAGAGACTATAGCGTAAGATACGCACCCAAAGCGGGGGCGGGTTGTGGTATTGGATGCGGACTCCATTGGCCAACTCTGGGGGGCCAAGGGTGAGGATATCCCCATGACGTAGCATTAAGGAGTCTAACCGACGTTTGCCCAAATAAATCCCATTGGTGGAGCGTTCATCGCGGATAATAAAATTATTGGGGTGTTGGGGGTCTCGGTTTAAGGACAAATGCACCTGACTCACCACGGGATTCCGCACTACAATATCACTTTGGCGAGAACTGCGGCCCAACACATACTTATCCCCGACTAAGGGATGTACGTCTGCTTCCTCTGCGTCTGCTGCTTGCACCCACAGTTGAGGCACTCGTGCTTTGGGTTTGAGTTGGATGGCGGACCCTAACCCCTGTACCATTTGGGTGACAATGCGACTGAGTTGGGTATTACTCACGTTGGTAATGGGTAATCGGTAATCGGTAATTGTTAACTATCCTACTCTGTCTTGCCTTGGACGGGAAAAAAGGCGGCGTATAATAGCAGGACAATGCCAATATTAATAAAAACATCGGCGAGATTAAAGACGGGAAATTGGATGAGACGGAAGTCTAGAAAGTCAATAACATGGCTGTTGATGAATCGACAGACTCCGTTGCCTATGGCTCCGGCTAAAATACATCCATAGCCTAGTTGTTCGGGTAGGCTTAATTTGGGACTTAGCCAGACAAAGAGGATTAATCCGATACTCACCAGTAAGGAGAGCCACCGTAACCATTCTACGCCTCCTGAAAATAAACTAAAGGCTGCTCCTGTATTGATTACATAGGTGAAGTGGAAGATTTCGGAGAAGATGGGGAGGGTGTCGCCTATTTCGCTAAAGGTATGTGTGACCCAATATTTACTCAGTTGGTCTAATAATAGTCCTAGGGCGGCTGCTAGCCAAAAATAACGATTCTGCTGAAAGGGAGAGACACGAAAGTTCATAGTATGGCGGTAAATAGTAATTAGTAGTTAGGGGGGAGTTGATGGTTGATGGTTGATAGTTGATGGTTGGGAAATTGAACCACCAAGACACAAAGGACACAAAGGGGAGTTGATGGTTGATGGTTGATAGTTGATGGTTGGGA
>NZ_JAQMSD010000231.1 GCF_028330525.1 Spirulina sp. CS-785/01
CCATCTCCCCTTTGTGTCCTTTGTGTCTTTGTGGTTCAATTCCCCAACTATCAACTATCAACTCCCCTGACAATAGGAGGTCTCACGTAACTTGTCACCAATGGCATTGGCCTTGGTGTAGGCTACTTTATGAAGAACATGATACTCTACTGGCGTTTACTTCTGTGACTTCATCAACCCAACCTCAATCTTTTCCCGATTTACACCAACCTTGGTACACCCAGTCTGTTGAAACCACCCTGCAAGAATTAGGAACTGATGCAGATAAGGGATTAACCCAAGCAGAAGCGATCGCGCGATCGCATTATTACGGTGAAAATGAAATTAGTGACGAAGGAGGCCGCAACCCTTGGGAAATTCTCCTCGATCAATTCAGTAATATCATGTTGCTGATGTTGATTGCCGTAGCCATTATTTCCGGCATTCTCGATTTTACCTCCCTACAAGCGGGGGAAATGAATGGGGGAATCCCCTTTAAAGACACCATCGCCATCCTTGCCATTGTCATTCTCAACGGCATTTTAGGCTATGTTCAAGAAGTCCGGGCCGAAAAAGCCCTAGCCTCTCTCAAAGAGATGTCTTCCCCCCATGTGCGGGTCATTCGGCAAGGGAGAACCGTCGAAATTGAAGCCCCCTTTCTCGTCCCAGGGGATATTGTTTTAATTGAGGCCGGAGATCAGCTTTCGGCGGATGGCCAATTGATTGAAGCGGCCAATTTACAAGTGCGAGAATCGGCTTTAACCGGGGAAGCTGAAGCCGTCAGTAAGCGCGTGACTGCCACCTTAGAGGAGGATACCGGAATTGGCGATCGCTTGAATATGGTCTTCACTGGGACAGAAGTCTTGCAAGGCCGGGCCAAATTCGTTGTCACCGCCACCGGAATGGCCACAGAACTGGGCAAAATCGCTCAGATGTTGCAATCGGTTGAAGATGCCAAAACCCCCTTACAGCAACGTATGGGGCAGTTAGGGAACGTTTTAGTCACCGGGTCGCTGATTTTAGTCGCCTTCGTGATTATCATCGGGGTGGTACAAGCGGGCAATTTTAGTCCCCTCCAGGAATTAGTAGAAGTCTCCCTCAGCATGGCCGTTGCCGTGGTCCCGGAAGGACTTCCCGCCGTCATTACCGTCACCTTGGCCATTGGGACCCAACGCATGGTGAGACGACACGCTTTAATCCGCCGTTTACCTGCGGTGGAGACATTGGGGAGTGTCAATACAATTTGTTCCGATAAAACCGGGACATTAACCCAAAACAAAATGGTGGTGCAAAATGTCGTCACCTTTCAAGGGGCCTTTGAAGTGACAGGAGAAGGATACGAACCCATTGGGGAGTTTTATCACGACGGCCAAGCCATTGCCACCAAAACCTTTGATGAATTACAAGCCTTATTAGTTGGGGTAGTCTTATGTAATGATGCCCTATTGCAGTTTGAGGAGACAGAGGATCATAGGTCCGGTTGGACGATTTTTGGTGATCCCACCGAAGGGGCCCTCCTCTCCTTAGCCGGAAAAGCGGGGTTAGACCAAACCACCTTACACCACCAATTTGAGCGCATTGCTGAGATTCCCTTTTCGTCGGAACGCAAGCGGATGAGTGTTATCTGTCAAGCGGCCCAGTATGGGGAGAGTTATTCGATGTTTACCAAGGGGTCCGCCGAGTTAATTTTAGGACGTTGCCAGTCTTATCAGTTGGGGGAGGAACCCTATTCCCTCACCCCAGAGGAACGACATCGGGTTTTACATGAGAATAATCAAATGGCGGCCCAAGGGTTACGGGTGTTAGGGGTGGCCTATAAGCCCTTGGAAACCTTGCCGGAGGTACAATCGGAGGACGAAGACCCGGAAACGGAGATGATTTGGTTGGGGTTAGTGGGGATGCTAGATGCCCCCCGCACTGAGGCCGCCATTGCGGTACAACAGAGTAAGGAAGCGGGAATGCGTCCGGTGATGATTACCGGAGATCATCAGTTAACGGCCAGTGCGATCGCCCAACAGTTAGGCATTGCCGATGAAAAAAGTCATACCTTGACGGGACAGGAGTTAGAACGGTTATCCCAACAGGATTTAGAGTTAGAGGTGGATCAGGTGGCAGTTTATGCGAGGGTGTCTCCGGAACATAAATTGCGGATTGTCAAAGCCCTTCAGAAACGGGGCAAATTCGTGGCAATGACGGGGGATGGGGTCAATGATGCCCCGGCCTTGAAACAGGCGGATATTGGCATTGCAATGGGCATTACAGGCACGGATGTGAGTAAGGAGGCCAGTGATATGGTCTTACTTGATGATAATTTTGCCACTATTGTGGCGGCCACGGAGGAAGGCCGGGTGGTTTATACCAATATTCGCCGTTTTATTAAGTATATTTTGGGGAGTAATGTGGGGGAGGTGATTACTATTGCGTCTGCACCGATTTTGGGGTTGTCGGGTGTACCATTAATCCCGTTACAGATTCTCTGGATGAATTTGGTGACGGATGGTTTACCTGCGTTGGCCTTAGCGGTTGAACCTGCGTCCCCGGATATGATGAAGCGTCCTCCGTTTAGTCCCAATGAGAGTATTTTTGCACGGGGGTTGGGGTCTTATATTGTGCGGATTGGGATTATTTTTGCCATTTTTACTATTACTTTAATGACTATTGCCCATGATGCGGCCCCGGCAGATCATCCGGAAAGTTGGCGGACAATGGTGTTCACGACGTTATGTTTGGCCCAAATGGGACACGCGATCGCAGCCCGATCTTACAGTCGTCTAACAATAGAGATGAATCCGTTTAGTAATCCCTATCTTTTGGGGGCGGTGATTGTGACAACTGCGTTACAGTTGATGTTGGTGTATGTGCCTTTCTTGCGGGCTTTCTTTGGGACTGAATATCTGTCGATGGAACAACTGTTAATTTGTCTTGGGTTTAGTAGTTTAATGTTTGTTTGGGTGGAGTTGGAGAAGATTGTGACTCGTGTCTATTCTAAGGTGAAAGGGAAAAATGCTGATCTTTCAACGCCTTAATTGTAAACCTTGGGCAATGGATGCAAGCGCGATCGCATTATCCGCCGACAAAACCGCCTCTAATACCACCAAAATCACCAGCAGAAAGGGGATTTCTAAGCCAAACTCTAGGGGAAACTCGAACAACTGCTCAAGCATACTGACGATAAAAGTCTCAAAAATGAAAAAGTTCTTAACTTAGCTTAACGTTTTCTGCGGACAGATGGCACATTTCCCCCACCTCCCCGCCAATATATTGAATTTTGTAACAAATGGGTAGAGAAACGAGCGATCCTAACGCAAAGTGATGAGAGAGTAAAAACCATTCAGCAAGAAGGAGTTTTAAAACAATGTTAACGGATACACAAGTTCTCGTAGCCCTTGGAATTGCCCTCGTCCCCGGCATCTTAGCCTTCCGTCTCGCGGCTGAACTGTATAAATAAATATCCGGCGATCGGTGATCGATAATCGGTGATCGGGAATCGGAAATTGGGGCTTGGCCAAAGCAAGGTATCCTGCTTTTAGCCAATTCTAATGCTGCCAAGCCCTTGACAAAATGACACATTTATGATAAAAACCCTAGAAAACGAGTTTCTCCCCCTCCTCAACCGCTTAGAAACCCGGTTTCTCCCGAACCAAGAACCAAGAACAAACAACAAAATAAACTTGACCTTCTAGCGGACTGGAGTGTTTACCCTAAAAAAAACGAGTTGAGGAAAACTCGATGGAACAAAAAACACTTCATCTAGAAGGCATGAGTTGTGCAGCTTGTGCCAACACCATAGAAAGAGCCATCAAGCGCGTTTCTGGGGTTGAACAATGTAACGTGAACTTTGGGGCCGAACAAGCCAACATTCACTATAACCCGCAACAAACCACCCTAGAAGCCATACAACAAGCCGTCAGTCGCGCCGGATACCAAGCCTATCCCAGTCAAGGGATGCAAGCAGAACCCGACGACGAAGAAAAAGCCCAACGTCAAGCCCACCAACGAGAATTACAACAAAAATTAATCTTTGGAGGTATTGTCAGTCTGATTTTAATTATCGGCGGACTGCCCATGATGACCGGGTTACACCTACCTTGGATTCCCGCCTGGTTACATAATCCTTGGTTACAGTTAGTTTTAACCACCCCCGTCATGGTGTGGGTGGGTGCGTCATTTTTTACCGGGGCATGGAAAGCCTTACAACACGGTAGCGCAGACATGAATAGTTTAGTGGCCTTGGGAACAGGGGCCGCTTATCTTTACTCCCTCCTAGCCACCTTTTTCCCCCAATTCTTCCAGAGTCAGGGATTACAGGCCGATGTCTATTATGAAACCAGTGCCGTTGTTATTACATTAATCTTATTAGGTCGTTTCCTCGAACACCGGGCCCGGGGGCAAACCTCCGAGGCCATCCGCAAATTAATGGGACTGCAAGCAAAAACCGCGAGAGTCCTCCGCAATGGGGAAGAAAAGGATATCCCTCTACAAGCAGTACAAGTAGGGGATATTGTCATCGTCCGGCCCGGGGAGAAAATACCCGTGGATGGTGTCGTCAAAGAAGGCCATTCAACAGTAGATGAGGCCATGGTGACAGGGGAGAGTATTCCCGTGGAGAAAAAGGCCGGGGATGAAGTCATTGGGGCAACCATTAATAAAACCGGGAGTTTCCGCTTTGAGGCCAAGCGAGTCGGCCAAGATACCGTGTTAGCCCAGATTGTCCAGTTAGTCCAACAGGCCCAAGGGTCAAAACCGCCTATTCAGAATTTAGCAGACCGCATTACCCAATGGTTTGTGCCGACGGTTTTAGTCATTGCAGTCATTACCTTTATTGTCTGGTTGGCCACCACTCGCAGCTTATCCTTAGCTTTAATTCCCACAGTGGGAGTCTTAGTCATTGCTTGTCCTTGCGCGTTGGGGTTAGCGACTCCTACCTCTGTGATGGTGGGGACTGGGAAAGGGGCTGAGAATGGCATTTTAATTAAAGGGGCCGATAGTTTAGAGGTGGCCCACCATTTGAAAACCGTTGTCTTGGATAAAACCGGGACTTTGACGGAAGGGAAACCTACTGTTACGGAGTATATCCCCACTCAGGGAACAGCGCAGGAGTTGGAATTATTACACTTAGTGGCGGCAGTGGAGAATGCCTCAGAACACCCCTTAGCGGAGGCTGTGGTGCGCTATAGCAAGGCGCAAGGGGTGGAAATGCCGTTACCGTCAGTCGAGGACTTTGACGCGGTGACAGGGCGCGGTGTACAGGGGACTGTGGAGGGTCAGTTGTTGCGTGTGGGGACGAGACGGTGGTTTGAGGAGTTAAAGATTGATACGGCAGTAGAAACCACTCAGAATCAAGCCCTACAGGACTATCAGCAGCGTTTAGAAGCCGAGGGGAAGACGGTGGTTTGGTGTGCAGTCAATGACCGCGTAGAGGGAATTATTGCCATTGCAGATTCCTTGAAGGAGTCTTCACGGGAGGTTGTCGCCCAGTTACATCGGATGAAGTTGGAAGTGGTCATGTTGACGGGGGATAATGAACGGACGGCGGAGGCTATTGCCCAAGAGGCGGGCATT
This sequence comes from Spirulina sp. CS-785/01, assembly GCF_028330525.1. Classification (GTDB taxonomy): domain Bacteria; phylum Cyanobacteriota; class Cyanobacteriia; order Cyanobacteriales; family Spirulinaceae; genus JAQMSD01. Next base: position 5,542 of record NZ_JAQMSD010000231.1, read on the forward strand.
TCCCGCTATTTTGCCCAAGTGCGTCCCGATCAAAAAGCCGAGAAGATTGACCAGTTACAGAAAGAGGGTAAATTGGTGGCTATGGTGGGAGATGGGATTAATGATGCTCCGGCTTTGGCCCAAGCGGATGTGGGGATTGCCATTGGGACGGGAACGGATGTTGCGATCGCAGCCTCCGATATCACCCTAATTTCGGGTGATCTAGCGGGCATTCTCACCGCCATTCGTCTCAGTCAAGCGACGATGAATAATATCCGCATGAACCTCTTTTTCGCCTTTATTTACAATGTAGCTGGAATCCCCATTGCTGCCGGAGTGTTATATCCTTTCTTTGAATTATTATTAAACCCAATTATTGCCGGGGCAGCGATGGCCTTTAGTTCAGTTTCCGTAGTCACAAACGCCTTACGCTTACGAAACTTTAAAGTCAGTTAGGCATTGTTGATAGTTGATAAGCTGTTGTGCATTTAAATTGGATAGTACGGAGTGAAACCCAACGTTTTTCACTGGGGGATGTTGGGTTACGCTTCGCTTCACCCAACCTACAATTAACTACAATCAACTGAAACAACGGTATATTGTTCTATCATTCCCTACCTTCACAGGGTTGGCCATACCCATCCGACAGTAAGGGCAATTCATGAATTGCCCTTACGCTATTATGGGAGTAGTGTGTTTTAAACTCATCAAACCATAGGATTCTATGACCAACCTTCCGAAACTTCTTGAAATTTGGCAACAGAGCTTAAATTGGCATCCCACTGCTTTACAACAAGTACAATTTGAGGCACTCTATCAAGCTATTCTAGCAGAAAATAAGCAGACTAATTTAACTCGGATTACTGAACCCCAAGAGTTTTGGGAGAAACACATTTGGGATTCTTTAGCCGGGTTTTTATTCTTAAATAGTCTATCTTCTTCTCTAAATTTACATAAACCTTTAAATATTATTGATATTGGCACAGGAGCAGGGTTTCCGGGATTGCCGATTAATATTTTTAACCCAGATTATACGATAACGCTATTAGAATCAACGCGCAAAAAGGTTATTGTTTTACAGAAAATTGTCGAAGAATTAAACTATAACAATGCTTTTCCTCTTGTTAGTCGTGCTGAGGAAGTAGGACAAAATCCCAACTATCGCGCTAGTTATGATTTAGCGATAATGCGAGCGTTGGCCAGTCCTTCGGTTTGTGCAGAGTACGCTCTACCTTTATTAAAAATGCAGGGAATTGCTATTTTATATCAAGGGCAATGGACGGAGGAAAATACGGCTTTATTCAATAAGGTTTTGCCTCAATTAGGGGGAGAGTTAGCAGAGATTAAGCGTTTTAAAACCCCTTTAACAGATAGTTCTCGTCATTGCATTTATTTACGCAAAATTGCCGAAACTCCGGACAAATTCCCCCGTCGGGTGGGGGTCCCGAAGAAGAAACCGTTATTTTAGGTAATGGGTAATTGAACCACAGAGAACGCAGAGATGGGGGAGATGGGGGAGAACCAACTGTTCCCAGTTCCGGAGTTCCCTGTTCCCTTCGGATACTGATTACTGTTTACTGTTTACTGTTTACTTCTTCCCCAATAACCAATAAGTCATCATTTTTCCTTTTCCTTTTACTTCAATTTCTCCTCTGGGTTCAAAAATATAATCATCCTTTAATCGTTCATAAGTGGTGGCAGTAACTTGGATTTTGCTAGGATTGCCCTGGGATTCCATACGAGAGGCCACGTTCACGGTGTCACCCCACAAATCATACCCGAATTTTGTTACCCCGATGACTCCGGCCACTACGCCCCCTGTATTCATGCCGATTCTTAATTCAAAGTTTTTGCCTGTTTCTTGATTAAATTGGGCGACATAATCTAATAAATCTAAGGCCATATTGGCGGCGACCTGTGCGTGATCATCACGGGAGAAGGGTAAACCGGAAACGGCCATGTAAGCGTCGCCAATGGTTTTGATTTTTTCGAGGCCGTGTTTTTTCGCTAAATAGTCAAACTCGGAAAAAATTGTGTTGAGAATTTCCACTAATTCAATAGAGGAAATTTCGGTGGAAAGTTGGGTAAAGTTTACTAAGTCGGCAAAGAGGACGGTGACGTTATCAAAGTTATCGGCGATGGTGCTTTCTGCTTCTTGGAGGCGTTTGGCGATGGGTTCGGGGAGGATATTGAGCAGGAGTTGTTCCGATCGCGCTTTTTGTTGACGCAATTCTTCTTCAATATGGGTGCGGTCTTGAATTTCTTGTAAAAGCTGTGTATTGCGCTCTTTGAGCATATTTTGTAAATTCCGCAGACGGAGTTGGTTTTCCACCCGCACTAACACCTCGGCAAACTGAAAGGGTTTAGGAATATAGTCCACCCCCCCCACGGCAAATGCTTTCACTTTGTCTAATACATCGGTTAAAGCACTAATAAAAATCACGGGAATGTCGCGGGTGCGATCATCCTGTTTTAAGCGTCGGCATACCTCATAGCCATCCATCCGAGGCATACTGATATCGAGCAAAATTAAATCAGGAGGAGCAGACTGCGCGGCTTTGAGTGCCATTTCTCCACTAATGACACTCCGGACTTTATACCCCTTTTGTGTGAGGAGGGTTGAGAGAACCCGCAAATTATTAGGAACATCATCGACTAGCAGAATGTTCCCAGCAATAAACTCCTCACCTTCAGCATTCGCTTCCGACATTATCTCAAGAAAATGAGTGCAACCAATGGCGAGACCACTCTGTCCCCCCGAACCATTGCCCAACGTAAAATACTCTTTCTATTGTCTCCTATGTTGAGAGCATCGGTTAGGGTGAATCTGAGTGCGCGATCGCCTGATCCCGTCCTCTCGCTTTCGCTTCATACAGGGCCTGATCTGTCCAAGCAATTAAATCATTCGGGTTTAACCCAGGGTGGGGAATGACCGTAGATACACCTAAACTCACTGTGACATAGGGTTGAACCTCAGATTGACTATGGGGAATTTGTAAACTGTGAACCGCTTGACGAATCTCCTGCGCGATTTTCCAAGCTAAGGTACAATCGACTTTCGGTAAAATAGCCGCAAATTCTTCCCCACCATACCGAGCAATCAACGATGAACGGCAAATCACCTCCTCCTGCTCTTTTAACACCTGTTCGAGTTTCTGCACAACGGTTCGCAAACAGTGATCTCCAGCCAAATGGCCATAGGTATCGTTATACCGCTTGAAATAGTCCACATCCGATAAAATCAGCGAGAGAGGCCATTGATCCTGTTGGAGATGTTGCCATTGTATCCTCAAATACTCATCAAAGCGACGACGATTGGCCGTTCCAGTTAACCCATCTAAATTGGCCAAACCCCGTAATTTGAGATTGGCCGTTTGTAAAGCGGCCTCTGCCCTCCGTCGCTCCTTAATTTCCTGTTGTAATTGTTCATTTTGGGCTTGTAGCTGTTTTTGCAATGAGCAAATCTTCAATTGATTTTCCACCCGTGCTAAAACTTCCGCCCATTGAAACGGTTTAGCAATATAGTCCACCCCTCCCACCTCAAAGGCTTTCACTTTATCCATAGCCTCATTGTAGGCACTGATAAAAATAACAGGAATTTCTCGCGTCAGTTTACTCGCTTTTAAATGTTGGCAGACCTCATAGCCGTTCATCTCCGGCATACTGATATCTAGTAAAATCAGATCAGGGGGAGCAGAATGGGCTGCCTTGAGGGCCATTAGACCATTTAAAACACTTCGGACTTCATAGCCTTGTCGTTGTAGTAGGGTGGAAAGCAAGCGTAAATTATTGGGAGTATCATCAACAATTAAGATATCTCCTTTTTTAGAAATCTCTGCCTGATTCATGCTTGAGCTTGCTCAATCCAGTAAAGAAGTTGGTCAAAAAGAAAATTATCGATCCAGTATCTGAGTAAGACTTTCAGGTCTTGTTGGTCTGAGGGAAGTTGACGAACAAGGGTAAGGAGTTGGGTGGCATCGGCACAACAGGCCGCTTGTTCTAACTGAGTTAACCAAGAAAGGGGGAGAGATTGTAAAATCTGTGGATCGAGTTTTGGGGGAATCTTCAGCGTTGAAAAATTCTCTTGTTCATAAGTATATTTTGCTCCTAAGTAATAATTTAATAAGTCTGTGACAGTTTCGAGGTCAAAAGGTTTAATTAATAGGTCATCATACCCCATCTCTGTTTTTAGTTCGGATTGAGCTAAAGTGGGGTTTGTCGTCATGGCAATAATGGGAATATGTCCCGTTTCCTGTTGGCGAATTTCTCGAATGGCTTGGTCGCCGTTACTCTGTGGCATGGGTAAATCCATTAAAATTAAATCAGGTTGCCATTGTTGCCAGTATTGAAGAAGTTCGACTCCATTACGTGCATATTGTAGTTGAAAGCCCAGACGATGGAGAAAGGTCTGCAATAATTGGCGACTCTCGCAGCTATACTCAGCAATGAGGAGACGATAAGTGGGTTGGTTTTGCAGGAGTGCGACGGCCTTTGAGGGGATAGTAGAAAGGGACGACGTTGAGGATACGGGAGAGTGTAAGGGAAGGGTGACAGAAAAAACCGTCCCCGTCTCTGGGGGAAGTGTCTTACTACTCACCTGAATTGTGCCGTCCATTAACTGCACTAAATCTTGGCTAATACTCAAACCAAGGCCCGTTCCCTGCTGACAGGCTTTTCCGGCTTGGGTTTGGGTAAAGGGTTGAAAAATCGTAGGTAATTCCGCTTCGCTAATTCCAGGCCCCGTATCTTCGATGATAAAGTTGACTTGGTGTTCTTGGGGTGAGCGAGATTGCGATCGCACTCGCAAAGTCACTCCCCCAACCTGGGTAAACTTAATTGCATTCCCCAATAAATTAATCAAAACTTGCCGTAATTTTTTCTCATCCCCGATCACAAACTGAGGCAGTGGGGTTTGATAATCAAAGGCTAAAAATAACCCCTTTGCTTCCGCCTTCAAATAGAGCATTTCCTGCAAAGACGTTAAGAAGTTCGGTAAATCAAACTCAAGATGTTTAACTGTTAACTTCCCAGCTTCAATTTTAGAAAAATCTAACACCTCATCAATCAGTGAAAGTAAATGTTGACCACTGCGATAAATAATCCCAATTTGCTCTTTTTGCCCCACTTCCAGAAAGGGATCACGCTCTAGAAGTTGGGCAAACCCTAGGATAGCATGAAGGGGGGTGCGTAAATCATGACTCATCCGCGCCAAAAAATCACTTTTCGCTTGGTTGGCCATTTCTGCATCTTGTTTCGCTTGTTTTAATGCTTCCTCGGCAGTTTTTCGCTCTGTAATATCTTCAACAATAGCAAAAGTATATTTCGGTTGCTTTTGTTGATAAATACATCCGACCGTTAACTGTCCCCAACGGACTTGGCCACCTTTACGAAGATAGCGTTTTTCTAACTGGTACGTTGTCCGCTTTTGCTCAATTAATTCTTGAGACAAGGCCAAATCAAGCCCTAAATCCTCTGGGTGTGTGTAATCACTAAACGTCATGTTAAACAGTTCTGCTTGGCTATATCCCAAAAAGTCTTGAAACGCTGGATTGATATGTAATGGTTTACCATTTAAATCATTAATTGTAATCCCCACTCCGGCATTATTAAACAACGCTTTAAAACAGGCTTCACCGTCCTCTTGACTTAATGCTAAACTGGCTTGAATATCTAAATGATTTAACGATATCTCTGAGAACTTTCGAGCCACATTCAATCCCTCAGAACAAGAGGCACAAGGCTTAGGGAGCAGATCAGATACCATAAAATGTTGGGGCGAGTTCATCTCTTGGCTAGGCTGATTTTGGGTCATCAATGACCCATTTTTCTTCAACTGGGGAGGAGCAAAATAATTACCAAACCGTGAAGTTTGCGGACTATTATCTTGATTTTTTTTCTGTTGTTGGCTATAATATAAATGAATACGCCCAATTAATTCTTGAGTCCGAAGCGGCTTTTGAATAAAATCAACCATTTTATTCTGAAAGTGTGTATTCTGAAAGTGTGTATTCTGAAAGTGTGTATTCTGAAAGTGTGTATTCTGAAAGTGTGTATTCTGAAAGTGTGTATTCTGAAAGTGTGTATTCTGAAAGTGTGTATTCTGAAAGTGATTTAATTCCAGATTAGTAATACAGTCTGTCGCCACCAGTAAAGAAATAGGCAAGACATCAATGGTAATTTGGCCTTCATCCTGGAGTAAGAAAGACTCATCACACACCAGCAACGGGGGGATAGAGGATGAAGACGATGAAGACTCAGTAGAGCGTAGGGTTTGCAGCGCGTCTGAGAGAGAATGAGCTATAGTAACCCTCAACCCCAACTCCACGAACTGTTCTAGCATCAGGGAGTTTTGAGTATGATCTGCATCTAAGAGCAAGATCAGGGGAGACTTGACCATTTCCATGGGATTAAAGTGAGACAGCAGCAACATGAATCAATATTCCTCATTCGGTTGAGGGAAAATCCGCCAATTGGGTTCAGCCAAATGGCGGATGCCGTTTTAATTGTAGTGAAGGATATTCTGTCAAGGATGTGATTTAAGACAACAGTTCATGTTGTTAATGATTACAAGAAAAGAACGGGAGCATGAAAGCCGCTCTCCCCTGACTGCTCTCTCCTCAATTCTTCCCTAAAATTCCGCATTCTGGGGAGTACGGGGGAAAGGAATCACATCTCGAATATTGCTCATCCCCGTCATAAACTGCACCACACGCTCAAAACCTAAGCCAAACCCCGCATGAGGCACAGTACCATAGCGTCGTAAGTCTCGATACCACCAAAGTTCCTCTAACGGCATTTCCGCTTCTTCGATGCGTCGATCTAACACTTCCAACCGTTCTTCACGCTGAGATCCGCCAATAATTTCCCCCACTTTCGGTGCGAGGACATCCATGGCCGCAACGGTATTCTGATCCTCATTCAGACGCATATAAAAGGCTTTAATAGCCGTGGGATAGTCGGTGACGATGACAGGTTTTTTAAAATGTTCTTCGGCTAAATAGCGTTCGTGTTCCGACTGTAAATCCAATCCCCACTCTACGGGATATTCAAATTTACGGGAGGATTTCTCTAGGAGGTTGACGGCCTCGGTGTAGGAAATGCGAGCAAATTCGTTATTGATGATATTATCGGCGGTTTCTAACACCGTTTTATCAATGCGCTTGTTGAAAAATTCCATATCTTCGGGGCATTGGTCGAGAACCGCCTGAAAGATATATTTTAAGAAGGCTTCGGCTAAGTCCATATCCCCTTCTAAGTCACAGAAGGCCATTTCCGGTTCAATCATCCAAAATTCGGCCAAATGTCGGGAGGTGTTGGAGTTTTCAGCGCGGAAGGTGGGGCCGAAGGTATAGACATCTTGGAAGGACATGGCCATGACTTCGGCTTCTAGTTGGCCGCTGACGGTGAGATATGCGGGTTTACCGAAGAAGTCTTGGGTGTAGTCAATGTCTCCGCTTTTGGTTTTGGGGGGGTTGGTTAAGTCGAAGTTGGTGACACGGAATAATTCCCCGGCCCCTTCGCAGTCGTTGGCGGTGATCAGAGGGGTGTGTATCCAGAGGAAGCCGCGTTCTTGGAAAAAGCGGTGAACGGCATCCGCGCAAGCGTTACGGACCCGGAAGACTGCACCGAGGGTATTGGTGCGCGATCGCAAATGGCCCAAAGTCCGTAAAAATTCAAAGGAGTGGCGTTTCTTTTGTAGGGGGTAGGTTTCGGGATCAGAATCCCCAAATATTTCGATATCTTGGGGTTTTATCTCCAATCGTTGACCTTTCCCCTGAGACTCCACTAACACCCCGGAAACGCGCACAGAGGACCCAATATTAAGCTGTTTGAGAATCTCCTCGTAGTTGGGGAAGTCGCTGTCGATAACCACTTGTAGATTCGCCAAAAATGAGCCATCGTTGACTTCCATGAAGGAAAAGCCTTTTAATTCCCGTTTTGTGCGGACCCATCCCTGAATTGTGACTGTTTCATCGGGGTTGCTGTTGCGTAAGATGTCGGCAATACGTTTTTTTTCCATGTCGTAACTCTGTGATCTGGGGTATTATTCCCAGTGTACGCAGGGAAGTCGGGTTAAGGCTAGTCGGTGGGGTGGAATAAAAGAAAACCATGGGAGATACTAAATTTTCAAGTAACCTGTTGGTCTCTTAACCCGTTAAACACGGGTTTTAGCTCTTAGCCTTGGGTTTCAACCCAAGGATTATTTGGATTGGGAAATTGTTTATATTTTAGATAAAATCCACCTAATACTAAGAGAATAATACCAATTGTCCCGACACCGAGCCAACTGGGTATCCAAAAAACGGCTTCAATATGATTAATTTCTCCTGGTTGAAGTTGCCAAGTGACTTGGTTTCCCTGACGGGTGATGGGGGGGATAATTCCGGTGTCGCTGCGTTGTATGATTCTTGCACCCCAAGGGGTGGTTAAGGTAAATTCAAGGTTGAGGAGGGAGGATGCGTTGTTTAAGACTAAACTGCCTTCGTTGGATAGCATTCCTAGTCCTCGTAAGTCAACATCGAGGTTCAGTTTGTCCCGTTCTAGTAATAAGAGATTACTCTGATAAAGTCCCAGTTGGGAATTAAGTTGAACAATATCTTCAGAGGTGGCAATTTGGTTAGGGGTTTGTTGGGTAGGATTGAAGAATTGATTGAATTTCTCGACGAATTCCTCTCCGTTACTGAAGGGGATAGTGACGACAATTTCTTGGTTGGAGAGGTGTTTGGTTTTCCCGTCGAGTTTGCGGGCCCGTTGTTCAATGGTTTTTAGCCATTGGTTTAATTCTTTTTCGGTAAAACTGGTGATTTGTTCTCCGAGTTGGATGTGTTGTGCAATTGTTCCCCGGTATTGGCCATTAAACTGCACACCTAAATCATAGCGGACACATCCCCCTAAAAAGAGGGCGCAAAAGAGTAAAAATCCTAAAAACCACCACCGTCTGGATTTTTTGTTGCGGGGTTGTTGTCTGCGTCCCATTACTCTCCTTTTGCTGTTTGCTGCTGAATCGGCTATTTCTTCATTAAATCATCTAATTCTCGATAATCGGGTAAACTGGTGTCGATGGGTTGGCCGTTGCGGAGGACTTGTCGATCATGCTGCGATCGCGCAAATAATTCACTCTCATACCGTCCCGAAAAAATAATTAAATCCGCAGGACTCCCAACCCTAATTTCTCCCTGGTGGGCCAATCCCATAATTCTAGCAGGAGTTTGGGTTACAGAATGCCACCAGTCCCCGTAAAATTGGTCTAATTGAGCAATTCTTACCGTTTGATTCAATACTTCTAGCATATCGTGATCCCCAAAACCAAAGAAGGGGTCTCGACAGTTATCACTCGCAAAGGCCACAGGAATTCCCTGTTGTTGGATTTCCTGAACTGGAGGAATGCCTCGCCAATAGGGGGTTTTCCCGGTTTTGCGGTCTTGCAGGAATAAATTACACAGAGGAAGACTAATAATATTAATATTAGCCGCTTTGACCTGTTGTAGGGTGCGTTCGACCTGTTCTGGGGATTGTACCGCTAAACTACAACAATGATCACAGGTAATTTGTCCCGTAAAGGGGTGACGAAAGGCCGCTTCAGTAATTTTTTGTAAACCAATGGAGTCTGCATCCCCGTTTTCGTCGGTGTGCAAGTCGAGATCAAGTCCTCTGCTTTGAGCTAAAGTAAATACTGCGTCGAGTTGTTTGTCTAACTGAGGATTAATATAAGCAACCCCTCCTAAAACTCCCCCCACTTCGGCAATTTTATCCGCAATTTGCACCCCTTCCTCAGTCAAAAAACAATCGAGTGGGACAAGAGAAACCGCTTCTAGAATAATTTTATCTTGCCAATCCCGTTGTAATTGACGAAAGACTTGCAAACTAATTTTATATTGACCATCACCGCAGTCAATATGGGTACGAATAGCTCTAGTCCCGTGAGCATAACTACATTTTAGCCCAAATTCCATGCGCCGATACAGGTCGTCAAATTGCCAATATTGGGCTGCATCTTTTCGGGAGATAACTAATGCTTGTTCAAAGTTAGAATTCGGGTTAGGAGACCTTTCCCAAATATGACCTTTATCCAAATGGGTATGACTATCCACAAAACAAGGCAAAACAATCCCCTCTCGGACATCAAAACCCGGTACATTATCCTGAATTGTTTTCCCAGGGACTAATTGTTGAATTATACCGTCTTTAATCTCTAGATCGAGCAAACAGAAGTGATTAGGCGTTTGTGGTAACGATTGGGGGTTTTCTAGGAAAGACGCGGGAATATGAGCGTTTTTGAGCCAGTAATGGGGGATAGAGTCCACGATCATCGTGATTTTCGGGTATAATCTCCGTCTTAATTATGGCATATTCTTTTTCAACCCTACGGAAAATGTAATACTTTATACAGATTTTTCGTAAACGTTACTAATTTTTCACCATTGAGAGTCAGAAAGAACAATAAAACTCAGGGTTTACATTTAATATGCAAAATGTGTCGGGATGGTTTGGCTACGAATGGACAGACGTACAAGATTTTGAGGCGGACTATAACCGTTTAACTTGGGGGTTAAATTTAGGGTTTCCCAATTTATTTGGAGGACAACATGAGTTTGGGTTATCGGTGGGAGTTCCTCCCTATGTAACGCGAGAGAGTGGTAATTTTTTAGAGCGTCAGGATGAACCATTTTTGGCCCAAGTCTATTATCGTTATGATGTTACCGATTATCTGGCGATTCAACCAGGGATTATGTATTTGGATAACCCCGCAGGGAATGAAACCCTTGAAGATATCTGGTTAGGAACGCTACGTTTTCAAGTAACGTTTTAAGGATGTAGGATAAGAGAATAATAGACAATTAATCAGCCTTGGGTTCAAACCCAAGGCTAATAGTTGAAACCCGTTAAAAACGGGTTAAGTGACCAAAGACATATAGTAGTAATCCGTCATCAGTGAGATCAGCATTGAATCGTGAAGTTATCCAGCATTAGCTATGCTCAAAAGTATCCTCGTAATACTATAATGCAAATTCAAAAAATGATTACTGTTTACTGTTTTAATGGGTTTTGGCTTTGATTCTAGTATGACTCTCTAAAGCGGAGTTATCTCTTTTTTCTTCATGTTGCAAAATGTTATTTTCACACCATGCAAGTCCTTCATTTAAAGTCTTAAAAAATTGGATATCTGAAGAATTAATGGCCTCTCCTCGTTGTAAAAGTTGACTAATTTTTTCAGTTATCCCAATATAGACTAAGGTGATTTTATTTTGTTCAGCGAGCTTCTTGATTTTGGAGAAATTCAACACCGCAGAAGAATCAATGCCGGAAACTAAGTGAAAGTCAATGATGATATATTGGAGAGAATTGGGTTTTAATTGAGTGATGCGATCGCGCACTTGCCCTAATAATTGATTCGCTGTTCCAAAAAAGATAAATCCATGTAACTGTAACACATAAATCTTATTCCCACTTTGCTGTAAAATTTGTAACTGTTGGGGATTTCTCTCTAAATCACTTTGACACGCTGCCCCCGAAAACTCCTCTTTAGTGACATTCACCCGACTATAATTAACCACAAACAATAACACCGACATTCCTAACCCCACTAACACCCCTTGCAGGAATCCCACACTATTAATCACCACTAAAATTAACCAAACCGTTAAATAGTCCGTCAGAGGCAATTTAAACGCAGCTTGATACAACCATTGCACCAATAAATCAATCCCTAAATAAAGCAGTAATCCCCCTAATAACGGTTTCGGGAAATAAGCTAAAAACTCCGATCCCAACACCAAAACCGCAAGACAAGGAATCAACTTAAACACCCCCGCTAAACGGTGATTTGCGCCCATTTTATGGACTAACAGCGTGCTAGGGAGTGCCTGATTGCCAGCCATTCCACTCCCCACTCCTGCGGCAATATTCGCTAATCCCACCGCTTGTAATTCGCTATTGACATCAACTTCTTTTTCCACCGCCAACTCAATGCCATTATTTGTTAAAACCAGCGAGAGTAAACTAATAAACATCAAAGTGGCAATAGTCCCACTCTGCTGGATAATCACCCACCAATTCACCGATTGTAACTGGGAAACCGTCAACGGTTGCCATAACTCTCCTTGGGGAAAAGGACCGAGTAACCAACCCTGATCATGGACCACTTCTAGGGGAGTATGAGTGAAGAAGACGACCCCATAAAAACTTGCGATCGCAACCAACAAACTCACCGGAACAACCAAATAATGCTTAACCCGTTTAGATAACCCCCACAAAATTACCCCTAACCCTAAACCTATCCCCCAATGCAAAAGGGGATCAGCTTCCACTAAATAGGCTAAATGGGAAAACGAGAGCGAAGTATCCGTCATCACCTGCACTGCACCCCGCACCAATAACCATCCCGTCCCGGCCATAAATCCCCCCACCACCGGAAAAGGAATAATACTCACCACCTTACCTAACTGAAATTTACCTAAGAAAAAGAGGAAAATCCCCGTACAGAGCGAACCCAGCGCAATGGCCGCAATGACCGTAGCTAAAACCTCCTCTGGGGGAGACCCTTGGAGTTGTTGTGCAATGGCCGCCGCCAAACCCGCTAAAACCGCCGTTGGTGCGGCCAACGGGGTGGCAATCATCCCCGGTAAGGAACTGGTTAAGGCCACGACAACACTAATGGCCGCCGTACTATAAACCGCAATTCCTACCCCCACATTGAGATAAGCGGCCAAGAGTCCCGAAAAAATCAAGGCCGCATAGGAAATGGCCCGAATTACGCCAATAATTCCCGTTACCAAACCGGCCATCAGACTCGGAATGAGATGAGATGGTTGTAATTCCTCAGTCCAGGGCGAAGAAACAGACTCAGATGGTGTCATATAACAGTAATCAGTAATCAGTAAACAGTAATCAGTAAACGGTAATTCGTTGGAAGATAAGAGGCAAGAGGTCAGAAAACAACAAATCCCCCAGACCCCACAACTAAGCACAAAGAACGTCTTTCAGGTCTCGCCGTTATGCTATACCATCAATACTTGGTGTACACGGGAGGATTTTTCTTAGGAGTGGTGGGTAAGACTCGTGGCAGGTTTTGAAATGCCGTCTCTAGCTGCTCCACATGAGACTCAACAGTGACCACACGCTCGGATAGGGTGGCACATTGGGTGATTTTATCAGCTAATTGTCGAGTTTCTTGTTCCTGTTGCGCTAAGGTCTCCTGATGAGCCGTAAAATGAGTTTGTAGGTGGTGGAGTTGTTCCCCAGTCTGGTGTTGAGATTGTTGTATCTCTCCTCTCATTTGCTCCAGTTGAGTATCGAGAGATTGTTGTATCTCTCCTCTCATTTGCTCCAGTTGAGTATCGAGAGACTGTTGTATCTCTCCCTTTGTTTGTTCTAAGGTCTCCTGATGAGCCGTAAAATGAGTTTGTAGATAGTGGAGTTGTTCCCCAGTCTGGTGTTGAGACTGTTGTATCTCTCCTCTCATTTGCTCCAGTTGAGTATCGAGAGATTGTTGTATCTCTCCCTTTGTTTGCTCCAGTTGAGTATCGAGAGATTGCTGTATCTCTCCCTTGGTTTGTTCAAGTTTAGTCTCCAGAGACTGCTGTATCTCTCCCTTGGTTTGCTCTAAAGTCTCCTGATGAGCCGTAAAATGAGTTTGTAGGTGGTGGAGTTGCTCCTCGGTATGTTGTTGAAACATTTGCCACCGTTGTTGCCATTCTCCCAGTTGAGTATCCACAGACTGTTCTAATTGTTCGCGCTTTTCATCAAGTTGGCTAATGTGTTGGTCGAATTGAGAAGAAAGAGTTTTTAAGCGTGTCTCTAAATGCTGATTCGCTTGTTTAGACTGGATTTTTGCTTGTTCAAGAGCATTGCGTAAGGTTTTAATGTCCTCTTGCAGGGTAATTTGTGTGATTTCTCGATTCTGTTCATTTTGAACAGATATTTCTTGTTGATACTGTAATTGGTTAACCTGGTCTTGTAATTGCTCTAACTGTTGTTGTTGGGTGTCCTGATGTTCAATTCCTTGTGCTTGCTGGAGTTGAGACTGCTGCACTTGTTCTTCCAGTTGAGTCTGTAAGGACTGATATTGCAGGATTAAATCTTTCTGTTGTTTTTCTAACTGATGATAGTCTTGTTTTAACTGGGTGTGGGTGTTTTGGTGTTGGGTTAAACTGCGATCGCGTGCTTTAAGCTGTTCTTGCAACCCACTCACCTGCCCGTGTTGGCTGTAAAATTGTTCCTGCCAATGCTCCCGTAAGGCTTGTAACTTCTGCTCAAACTGAGTATTTTGTTGCAATACCTGTGCTTGCAGTTCCTCCCGTTCCCGTTTCAGAGCTTGCACCTCAGCTTTTAGGGTTTCTTGGGCCGTTTCTAATCTATATTTTTGCCGTTCTTCCGCTTGCACTTGGGAAAATTGCTGCGCGACATGGGAACGCAGTTCCACCCGTAACGCTTCTAACTGCTGCATTTGAGCTTGGTTTTGCGTGAGTTGGCTTTCCAACTGCGTTTTCAAGTCCGCTAACTCCTGTTGTTGCTGTTGTGCTTCGGGTAACAACAACCCAGATGACTGTGCTTGAGAATTATTTTGGCGTTGAATTTCCGTGCGTAACTGGGATAATTGGAAACGAAGTTGCGATCGCTCCTCCTCTGCGGTGGCCAACCGATTTAACAACCAGTCCAACACCTCCCGGCCTTCCGGAGGCACATTTTCCCCTTGGAGTAGGGTTTGAGAGGGAGCTTCCTCCAGTTGGGGAGCAGCAGCAGTCCCCGACATTTGCGCGGCCTCTTGTTGCAACAGTACAGACTGTTGGAGTTCCTGTTGTAATTTAGTCACCTCCCCTTGCTGCTCTTGTTGCTTGGTCCACATATGATGGGCCCACGCTTCTATCCGTTCCATATAAGCATTAGACACCTGATGCTCAATGCGAAACGGCCCCAAAAGTGAATAAGACGCAGGAGATAAGTCCCACCCACACACATGACAACGTTGGAGTTTCCCTTTGAGATAGGGAGTTTTACAAACCGGACATTCAGCCATGATCAGTCAACAGTAAACAGTAATCAGTAATCAGTCAACAGTAATCAGTAATCAGTAATCAGTCTGAAGGTAGAAGACAAGCACGGAGCAAGAGACAAGAGGAGAAAGAAAACAGTGTTAATTGCTAATTGCTAATTGCTAATTGCTAATTGTTTACCAAAACCCCCTCAGAGGGACGTTGGGGGAGGGTGAGAAGAAAACAAGTTTTCCCCCTGCGCTTTTGCGTCCCCACTTGACTTTCAACGGTAATTGTACCATTGAGATGTTGCACCCAACTGCGAACCAAAGCTAACCCTAACCCTGTTCCGGCCACAGCGTTTTCTGTAATCCCTTTTCCCCGTCGAAATTTCTCAAAAATCTCTGTTTGTTCTTCGGGGGGAATACCTTTCCCATAGTTGGTCAAACTAAAAACAATTTGATTCATTGCTGTTTGATAATCCAAGGAAACCTCTAGTAAAACTTGGGTATCTGGATCAGAATATTTTCCGGCATTGGTTAAGAGTTCTTGTATAATTCGATCAAAACTCTCTGCATCAGAATAGAGTAATAAGGGAGCTTTAGACGAAGGAAATCCTAAATTTAATTTTAGTCCTTTATTCAACCAGCGATTGTCAAATTCAGCCTTAAAACGCTCAAAAAGGGGTTGAATTTCAATGGGCTGAACTTGAATCGTAATCTGTTTAGATTCCAGTTTTTGTAAAGTTAGTAAATCTTGAATTAAATGATATTCCCGATTCCATTCTTGTTCTAAAAGTGTGAGATATTTTTGCCGACGAGCGAGGGGGAGTTCTTCTTGTCGCAGCATTTGGATAGCCATTTTCATGGTAGTAAGAGGGGTTCTCAGTTCATGACTCACAGAATCGAGAAACTCATCTTTAACTTGAACTAAATGGCGTAACTGATCAATTTGTTGGCGGGTTTTTTCGTAGAGTTTAGCTTGAACATCGAGACTCCGTTGCAGTTGAATGGTTCGTTCATCAACTAAGGATTGAACTTGGCTTAGGGTACGATGATAGGTGATAGCGGTACTGACTTGCGAACTAATCCCTTTGACACAGTTTAATTCGTCGGGTTGCCATTGGTGAGGCTGACAGTGTTGAAAGAAAAGGAATCCTAAAACGGTTGGGGTGTCATGACTACTACGGGGAAGACTGAGTAAAGGAACAATTAATAAAGCGCGAAATTCCTCTGGGTTAAAACAGGGAGAAATAGAGTCTGTAAATTGGTAGGTATCTGCTATGGCCAAGGGATCAGGGGCTAATTGCCAAGCCTTGGTACAAGTAGGACAATCTCCTAACTTAAACTCTTGGGTTAAATGGACGGGGGAGACATGACGAGAAATCCGCCATTGAGAGGCTAAATTGCCTTTCGCTTTGGAGAAGGTGCGGGAGGAGCGAGTTTTGGAGGGAATATCTTGATATTTGAGTAAAATTACCAGACTACGCTCTACTTTCAACACCTTTGAGCTTTCCGCCAAGGTAATTTCTAGAATATCTTGCACATCACCGGCCTGATGGGTGGTAGTGCTGAGGGTTTGTAGTAGTCTTTGATATTGTTGGTGAAAATCGATCTGGGCCTGTTGGTGACGATGGGAAAGCGCGATCGCAACCGTCTGGGCCATGGCCGCCAACACCTCGCTTGTCGGCAGTTGCTGGGGGGGATGGCGATACCCTAGTAACAACAGTCCTCCCCCTAGGAGAGGTTGACGGAGAATTTTAGACAGAGGTTGAGAAGTAGAATGAGAAGACGGAGTGGTCTCCTCTGACTCTTGTTCCTGTAATTGTTGCTTAATGAGCGTTTGGCGTTTTTTTTCAGCACACCAATACCCCTGGAGATCGAGAAAATCATAATACTGTTCATGGATAATCCCCGCAGGTGGATGGCTGTCAATCAGACAAGCGATCGCGCCTAACGCAGTTCCAATTCTTTGCGCTACCGTATTCAATAAAGTCGGTGAGGAGACATTACTGAGAATCCATTGGGTAATTTGCTGTTGAACCTGTTGAGAATCTTGCTCATTCATCATAATTACAATCTCTGGGCAGAATCACCCCACTAGAGAAGACCATTAACGCAGCACAGGGACAAGGAGTGTTCTACCTATCTTCTATATTCTGACCTTTCTCCCTGAAAATTGCCATAGATATCGAGATTTATCCTCATCCCTCACTCCCCCTTGAGCTAGGGGCGACAGCCCCGCGCTCTATCCGACAGGGTGAGCGTCGGGAAGGATAGCCCGACAATTTGAGGATTCGATGTCCGAAAATTGTCAATCAGGAGTATTCTGTTTCTCGACATAAGATTTTAGTTGGGAAA
>NZ_JAQMSD010000232.1 GCF_028330525.1 Spirulina sp. CS-785/01
AAGAAGTGAGGAGAGAAAAGTGAGAAGTGAGAAGTGAGTAGTCTGTAATTTTTTCTCTATCCTCTCTCCTCTATTCTCTCTCCTCCCTCTGGGGGAGAACAAAGAACCCAGAACAAACAACATTACTGTTTACTGTTCCCTGTTCCGGAGTTCCCTGTTCCGGAGTTCCCTTGTTTACAAACAACAAAGAACAAAGAACCAATATCGTGTGCCAGATTACACTTCTATGATCCCGATTCCGGAACAATAAACAATCAGTGACTTTGTGCCTGCTATGAAACCGCGTATTATCGTCTGTAGCCTTGGCCAGACGGGCTATCGTATTTTTTGTTTATTGCGACAACAAGGGGCCAATGTTGTGGGAATTAGCGATCGCGCAATGCCAGGAGAAAACAGCGATCGCTTAGTCGTCGGTGATCTCCAGTCCCCCGCAACTCTCGTAAATGCAGGAATTCATTATGCCCATACCCTAGTGTTGGCCAGTAGTGATGACTCCTTAAATTTAGAGATTCTCACCCGGGCCCGGGTGATTAATCCCCAAATTCGTATTGTCAATCGTTTGGTGAACCATACCCTCGGTAAACGCTTAGATTTAACCTTACTCAATCATGTGAGTATGAGTGTAGCCGAACTGTCTGCGCCAATTTTTACCTTTTCTGCCCTCGGAAGTAAGGCCATTGGACAGCTAGAACTGTTTCGGCAAACTTGGCCGATACAGGAGGAAATTATTGATAACAATCATCCTTGGTTGGGGCGAAAATTAAGCGAGTTGTGGGAAAGTCGCTCTCGGATGCTGATTTATTATTTGCCCTCCACCGGAGAATTAGATTTAGTCTCAGCAGTCTTGGACGGCCAACGCTTACAAATTGGGGATCATCTGATTATTGGTACACAACCGACAGTGCGTTCCCAACGTCGCTCCCGTCTGCGTAAAATTATTAAAGCCTTCACCAATTTACGGAAATTTCACGATTATGGCCGCCCGGTGGCCATTGTGACATTAGCCCTCTTGGCCACGGTTTTTTTAGCCACAGTGACCTATTTAAGCGTCAATTATAGTGTTTCCCCAGTGGACGCACTGTACTTCTCCGTGGGCATGATCACAGGGGCTGGAGGGAAAGAAGAAGTGGCCGAGTCTGCCCCTGATAGTATTAAAGTGTTTACAGCCATCATGATGATTGTCGGTGCAGGGGTGATCGGCATTTGTTACGCCTTGATTAATGATTTTATTTTAGGCAGTCGTCTGCGGCAATTTTGGGCAGCGGCCCAAGTGCCTACCCGTGGCCATTATGTCGTCTGTGGGTTAGGTGGTATTGGGGTGCGTATCGTGCAGCACTTGCACCGTCAGGGTTACGAAGTGGTAGTTATTGAACGAGATGCCAATAATCGGTTTTTGCATACAGCGCGATCGCTTGGTGTCCCAGTTATTATCGAAGATGCCAGCATCCCCGGTATTTTAAAATCCGCCAATGTACACAAAGCAGAGGCCATTTTAATTGTCACCAGCAATGATATGGTTAACGTAGAAATTTCCCTCTGTGCTAAAGCCATTAACCCCCATATTGCCACCATTGTCCGCAATCAAAACCCTCAATTTGCCCGATCTGCCCAACAAGTCTTTGAATTTGATACCGTATTATCGCCCATGGAATTAGCCACCCCATCCTTTGCCGCAGCAGCATTAGGTGGCAGAATTTTAGGGAATGGCATGACTGATGATTTACTCTGGGTTGCATTAGCAACGTTAATTACCCCCAGTCATCCCTTTTGCAACAAAACTGTCAAAGAAGTGGCACAACACGCCAATTTCGTGCCATTATACCTAGAAACCGAAACCCGAACCATTCACGGTTGGTTATTGTTAGAAACCTGTTTAAAGCCCAATGATGTCTTATATTTAACTATTCCCGCAACAGAATTAGAGCAGTTATGGCGAGAAAATGTGTCCGATACAATGGTCAATCAGTACACAGTCAAAAATAAACAATAAGCGTAAGCATTCAGCCGTCAGCTTAAAACTAACACTTAATTCCTTAGTCTTTCAACCCGTTTTTAACGGGTTTTAGCTATTAGCCTTGGGGTTTTAAACCAAGGCGAAAAAATACGTCTTCTTTCACTTACTTACCCATTCGCCGCTTCTTCTTGAGGCTTAGAAATCGGAGACTCTAACACCGCCTCAACACGATATTGAGGAGGATCAAACCCCATCTCTTTTAACTCTTGGCGGAGACGTTGCGCTTCTAACAAATTTTGAGTTTCTAGGAGTGCAACTGCTTTCCCTAGATACTCCAATCCTAAATTCATTTTACCACATTTAAGCCACGCAACTCCCAAATTTTGATAGGCTTGGGCATAATCCGGTTTAAGTTTAATCGCCTTCTCATAAGCTGGAATAGCCTCTTTAAAATTACTCTCGGCTCGGAAGACCATCCCTAAATTATAATACCCCGGAGCAAACGTTGGATCAGCTTTTACTGTAGCAGCAAAACACCGTTGAGCCATGGTATTTTCTCCCGCCGCAAAAAGCAAACTGCCCAAATTATTATAAGCCCCTAATTTTAAGGCTTCTAAAACATTTTGAGACAACGCCGCTTGATAATGAACAATGGCCTGATTCGTCTTATTTTTACGAGTGTAAGCATTCCCCAAATGATAATTTAACTCATAAGTCACCAGAGGATCACTATTGGGGTCTTTCAGTCCTTTTTGCAGCAGTTTAATGGCCTCATCTTTTTTCCCTTCATCTAAATATAACGCCCCCAACTTACTACAAACATAAGCGTCCTCTGGATGTTCCGCAATATAGGACTCCATGGCCGCTTTAGCCCGTTCATGTTTATCTTTCGCTGCGATACTATGGGGAGAATAACCAAAGTGAACAATGGCCACATTAGGCAAAGTCCGAATTCGCCACTGGGGTTCTTTTTCTAATAACTGAACCACACTATCATCCACTAAAGCATGATAAGGCCGAGAAAACTGAATTTTTGGATGATTCCGAAATAACCGTGAGGTGAGAGAATAGGGACTCTGAGACGCTCCCACCTCCTTACGAACTAAATTTAAAACCAGTAAATTTTCCTCCACCATGGCCACCCGAATAAAATTCTTAGCCGATGGGTGGAGTCTTTCATCTGCGTCTAATACCAGTACCCAGTCCCCAGTAACATACTTTAGCGCTTCATTCCGGGCTGCTGCAAAGTCATTACACCATTGAAAATGATGTAATTTTGCCCCGTATTCTTGAGCAATATCCGGCGTTTTATCGCTTGATCCGGTATCCAGAATCACCATTTCATCCACGATATCTTTCACCGTATCCAAGCAAGCAGCTAAGGACTGTTCTTCGTCCTTAACAATCATACAAAGGCTTAATTTTGGGGAAGATTCAGTCATAGTTTGTTCTTTGTTATTTGTTCTTTGTTATTTGTTCTTTGTTATTTATTCAACTTCTTACTCTCCAGAAACTAAAAATCGCTGGAAGTTGGCTAAAAGCCTTGCTGTGATTAGTTTCTGACCTTCTTTTTAGGGTAAGGGTAACATCTCCCTGTTCCCTGTTCCGGAGTTCCCTGTTCCCTTCGGATGCTGGTGACTGATTTAACCATCAACTAACTTCTCTTGTAAACAAGCGGCAATTCGACCCGCAGCACCCCGTTGTCCCATGCGTTTTACCCCATTTTCCGCGATAATTTGTAAGAGATCGGGGTTTTCTAAGACTCGTTGCATCATTTGGGGGACATCTTCCGGACGTTTCACCAGTAAGACAGAGACTCCTAACAACCGGGTTTGTGCTTCGGCAAATTTGGGGGTAAATTGTGGCCCTTTTCCAGGTAGGGCGATCGCAGGTTTACCTAACCCGACAAACTGTTCTGTCGCAGTTCCGGCCATAGCGATCGCAAAATCCCCGGCCAGTAAACAAGCATTATAATTCTGTTGCGTCACGATCAACAGGGCCTTATCCCGACGAAACACCCTCGCGTCTGGGTCGAGAAACGGGATGTCGAGGGGGTATTCCGCTTCAGAGTCCCATCGGTTAGACAAGAGTGCATCTTCAAGGGGTTGGGTATCTAGCGAGGGGGCAATGGCCGCTAAAAAACGCAGCGATCGCTTGTGAAAATGATTACAAACCACCGTCACCGCCTCTAAAATCAAACTCCAATTATTATAGCCTTCAGGGGGACGTGACCCCGGTAACAGTAGAATATTAAGCGGTTGGTCTTTTTCCCGAATTTGGGACATTCTCTCCTCGTACTGAGGATTGGGGTTTTCTGGGATAATCCCATCCATCATGGGATTGCCCAAATCATAGGCCGGAATTGAGAACCTTTTGAGGACTTGAGTGGTCATGCGATCGCGCGGGAACACTGCTCGACAACGACGACGACGCATCAGCCAACGTTCCCAAGGCAAATAAACTGATCCTGACCAAGCCTCCCCCTTCCGAGACTTGAGCAACTTACCAAACTCATCCCGAATATAATACTCCGACTTCGCCGTCCCCACAAAAGCATAATCCGTCCCACTCAACCAAGCAAACAGAAGCGGCACAATATCCCCCACCGCCAAAATTTTACCCCCCTCCTTCCGCCAACGACGCACCACCCGATATTGGGCAATAGTCAACCGCATTAACCCCCCTTTGACATCCTGCCAAAGTTGGCGGCCATCCATATAGATAAACCCCCCAGACGGCATACTTTTCACCGGGCCTGCAATGGGAATCTCAGCCTTAGCATAAGCCAACCCCTCCCCCACCAACGGCAAAGCCGCAATTTCGAGGGACTCATCCGCCTTTCGCAGTTCCTCCAAAATCCGAACCGCAATAATATCTTCCCCATGACCATTGCTCAAACAGAGTAATTTCATCGTCACGCCCAGCTTACGTTCTCCTTGTTTATCCCACAAATTGGCAATATTGTACGAGAAATTCCCCAAAAAACAGTAGGGACAATCCAAGAATTGCCCCTAGACTAGCAGTTAACAGCAGTCGCGGAGATTAAGCACCACCGCCACCATCACCGCCACCGCCGCCACCAGCACCCCCTCCACCACCATCACCTCCTCCACTACTACCGCCACCCCCATCGCTACCGCCACCAAAGCCGAAACCACCGCCGCCACCGTGACCACTACTAGCACCAGGAACAGCAACTCCAGAACTAGGATGAACACGGGGCATCGTGCGTTCTTCCGTCCATTGGTGATCACAACCTTTACAGGTGTAAGTAAACCGACGCTTTCCGTTTTTTCTAGTGGTGGGACGTTGAATCACTTTTGAAGTCCGCGAGACAACCTGTTCGTTGCAGCTTGGACAGTGATAATATTTCCCAGAGCGATTCGGGGTGTTATAAATGCGGAGATAAATGTCGTTGGGGTTATCCACTGGGCAAAATCCCTCAACTTCGATTTGCTTCAACTCCCAAGCGACGTGTTCGGAAAGATTGAGAAGCGGCCTCACTTGCTTGTTGTCCACGCGCCTCATTAGCCTCCCTTCCGATGAAGGATTATCAGGAGCAGTATAGTAGGGACGGAGTTGACCGAGGAGGGAATCAAGGAATTTTGCCACTAGCAAACCAAGAAGAAGACTGATTAACGCACCCCAACCTAGAATAAAATTGAGAGGAAAGGTTTGTAAATTCCGGCTAATGAGCATTGGGAAGACAAACAGTAGAGTGCTTGAGCCAAGAAATGCCCAGAGAAAGCTCTGACGACCAGCATGATCAGATGGTTTGGATGATTTTTGCCAACGTAGTCGTTTTTCTTTTAAATAAATGGGCTTCTGGCGAGCAGTTTTAACGGCTTGCCAATAACTAAAGATGGAGCATAGCCCACTGATAACCGCTAAAATGAGCAAGATTTTACGCTTATCCAATAAACCCGATAAAGGATTACCGATAGTGTAATTGGACTCGATATATCCCGTAGGAAACTCAACAACAATACTCAATCCTTCTCGTTTTTCGAGAGGAAAGGTGGTTAAAAATCTGGGGTGTCCATCATTGCTCAGATAAGCCTTATAATTTTGTCCCTTCTCTCCTTCTTGACCTGTATAGGCTTGTAGTTCTAATTCCTCAGTCGGGATAGAATCGGGGAGATAGACCACTGCACTCGCTTCTTCAATGGGAAACGCCCAATTTTGTCCCGTTACGTTCCATTCAAGGCGATCTTTGCCATTGTCATTTTCAGCAAAATCCAGTTGTTTAGCAGTGCGATAGGTTAGCGTATAGGTGTAAGTCCCCGGATCGAGATCAATATCGGGGTCATACAGATTAATCCGCTTGTTCTTCCCTTGATTTTCCACCCAATAATTGATTTCTTGGCCATTCCGTTCTACATTCAGCACTTTTAAGGGAACTTGGCTATCGTGAAAGGGAGAGGTTCGGGATATGGTGCGATAGATACCGTGTTCGATTTGGTCAGCTTGCGATCGCACCGTAATTTCTTCCCTCACTAGCAAACTCGCATCCTCATTCACCTGAATCTCACTATTAAACCTCAGTATCTTCTCAGCAGTCCCACTCCCTACACTGCCAGTATCTTGAGCCAAAGATACCCCACCATCTCCCATAGAAAGCATCACTCCAAGGAAAATGGCAACAAGGAAAGCAATTAACCCGTATCCCCAACGTCGTTGTATTTTCCCCTTATCAAAGGGGGGGTTGAAAAACTGGAAAACTCGCATAACTCTCCATAGAATTCTTCAGGTATGGCACATCACCCACATCACAAATCTTGAGCTTGTGAGTGATGTATGCCAATTATTCACAGTGGCTCAAAGCCAGCGACAAAACTCGCGGTTAACGTAATAGTAGCTGTAGCGGAGATTAACCTCCACCGCCACCGCCACCACCGCCACCGCCGCCAGCACCGCCGCCAGCACCACCAGCACCGCCGCCAGCACCGCCGCCGCCGCCACCGAAACCACCAGCAACACGGCCACCAGAATGACTGCGACTCCGAGGATGAATTTTTTCGTCTTCTGTCCATTCGTGATCGCAACCAAGGCAATGGTAAGTCAGCCGACGTTTACCCGGGGTCTTTTCAGTAGGATGCTCAAAAACCTCCGAATCACGGGAAACAATGTGTTCTTGGCAGTTGGGACAGTCGTAATATTTATTAAACAGATCAGGGATGTCGTGAAGCCGTAGGTAAATGTCGTCTGGGTTATTCTCTGGACACAATCCTTCGATTTTTAATTGATTGAGTTCCCAAGCGACTAACTCTGAATGGGTGAGGAGAGGTTTAATTTGCTCCCGATCCACTGGTTTCATAGGTTGATCATTGTCAGAGGGTTTATGATCAGGCCGGGTTGCTTTACGGTAAGCACGGAGTTTACTGATTGGGTGATCAAGAATTAAAGCCACCCCAAAACCTAGAAAAATACTGATGAGTCCACTCCACACCAGAATTGAGAATAAACTGGGGGATGCGCCAATTATGAGAAGGGAAAGGACAAATAAAAGACCAACTGATCCCAAATAAGTCCATAAAAAGGCAATGCGATCGGAGTTCAGCGATCTGCCGAGTGATTTTTGTAAGCGTTCCCGATTTTCGTAAATGTAAATTGGTTTATTCCGGGCCGTTCTAACTGCTTGGTAATAGCTAAAAATGGCTACAATGCCACCTATAATCACTAGCGCAGACCAGATATTCTGCTTAGGACTCGGTGAAATTCGCTCAAATGAGCCAGAGGGTTCAATATATCCGGCGGGAAACTCCACAATGACACTTAACCCTTCCCGCTTCTCTAGAGGTAAGGTGGTCAAAAATCGGGGGTTTCCCGCATCGCTCAGATAAGCCTTATAATTTTGTCCTTCTTCTCCCTCTCTCCCGGTATAGGCTTTGAGGTCTAGGTCATTGGGTGGGATAGCATCGGGGAGATAGACCACGGCAGTCGCTTCTTCAATGGGAAACGCCCAATTTTGTCCAGTCACGTTCCAGTAAAGGCGATTTGTGCCATTGTCATTGTTGGCAAAATCCAGTTGTTGCGCCGTGCGATAGGTGAGCGTATAGGTGTAAGTCCCCGGATCGAGATCAATATTGGGGTCATACATATTGATACGCTTGCTATTCCCTCGATCTTTCACCGAATAGTTAATCTCTTGTCCATTACGCTGAACGTCGAGAACTTCAAAGGGAACAAGTCCATCACTAAAGGGAGACGTTAGAGGGAAGGTGCGATAAATGCCGTGTTCGATCTGGTCAGCTTGCGATCGCACCTTAATCTCCTCCGTCACCCGCAAACTGGCATCCTCATTCACCACAATCTCACTATTAAAACTCAGTATCTTCTCAGTATTCCCACTTGCTGCACTGCCAGTATCTTGAGCTAAAGATACTGCACCATCTCCCATATAAGGGATCACCCCAACCAACACTGCCACTAGGAAAGCGAGTATCCCATACCCCCATCGTTTGCATATTTTCCGATTCCTAGAACCAAAAGTATTATTGAAACTTGGAAAAACTTGCACAAATATCGGTAGAATTCTTCAGCCATCGGGACATCACCTCTAAAGTGGAAACCCATGACTTCTTCGGTCACTTCTTGATTAGTCTTCACTAACCAAAGTTCACATTACGCACATCTTGACCAATTTCCCGCAATATTCCAATTTCCCCCCCCTGTGTCTGGAGTGGGTTCAATAAATGTCCCGTCCCCAAAAAAAATAAGACGTGCCAATCGTAAAACCCTGAAATATCAGGCAATTGGCACGTCTTCAATTTTGAGTCAGAATAATCCTAACTGGCCGGATAAATACTCACTTTCTTGCGAGACTTACCCTTCCGTTCAAAGGTGACAACTCCATCCACCAGAGCAAACAGAGTATCATCATTCCCCCGGCCAACATTCAGACCAGGATGAATTTTAGTTCCCCGTTGACGGATTAAAATGTTTCCGGCTTTCACCGTTTGTCCACCGAAACGCTTGACTCCTAACCGTTTTGAATTAGAGTCCCGACCGTTCCGTGTACTTCCTGTTCCTTTCTTATGTGCCATTTTGCTTAATTTCCCCTTACAACAACATTACACCGCCACAAGACGGCAAACGATATCACAATCTAATTGAATCGGACTTCTATTCTAACCCGTTCTTCAACAAAAGAGCCGCGGGACTCCCCCACCTCGGAACAGGTGGGGGAGAAAAGCGGATGAGTCGATACCGTTTCTCCTGCGGAGACGCTGCGCGAACGATGCGGTTGAGACTCACAATCTCTTAGGCTACACATAGACCATTTGACCTCCTGATCAACGTTGTTTTTGACACCGAGAACTGTCCAATTCGCTTCCATTGCCAGTCGTACAGAGACACCACTTTATTGACTTCGCTGTAGCCGCCAATGTAGCCAACAGACTCGGTTTTACCTTTACTGGAGCGGGCTAAGTCACCCACCCTAAACCCCCAGGGTGTGAGGGTTCCACCCTTGCGACGACGAATGCCACTCTTGCCAGGACCCTCGAAATGAAGCTGACGGCGGAACACGCCGTACTCCTTGCCCCGCTTAACCGAGCCAGGACGGGTAATGATTTTGAACACTGAGTTAGTCGGCTGCACCTGCCCAATCCAGGTGTG
>NZ_JAQMSD010000233.1 GCF_028330525.1 Spirulina sp. CS-785/01
AGTAATGTTGTTTGTTCTGGGTTCTTTGTTCTCCCCCAGAGGGAGGAGAGAGAATAGAGGAGAGAGGATAGAGAAAAAATTACAGACTACTCACTTCTCACTTCTCACTTTTCTCTCCTCACTTCTTCTCCCCCATCTCCCGACTCCCGACTCCCGACTCCCGACTCCCGACTCCCATCTCCCCTTTGTGTCCTTTGTGTCTTTGTGGTTCAACCGTCAACTATCAACTATCAACTATCAACTCCCTTGCGTATAATAGAGGATCGTCGTATTGAGGCTATGATCATGAAACCAATTCGGGTGGGTGTACTCGGTTTTGGAGGGTTAGGGCAGGCCGCTGCACAACTTCTAGCCCCAAAAACAGAAATGCGCTGGGTGGCCGTCGCGGATAAACAAGGCTTTGCCTATAACCCAGAAGGACTGGATCCCCAAGCCTGTCGCCAAATCTATCAAAAACAGGGGTCTGTGGGCTATTTAGACTCCGTAGGCATAATCAGCAATGATAGTATTCGGGAGTTACTCCGAAAGGCCGATGTGGATGGTTATTTTCTAGCCTTACCCAACTTACCCAATACCTTTATGGCCTCCGTTGCTCAACAATTTATTAATTCCGGTTGGCAAGGAGTGTTAGTGGATGCCTTAAAACGGACTTCTGCGGTTGAACAATTATTGGCGATGCGGGAGGACTTACAAGAGGCGAACATTACCTACATGACCGGATGTGGGGCAACTCCGGGGTTATTAACCGCCGCCGCAGCCGTGGCTGCTCAAAGTTTTGCGGAAGTTCACAGTGTTAAAATTACCTTCGGGGTGGGCATTGCCAATTGGGATGCCTATCGGGCGACGATTCGAGAAGATATTGCCCATATCCCTGGCTTTACGGTAGATCAAGCGAAAGCCATGAGTGATGCGGAAGTGGCGGCGTTTCTTGACAAAACCAACGGCATTCTCCAATTAGAGAATATGGAACACGCCGACGATATTATGTTAGAACTGGCTGGGATTTGCGATCGCGCTCAAGTCACAGTGGGCGGCATTGTGGATACGCGCAACGCCCAAAAACCCCTTAGCACGAACGTCCAACTCACAGGCCGCACCTTTGAGGGGAAAATTTCCACCCATACTTTTACCCTAGGGGATGAAACCAGTATGGCGGCCAATGTGTGTGGCCCCGCCTTTGGCTACCTGAAAGCGGGGATGGCTTTCCACCAGCGTGGTATCAATGGGTTATGGACGGCAGCTGAGGTTATGCCTCAATTTGTCCGTTAACGAGTTAACGAGTCACAAAGGGATGATGAGGGGAAATGAGGACTATTCCTCAATTCCCAACTCATTCTCCGATAAGCTCGATTCTCCCTCCTCCTCTGGGAGTGCCGTTTCCGGCATTGTCCGCACCACATAGGGTAAACTCGCCCCTGCTAACCCGCGCTGAACGCGCTCTGGGGTGTCCGAAAAGACCACAAAGAGGGGATAAACCCGTTCGGACCCTTCCGAGAGAATATGGGAATAATGGTGGGGCATGAGCCACTCGTAATCTTTATCCAGATACACTTGAGCCTGTCGCCAACGCATTAATAAATCCGAAAAATCTTCTTGGGGGCGATGGATAAACACCAAAATTTCCACCCCCATTTTGATCTTCCACTCTGGATCACACATTAAAATCGCCAAATCACAAGTCATCTGAGTGGCTGTATTGGGGGTAATACTGCGACTGGAGGCTTCCGGGGGTTTCGCATGGCGAATGCGGGCCACCGGGAGAGGTAAAACAATGACACTCTCATAAGGACGGCGTAAACTGGGGATCATCTCCAAGTAAGGCCGATGCTCCCGTAAAAGCGCGATCGCAGCATCCCGATTACAGTACTCCGATAAGAGCGTTTCATAAAAGGATTGCTTCACTGACATAATGCAAAAACTAGCCTAATTCGTCAAAGACTGCGAACATGGGCAGATACATGGATAAGAGAATCACCCCAACCATGGCCGCAACTCCCACCATCATCAACGGTTCAATGATACTCGTGAGTGCCGAAACCGCTTGTTCTACCTCATCTTCATAAAAATCTGCCACTTTCATTAACATGGCATCTAAATTCCCGGCTTCCTCCCCAATAGCAATCATTTGAATAGCTAAAGGCGGAAAAATCCCTTCTCGTTCTAAAGCAACACTGATCATCCCCCCCTGTTGAATTTCTTTTTTCGCCGCCTCAATGGAATTCGCCACCACTTGATTCCCTGCAATATCCCGCACAATATCCAGACAATTCAAGATCGGCACTCCTGAACGAGTTAAGGTCCCAAAAATCCGGCAAAACCGCGCCACGGAAGTCTTTTGATTCAAATCCCCCAATAGGGGCATTTTCAGCATTAAATGGTCAATCTGTAAGCGTCCAGCAGGGGTACTATAATACCAGTTATAGAGCGTGATAGCTGCAAAAATAGAGGGAATTAAAATCACCCAAAAGACCCAATTCGTAAACCAGCTACTCAACAGCAACATAAACTGAGTTAACGCCGGGAGAGTCGTTCCCAACTCCTGAAAAATTCCGGCAAAAATGGGAATCAAAAAGATGGTCATGGCGAAAAACACAATCACCGCAATGCCCCCCACTGCCACGGGATAGGACATTGCCGACTTGACTTGGTTTTTCAAACGCTGCATATTTTCCAACAGCATGGCCAGACGGTCCAATACTTGGTCTAAAACCCCCCCAACTTCTCCCGCATCCACCATGGAAACGTACAGTTGGTCAAAACATTCCGGGTATCGCCGCATGGACTCGGACAAACTCACCCCTTGCTGTACATCGCTACTCAGTCCGGTCAGAGCTTTTTTCAATTTCGGATTAGTACATTGATCTGTCAGAATCCCCAAACAGCGAACAATGGCAATCCCCGCATTAATCATCACCGCAAACTGCCGCGACATAATCGCTTTATCTTTCACGGTGACACTAGCAAATTTTTCTTCTAGTTCGGTCAGATCAAAACTCAATCCCGCTTTCTTAATCGCCCCAACATTGGCATAGCGACCTTGCAACATCGTCCGGACTTGTTCGGCAGAGGTCGCTTCTTCTTTAACTTTTAGGGAATTCCCTTGACCGTCTTGGACTTCAGCAACAAAGGTGGGCATGGCTCTTAAATGGGTAAATAATACTTCACAATTCCTCTATCAGAGAGAGGATAGAGGATAGAGGATAGTTAACTCACTACTTACTTCTCTTTCCTCACTCCTTTGATAACGGGTTCTCAAAGTCAAGATTGAGGAAACTTACTCAACCTCTCTTTTAATTTAGCTCAAAAACGAAGACAGGGAGATAATTCCAGAGACTCTACTTGCCTCCCTCCTCCCTCCCCGTCTCAGTTCTTTGGTTGGGTGAGGGTAAGCTCAGACTCACCCTCGTTTAGCCGTTAGCGTTTCGCGCCAGCTTTCCCCCCCGCCCCTTGAATCAGACGTTGTAATTCATCGGGTTTACTACATTTAGAGACCGCATCCTCAAAGGTGACTTTGCCTTGATTGACTAAGTTGGCTAAGTCTTGTTCCATGGTTTTCATCCCCATTTTTTGCCCGGTTTGAATGGAGGAATAAATCATAGAGCTTTTTCCTTCTCGAATTAAGTTGGCGATCGCAGGTGTAACCACCATAATCTCCTGACCCATACACCGACCAAACTCCCCAGGTTTCGGATTATGTTTCGGCACTAAACATTGACTAAACACCGCCAACAACGACTGGGACATTTGCGCCCGGATTTGCGGTTGTTGTTCCGGCGGAAACACATCCAACAAACGGTCAATGGTTCCTGCTGCCGAGTTAGTATGCAACGTCCCAAACACCAAGTGACCCGTTTCTGCCGCCGATACCGCCAGAGAAATCGTCTCTAAGTCCCGCATTTCCCCCACCAGAATAATATCCGGGTCTTGCCGTAACGCCCCTTTCAGCGCGTTACTAAAACTCTTAGTATCTTCCCCTTTTTGCCGTTGGTGAAAGAGGCTTTTTTCATTGGGAAACACATACTCAATGGGGTCTTCAACCGTTAAAACGTGTTCAGAGCGCGTCCGGTTGATCAAGTCCAACATGGCCGCCATGGTGGTGGTTTTCCCGGACCCCGTTTGCCCAGTGACCAACACCATCCCCCGTGGCCGTTCCGACATCTCCCGCACAATATCGGGCAACCCTAACATATCAAAGTTCGGAATCTTCGAGGATAAGGCCCGCATACAGGCCGCCCAGCAGCCCCGCTCTTTATACACATTGAGCCGAAACCGCGCCAACCCTTTCACCCCGTAAGAGGAATCCAATTCCCAGTTCTGCTCTAACTCTTTCCGTTGCTTGTTATTGAGCATACTGAAAATCAGTTTTTGGCTCTCCTGGGGAGTGAGGGGTTCGTCACCAATGGGTTCTAATTTCCCACTTTTCCGGAAATAAATCGGTGCGCCGGCTTGAATATGAACGTCTGAGCCGCCCAGTTCCACAAGCTGCTCTAGCACGTCTTCAATCATTAATTCCATTGGCATGGGTTACTCTCCTTAAAATGGCTGTTTTTTTAAGTTCTAAATCGTTAAGAGGTAGTAGGCTGAATTGTCTGTAGTATGCCCAATTTTGACGAGTTTCCTTCAGTATTTACTCCGAAAAGCGAGGAGTCATACAGTACGGGCAATCAATCCATTCGGGCTGCAATTCAGCACCACAAGTCCGGCAGGTGAGTCCACTTTTCCGTTTGGCCTTCAGTTCAGCCTCTACACCTGAATCAGTGAAGGTGACACGCTCCACTTCTTCTAGGGTGGTATAGCCTTCTTGTACCAAGTTTAAACTATAGGCGAGGAGGGTTTTCATTCCTTCCTCTACGGCAACTTCTTTAATGCGTTCTGTGGGGGCCCCTTCGTTAATCATGGTTTGCAGGTTTTCAGTCATTTTCATCACTTCGTACACCCCAACCCGGCCTTTATAGCCTGCGCCGCCGCATTTCTCGCAGAGTTGACCCTGGTTACGGGCTTCTTCCCGTTCTTCGGGCGGGACAAAGTTGGCTTTGTAAAAGGTGAGTTCCCCTTCTTGGGAGGCGGTGAACCCGTAGCGGGCCAGTTCTTCGCGGGTGGGTTCGTAGGCGATGCGGCATTCGCTACAGACGCGACGCATGAGACGTTGGGCCAGTACACCCAGTAAGGCCCCGGAGATCATGAAAGGTTCAACCCCCATTTCATCTAAACGGGCAATGGCCCCGGCTGCGTCGTTGGTGTGCAAGGTGGTTAAGACCAAGTGACCCGTTAACGCCGCTTCAATGGCGGTTTTTGCCGTTTCTTGGTCACGGGTTTCCCCTACTAGAATTACGTCCGGGTCCTGTCGTAGGAATGCCCGTAGGATGGAGGCGAAGTTCATGCCTTTTTCCCGGATGACCTGTACCTGAGTAATGCCGTCCAAGGAGTATTCAATGGGGTCTTCGGCGGTGCTAATATTGACCCCTGGGTCATTCCGTTCTGCTAGCACTGAGTACAAACTGGTGGATTTCCCGGACCCGGTTGGCCCCGTCACCAGAATTAACCCAAAGGGACGACTGGCCATTTCTCGCACTAAGTCGAGGGTGTCTTGGTCGGTGATCAGTTTGTCTAGTCCTAGTTGGGTGGCGGAGTTATCGAGAATCCGTAATACCACTTTTTCTCCGAACCGACTGGGCAGGGTACTCACCCGGAAATCTACTTTCCGCTTGTCGTACATCCGCCGAATTTTCCCGTCTTGGGGGAGGCGTTTTTCGGCGATGTCTAATTCCGACATAATCTTGAAGCGGGCAGCGACGGCGGCGGCAATTTTTTTGGGGAATTCGGGGAAGGGCTGTTGCAATACCCCGTCTTTCCGGAAGCGTACCCGCAGGGCGTATTCTTGGGGTTCGATGTGAATGTCCGACACATCGTCGTTTAAGGCTTTCATTAAGATTTTATTCACAAGGTTGACGATAGGCGCACCTTGTGCATCTTGCTCAGCCCCTAAGTCATCTTCAGCTTCATCCGGGGCATCTTCTAAGTTCCCTAAATCTTCAACTAACCCAGTGACATCAACGGATTTGGCTTCTTCTTGTTTTCGTTCTTTGGCGACCTGTTCATCCAAGTAACTATCCATCAATTTCTGATAGTCTTCGGGGGTGATCACCATCCGTTTTAATTGAATGCCTTGGGGGCGCAAAATGCGTTTCAGGTCATCTTGGGCATCCAGGTTATCCGGGTCCACCATGGCTACTAGAACCGTTTGCGGTTCCTCATCGCTTTTGGAGAGGGGGGCTAATTGATAGCGACGACAAATATCAATGGGAATGAGGTGGTCAATTAATTCCCCCATTTGGTTATTGGCAATGGGGTTGATTTCGGGGTCAAGGGAATCTACCCCGTAGAGGATTTTCAGTTCAAAAAGTTGTTGCTTTTTATACTGACGTTGCAGTTCCGGAGTGAGTTGACGACCTGTGATTTCTTGGATGACATCGGTAATGGGGCGGCCTGACTGGCGAGCTTGGGTCAGGGCTTGTTTCATTTGTTCGTCACTGGCAAAACCGGACTGAATCAGTTTATTACCAAAGGGAGAATAATCATTACGAACGGTTAGGGCGCGGGACCGGCGGGATGTTCTAGAAGATGATTGAGTCATGGTTAATCGTAATCGCTCCTTACTCTAAGAAGGGCTTTGGGCAATAAAATAAATGGCAGTGAAATGGATTGATTTAAACGCTTTATCTCTCCCATACAGCCAGTTGGGGTGAGGACAATTTTTTACTCGGATTAGCGATGGGCTTAATTCGATGATAACTTTGAAATTTCTGAGACGGCAGTTTTTTTCTCTGGATTGAGATAAATTCCCCTCATTATGTTAAGTTTTGCAAACAGGTTGCGAGGATTCTTAGGGAGAGAAGAAGTCTATCATCCTTGGCCATCCCAGAACTTTCCTCCTCCCTTTCTAGCTTAACTTCCATGGGGATGAACGGCCTGAGTTAGATGGGAATCTTAGGCCGGAGGCTCCCAGGAGAGGGAAAGTGAAGGTATGATATTCAATGAACGTCCAAAACTAGGTCTAGGTATCACACCAATTGAGCCGTTTTTGTGAGTGCATCACTAGGGGACAACCCGACGGTTCTAATCCTCAGCGCGTTTCCCGTTCAGCGTGCGATCGCGCTGTCCTCATTAACCTCATTAATGAATAGAATTCATTAATGAGGACTGCGGTTAGGATTCATTCCTATGATCGAATGATGAGACAATAGATTCAGATGTGACTTCAACCAGACGAACATTTAACCCGCTCGTTAAAAGCTAGACATTGATTGACATTGTTCAATTTTTGTTGACTTAGAAAGGGACGAGCGTGCAGACTCAGCCGTAAATCCTGTAAAAAGGTAGGCTACCTTCAGAGGGTGATCACACCCAAGTGTAAACGCCAGCACTTGGCCCTGTGGTCTGTAATTAAACTGAATACCAACGATGAGTGAAGGTAGTGTTACAGACGTAAAAAGCCCTTTGAAGTTTGTCGAGGCAAACCTTACAGTTTAACTGAGTGGCTGAAGAAGCCCTTACAATCATGTGCAATTACGCATTTCTCATAAACCTGACCAAAATCAAACCCCTTTGAAACCTGTTCATCCGGCACAGGCCAGAAAACTCCAGGAGGGGTATAAGTAGGGCTTTGTAGCCTAATGTCCAAAAAAGTCAGGTAAATCGCCTACTAGAGGTTAACCCTCCACCCTCTATCAGGGGTCAGATCCTCAAGGGTCAGATTCTCAGGGGTCAAATTCTCAGGGGTCAGGGGTCAGATCATGGGACTTCTTCCCCCACTGACCCAGAGATGAGAACAAGTCAACAAAGCAACAAACACACCAGTACAGATACAACACAAGGTAAGGTATGGTCAGCGAGCAGGGTAATCCAGAAACCAATCCCACCCAAGAACAATCCGAAGAGCAAGTGTCGTTAAGCGACTTAGAGTTCAACGACACCGAGGACAACACCAGCGAAGGCAACACCAGCGAAGGCAACACCAGCGAAGGCAACACCAGCGAAGGCAACACCAGCGAGGGAAATAATGCCCCGTCTGGGGGTGGAGATGGCCAAGCAGGCTCTCCGGCCCAAACCCCAGACGACAATGCCAAGGCCACCCAGGAATTAGTCGAAAGCCTCCAAAAAGAACTCGAACAACTCAAACAAAAACTCGCTAAACAAACCGAGCAAACAGAAGGCTATAAAGCTCAGTTTGCCAGAAACGCCGCCGATTTTGATAATTTCCGGAAGCGAACCCAGAAAGACAAAGAAGAACAAGCTCATCTGGTGAAACGGGAAACCCTCTCGGAACTGCTTCCAGTGGTCGATAACTTTGAACGGGCCAGATCACAAATCAAACCGGCCACCGAAGGCGAAATGGCCATTCATAAAAGTTATCAAGGGGTTTATAAAAACCTCGTTGATGGACTGAAACGCCTAGGGGTAGCGGCCATGCGTCCCGAAGGTCAACCCTTTGACCCCACCTATCATGAAGCCATGTTACGAGAGCCAACCCACGAGCATCCAGAAGATACAGTCATTGAGCAACTGGTGCGGGGCTACCTTCTCAATGATCGGGTTCTCCGTCACGCCATGGTGAAAGTGGCCGCTCCCCCCGAAGATGCCCCCTCAGACGCTCCCTCCACCGAGGAAGAAAGCGACACTGAGGAAAATTCTCCGGCATAATCGAACGCTCAAACCTGGGACAGTTTCTCCAAGAGCCATTAGGATCAAAAATAGGCAATCGGCAATCCGGCTAAGAGCTTCGGTTATGACCCTCGCCCCTTGCACACTTTAGTACCCAAGCACCACTATGGGAAAAGTCATCGGTATTGATCTAGGCACTACAAATAGCTGCGTCGCGGTTCTAGAAGGGGGAAAACCCTTCGTGATTCAAAGTACCGAAGGCGGTCGCACAACCCCCAGTATGGTAGGCTTCGGCAAAAACGGCGAACGCCTCGTTGGTCAACTGGCCAAACGGCAAGCCGTCACCAACGCCGAAAATACCATCTACAGTATCAAGCGGTTCATCGGTCGTCGTTGGGAAGATACCGAACAAGAGCGATCGCGCGTCCCCTACACCTGTGTCAAAGGCAGGGACGATACCGTTGATGTGCAGGTGCGAGGGCGGAACTACACCCCCCAAGAAGTATCCGCCATGATCCTGCAAAAACTCAAAGCCGATGCCGAAAAATTCCTCGGCGAACCCGTCGCCCAAGCCGTAATCACCGTCCCGGCCTACTTCACCGACGCACAACGGCAAGCCACCAAAGATGCCGGAACCATCGCCGGCCTCGAAGTGTTACGGATCATTAACGAACCCACCGCCGCCGCCCTCGCCTACGGCTTAGATAAACAAGACCAAGACCAACATATCCTCGTCTTCGACTTAGGCGGCGGCACATTTGACGTTTCCATCCTGCAACTCGGCGATGGAGTCTTTGAAGTCAAAGCCACCTCCGGCAACAACCACCTCGGCGGTGATGACTTCGACAATGTAATTGTCCAATGGCTCATCGAAGACTTCAAAACCAAAGAAGACGTGAACCTAGGGAAAGACAAAATGGCCCTACAACGGCTGCGAGAAGCCGCCGAAAAAGCCAAAGTGGAACTCTCCACCATGGCCTCCACCTCCATCAACTTGCCCTTTATTACCGCCGACGAAACCGGGCCCAAACACCTCGAAATCGAGCTATCTCGCTCAAAATTCGAGGAACTGGCCAGCGAATTAATCAAAGGGACTATCTTACCCGTTAAACAAGCCCTCAAAGACTGCGAACTCACCCCCAAAGACATCAACCGCATCTTATTCGTTGGGGGGTCAACCCGCATTCCCGCCGTGGGCAACGCCATTAAAAAATTCTTTAATCAAGAACCCGATCGCTCCATTAACCCCGATGAATCCGTAGCCCTAGGGGCCGCCATCCAAGGAGGCGTATTAGGGGGAGAAGTCGAAGACCTCCTCCTCCTGGATGTCACCCCCCTCTCCCTAGGCATTGAAACCCTAGGAGAAGTCTTCACCAAAATCATCGAACGGAACACCACCATCCCCACCAGTAAATCCCAAATCTTCTCCACGGCGATCGACGGACAAACCTCCGTCGAAATTCACGTCCTGCAAGGGGAACGGGCCATGGCCCGAGACAACAAAAGTCTCGGTAAATTCCTCCTCACCGGCATCTTACCCGCCCCACGAGGAGTCCCCCAAATCGAAGTGAGCTTTGAAATTGATGTCAACGGTATCTTAAAAGTCTCCGCCCAAGACAAAGCCACCGGAAAAGAACAAAGCATCCGCATCACCAACACCGGAGGACTCAATTCCGCCGAAGTGGAACGGATGCGCGAAGAAGCGGAACAATACGCCGAAGAAGACCGCCGCCGCATGGAATTAGTCGAACTGCGAAACCAAGCCGACAGTATCTTCTACACCCATGAAACCACACTCAAAGACAACTCCGAATTTATTCGGGATGACCTGAAAGCCCAAGCCGAGAAGAAACGGCAAGAACTAGAAGCGGCCTTTAAAGACTCCTCCCTCAGTGCCGAAGAAGTAAAAGCCAAACTCGAAGAATTTAAACAAGTGGTTCTCTCCGTAGGAACAGACTTGTACAATCGAGCCAGCCAAGGAGTCAGCCAAGAATTTGAAAATGTGGAAGACGAGGACGCAGAAGAAGTGCAACCCGTCTCCGAAGAACCCGCCCTCGAAGAAGACGACGACGAAGAAGAAGAAGAATTTAGTTTCGACTTTGACGACGAAGACGAAACCGTCGCCGCAGATTACGAACCCGTGGACTAATTTTGCTAGTATGGTCAGGAGGAGAATTCTCCCGACATTTCTGTTACAGTTGATGGAGAGGCAACAACCCTCCATGCTGTTCAGTCTCTAGGCTGAACAGTGAGAAGATACTCCTTACCTTCAATGTAAATGAATATTCCGCTATCATCATTGATTATCATCATTGATTATCATCATTGATGTAGCGGCGAGAGTATCCAAAGAATCCCACGGCTGCAAGTTCGTGGGAAAGTCAACCCTAAAGACCAACTCGATCAATCAGCGCTCTATGGCAGGCGACTACTACGAAATTCTCGGTATCTCCCGTGATGCCACCCAAGACGAAATTAAACGGGCTTACCGCCGCCTAGCTCGGAAGTACCATCCCGACGTAAACAAAGAACCGGGGGCCGAAGATCGCTTTAAAGAAGTGAACCGGGCCCACGAAATTCTCAGCGACCCCGAAATGAAAGCCAGATACGATCGCTTTGGAGAAGCGGGAGTCTCCTCTGGTGCAGGGGCAGGCGCAGGGGCGGGATATTCCGACTTTGGCGATATGGGCGGCTTTGCCGATATCTTTGAGACCATTTTTAGCGGTTTCGGAGGCGGCATGGGAACTGGTGCAGCCGGAGGCCGCCGCCGCACCGGCCCCACCCGAGGGGATGACCTCCGACTCGACCTCAAATTAGAGTTTCGAGAAGCCATCTTTGGGGGAGAAAAAGAAATTCGCATTCCGCACCTAGAGACCTGTCAAACCTGTAATGGCAGTGGGGCTAAACCTGGCACAGGGGCTAAGACCTGTGGAACTTGTAACGGGACAGGACAAGTCCGCCGCGCTACTCGTACCCCCTTTGGGAGTTTTGCCCAAGTGTCCGTCTGTCCGACTTGTAACGGGGAAGGGCAAGTCATTGAAGAAAAATGTGAATCCTGTGGCGGAGCAGGCCGCAAACAAGAAACAAAGAAATTAAAAATTACCATTCCAGCAGGGGTGGATAATGGCACGCGGTTACGAGTAGCCCGGGAAGGAGATGCCGGACAGAAAGGCGGCGCACCGGGGGATTTATATGTTTATTTATTTGTTGAAGAAGACGCGAAATTTAAGCGCGAGGGAACGAATATTCTCTCGGACATCTCGGTGAGTTATTTACAAGCCATTTTGGGGTCAAAAATCCCGGTTGATACGGTGGATGGGGAGGCCGAATTGACCATTCCCCCAGGGACTCAGCCAAAAACCGTGTTAACCCTAGAAGATAAAGGCGTGCCAAAATTGGGGAATCCCGTCAGTCGAGGGGATCATCTCATTACCGTCAATGTGGAAATTCCCACCAAAGTGGGGGCCGATGAACGGGGGTTATTAGAGCAATTAGCCAAAATTCGCGGTGAAAACACGGGAAAGGACGGAGGCATTGAGGGTTTTTTGGGAAAGATGTTTCGGGGATAGATGAGTCGTGAGTGAATCAAGCGTGAAAGACACCATTGAACAAACTGCGGATGCTCAGTTAGATTTACGGGGAACTCCCTGTCCGATTAATTTTGTGCGGACGAAAATCCGCTTGGAGCAGATGGAGTCCGGTCAGTTGTTGGAAGTCTGGCTTGATGCTGGCGAACCCATTGAGCAAGTCCCCGATAGTCTAGTGATGGCAGGGTATGGGTTGGAAGCGTTGGTGGATTGTCAAGATTATTTTATTTTGCAAGTCCGGAGTAGTTGAGGGTTGTTTGTTGTTTGTGAAACAGTAAACAGGGAACAGTAAACTGTTACCAGCATCCGAAGGCAGATGGCAGATGGCAGAGGGCAGATGTTGTAATAAGGAGGAAGTTAACCTAAAAAGAAGAACAGAAACTAATCAGAGTAAGGCTTTCAGCCTATTTTAAGTAATTTTAGTTTCACTGAGAGTAACCTGTTACC
Source organism: Spirulina sp. CS-785/01 (assembly GCF_028330525.1). GTDB lineage: Bacteria > Cyanobacteriota > Cyanobacteriia > Cyanobacteriales > Spirulinaceae > JAQMSD01. Next base: position 12,696 of record NZ_JAQMSD010000233.1, read on the forward strand.
AGTTGTTACTCCCCATCTCCCCTATCTTCCCCATCTTCCCTATCTCCCCCATCTCCCGACTCCCGACTCCCATCTCCAATCACCAATTACCAATCCCCCTTTTATGTCTGACCAACCGACCCAAACGTATCAAGGAACGGTCATTGCGGTACAGGCGAACTTTTATCGGGTTCGTTTGACAGAGAAGGTGGGGGAATGGCGGTTTTTGCTGTGTACGCGCCGATCGCGCTTAAAGAAAATTGGTCAACAGGTGATGGTGGGCGACCAAGTGCTGTTAGATGAAATTGACTCAGAAGATGGCCGGGGCGCGATCGCGCAAATCCTCCCCCGCCAAACCGAACTCCAACGGCCCCCCGTGGCCAATGCAGAGCAAATTTTATTAGTCTTTGCCCTAGAAGAACCCACCCTCGACCCTTGGCAACTGAGTCGCTTTTTAATTAAAGCCGAATCCACCCAACTCACCCCCCTCCTCTGTTTAAATAAAAGCGACTTAATTAGTGCAGCCGAGCAGCAAGCGTGGCAGGAGAGGCTGCAAAAATGGGGCTATGACCCCTTATTTCTGAGTGTCATGGAGGGAAAGGGGTTAGAGGCATTAAAAGCCCAATTAGGGGCAAAAATCACCATTGTAGCCGGCCCGTCCGGGGTGGGGAAGTCGAGTTTAATTAATTGTCTCATTCCCGAAGCCCACCTGCGCGTTAAATCCGTCTCCGGGAAACTACACCGAGGCCGCCACACCACCCGTCATGTAGAATTATTCGAGTTACCCAAGGGAGGACTATTAGCCGATAGTCCAGGGTTTAATAAACCCAATTTAGACAGTGAACCGCGAGAGTTAGCCCAATATTTCCCCGAAGCGAGAGAACGGTTACAAAGAGAGAATTGTCAGTTTAGCGACTGCTTGCATCGAGATGAACCGAACTGCGGGGTTCGGGGAGACTGGGAACGCTATGATCATTATGAGAAATTTTTAGAGGAAGCGATCGCCCAAGCCGAACAACGTCACCAGCGACCCAACGAAGAAAAGCATCTGAAGCTCAAAATCAAGCAATCCGGGGAAAAAGTCTATGAACCCCGCTTAGAGAGCAAAAAATACCGTCGTCAGTCCCGCAAGTCCCGTCATCAAACCCTACAAGATTTAATTGAAGAAGCAGAAGACTTTTGAAGCGATCGCAAAATCTCAACTCTCCCCTATCCATCTCCCCTTGCCATCAACGTTATACTAACCATTGAATCTCCTCCACCCATCCTGCACGCAATGAAATCAAATCAATGACAGCAATTTGGGGTTTTCTTAGTATATTTCTCCTCTGTCCCCTATTAGGGGGACTGCCGCTAGTGGATTGGATCACCCGTACCTTCGCTAACAAAAACCTGCGCGAACTAGGAACGGGCAATTTATCCGTCTCAGCGGCCTTTTATCATGGGGGGACAACCATCGGGGTGTTAGCGGTTCTCTCAGAAGCAGGAAAAGGACTGGTTGCAGTTGCGATCGCGCGTTACTTCTTCCCCCAATATCCCGTCTGGGAACTCATCGCCCTCATTACCCTCGTCTTAGGCCGCTACTGGATGGGAAAAGGGGCCGGAACAACCAACGTAGTCTGGGGACTCCTCCTCCATGATCCCATCGCCACCGGATTAATCCTCCTCATTGGAGGAATTAGTTTTACCATCTTTCGAGAACGAGTCACCGGACGCTATGTAGGCTTATTTCTCCTCGCCTTCATCCTCACCCTACAACGGCCCAATGACCCCGATTACATCTTAGCCGCCATTACCCTCGCTGTCCTCATCGGCTGGATATACCAACTGATTCCCGACGACCTCGACTTACCCGAACAACAAGCAAAAAGTAACTCTCAAACCGTGTTTCGTTTTTTTCGTGGCGATAATGCCATTCTCACCCTTCAGGATAAACTCGAAGCCCGCAAAGTCGGGCGAAAAGCCGCAACCCTAGCCCAACTGAAACGCTGGAATTATCCCGTCCCCGACGGTTGGGTATTACCTGCCGGAGATGACTCTCAACCCCTCCTATTATCCCTAGAACCCTCCGTCCAACAACCCTTCGTGGTTCGATCATCGGCAGTGGGAGAAGACAGCGAAACCGCCTCGGCAGCAGGGCAATATATCACCGTGGCCAACGTCACCACCTCAGAAGAACTCTCCGAAGCCATTTTACGCTGTCAGACCTCCTACAATAACCCCTCGGCAGTGCAATATCGTCGAGATGCCCAAACGCGGGAGAAAAAACGCAAAAGTCGCAATATTTCCCTCTCCGTCATTATTCAAAAACAAATTCAAGGGGCCTTTTCCGGCGTGGCATTTAGTCGGGACCCAGTAAACCGTTATAGTGATGCAGTAGTCCTAGAAGCCTTACCAGGGGATGCCGCGCAAGTGGTCTCCGGCCATACCACCCCAGACCGTTATCGGGTATTCTTAGACCGTAGCGAAAGCCAATCGGAACAAGAAACCGTCCAAATTAACGAAAATTCCCCCCCCTGCGTCATTGAAGGCCAAGGAGAAACCCCCTTTCGCATCATTCAAGAAGTAGCCCAACTGGCCCGAGACTTAGAAAACCGCTTCCACGGTATTCCCCAGGATATTGAATGGACCCACGACGGCCAACAACTGTGGATTCTCCAATCCCGTCCCATTACCAATTTACAACCCATTTGGACGCGCAAAATTGCCGCCGAAGTCATTCCAGGGGCTATTCCTCCCCTCACTTGGTCCATTAATCGGCCTTTGACTTGTGGGGTATGGGGAGACATTTTCACCGTTGTTTTAGGAGAAGACCAAGCCGCCGATTTAAACTTTGAAGAAACCGCCACACAGCATTATTCTAATGTCTATTTTAATGCCACCTTACTGGGGCAAATTTTCCGCCGTATGGGACTCCCCCCAGAAAGTTTAGAATTTCTCACACGGGGGACAAAGTTTTCTCGTCCTCCCCTCCTCTCCACCCTGAAAAATATCCCCGGACTGCTACGACTGTTGGGCAGAGAATGGCATTTAACAAGAGACTTTGAACAAGATTATCAAAAATGGTTTAGCCCCACCTTAAATCAGTTAAAATATCCGCCCAACTCCTTTAATGAGGAGGAATTATTAACGCGAATTGATTTAATTTTATCCACCTTACGCCGTTCTACCTATTATAGCATTTTAACGCCTCTGAGTTTAAGTTTTCGACGGGCAATTTTAGGGGTTTCTGAGCAAGAATTAGAGAATCGCAACACGCCAGAAGTCGCCTCTTTAGTCGCTTTAGCAGCCTTAGCGTCGAAAACACGCAACTTACTTCCCATGGAACAATTGCAGTTTGATAGTTGTCCCTCCCTCTTTGCCTATTTAGCCGAATATCCCGACGGGGAAAATGTGTTAAAACAATTTAATGAATGGTTAGAAACCTATGGCTATTTAAGCGAAACTGCCACAGATATTTCTGTTCCCCGTTGGCGAGAAAACCCCCGTCCCATGCGGCAATTATTCACCCAGTATATTTTTGATGAACATCAACGCTGGCAAATTGAACAGCAAGCTAAGTCAGACACGAATAGTAATATCCTTAATTTAGTAGTCCAAAGACGATTAAATCTCAAAGGGAAATCCACCGAAGTCTATTCCCGTTTATTAGCCCATTTACGCTGGACATTTTTAGCCTTAGAGAAAATTTGGTTAGAGAAAGACTGGTTACAAGAAGAAGGGGACTTATTTTTCTTAAAATTGCCCGAAATTCGCAGTATTATTGAAGATAACGATACCCACTTACAAACCCGTTTATTAGAACTCATTGATCAACGACGGAAACAGTGGAAAAAAGATAAAACAATCAGCAACTTACCCTTTGTCGTGTACGGGAAACCGCGAGAAGATGACCTCCCCCCCATTTCTCCCCTCCCCTCCCAACAACAACTACAAGGCATTGCCGGAAGTCCAGGCATTGCCGAGGGAGAGATAAAAATTATGAGAAACTTGGGCGAGATCAGTAGTTTAAGCCGTGATACGATCCTCGTTGTTCCCTATACCGACTCCGGGTGGTCGCCCTTTTTAGCCCAAGCGGGAGGTATTATTGCAGAAGTAGGGGGACAACTCTCTCATGGGGCAATTGTAGCGCGAGAATACGGCATTCCTGCCGTGATGGATGTCCACAATGCGTTAACCCTATTCAAAAATGGCCAACGGGTGCGTATTGATGGAGAACAGGGCATTGTAGAATTATTGGACTGATGGGCAATAATTTCTTTATGTCCTTTCTTTATGTCCTTTCTTTGTGTCCTTTGTGTCTTTGTGGTTTAATCCCGACGTAAGCATTCAGCTATCAGCTATCAGCCGCGACTCTTAACACTAACACTCCGTTGGCCAAGCCTTTCCAAGGGGAGAAAGCACGTCTATCAACCCGTTGTAACGGGTTTCAGCTATTAGCCTTGGGTTAAAACCCAAGGCATATAAAGGTAGAATTACTGAGGGAGGAAAAATGCAGCATTTAGGGTTATTTGTGGGACTGACAACCCTAGACTTAATTTATCAAGTCGCGCAGTTTCCCCAAGCCAATGAAAAAATTGTCGCCCTCGATTATAAGAGTAGCGCAGGGGGGCCGGCCACCAATGCCGCCGTAACCTTTGCCGCCTTGGGCAACCGGGCTAAACTGGTGAGTATTGTAGGACAGCATCCCAACAGCGCGTTAGTGGGGGCTGAATTAGAGGAATATGGGGTAGAATTGTGTGACTTGGATGAGGGGTTTCAGGAGTCACCGCCCTTATCTTCTATTATTGTGACTCAGGAAACGGGCGATCGCGCAGTTATTTCCCTCAACGCCAAAAAATCCCAAGCCACCGTCCCACAACTTCCCCCCAATATCCTAGACCATGTAGCCCTCGTCTTAATCGACGGACATCAGATGGCCGTCAGTGAAGCCATTGCCCAAGACGCACAAACGCGAGGCATTCCCGTTATTATAGACGGAGGGAGTTGGAAGCCCAATTTTGAGCGCGTTTTGCCCTACGTGGATTATGCCATCTGTTCAGCAAACTTTTACCCCCCCAACTGCCAAACCCCCGACCAAGTATTGCCAGTTTTACAACAATTTCAGATTCCCCACATTGCCATCACCAGAGGGTCAGACCCCATTGTATATGTCACCCAAGGACAAAAAGGAGAATTAACTGTTCCCACCGTCCCTGTCACCGATACATTAGGAGCAGGAGACATTTTTCACGGGGCCTTTTGTCATGCCCTCCTCCAACAGGATTTTCTCACCGCCTTACAACAGGCCGCAACCGTGGCCGCCCATGCGTGCCAGTCCTTTGGGACCCGTGACTGGATTCAAACTTGGACAAACTCCAGTTAAATTCCTCAAAATGCCAGCAACTGTATATGAACCCTCCCGTAACGTTACCCTTGTCAACACTCACTGAAAAGGACATTCACCGATGATTCATGACCAACTGACCGGAATTTGCGCGATCGCTCGTCAAGTCGCTTGGGGGGCAGGAGAAGTCTTACAAACCTACTACCGGGGCGATACAGACTTAAACATTCAAGATAAAGAAGGCGACCCCGTAACCAAAGCAGACCACGCAGCCAACCATTACATCCTAGAGCATCTCAAAGACCAACTCTCCGACCTCGACTTCGGCTATCTCAGCGAAGAAACCTACCATCCCGACACCTTGGACCCCCTCCCCCAAGACTGGGTATGGATCATTGACCCCCTCGATGGGACAAGAGACTTCATCGAAAAAACCGGAGAATACGCCATTCACCTTGCCTTAACCCATAAAGGCCGTCCTCAGTTAGCCGTCGTCATTGTCCCCGAAACCGATAAACTCTACTTTGCGATCAAAGGCCAAGGCACGTATGTAGAAACCAAAGACGGCACAGTCACCCCCATTCGCGTCTCAGACCGTCAACCCATCTCCGAACTCTACTTAGTCGCCAGTCGCAGTCACCGCAACGAACGGTTAAATCAACTCTTAGACCGCATTCCCTTTAAAGACAAAGTATATGTCGGCAGTGTCGGCTGTAAAATCTCCACCATTTTAGAAAAGCGCACCGACGTTTACATCTCCCTCTCCGGAAAATCCGCCCCCAAAGACTGGGATTTTGCCGCCCCAGAACTCATCTTGACCGAAGCAGGGGGAAAATTCACTAATTTTGCCGGGGAAGACCTTTATTACAACAAAGGAGATGTCCGTCAATGGGGAGGACTCATGGCCAGTAATGGTCATTGTCACGAAGAACTCTGTCAGTTAGCCACCCAAGGACTCGCCGAGATTGATGGTTGATAGTGGATAGTTGATAGTTAGCCCTAGCAAAGCCAGAAACCGGGTTTCTTTCCCAGTCTTGGGACATACAACCCGAAGTCCCCAAGAAACCCGGTTTCTCCCCCCACTTAGCCAACCCGACTTAATTTTCTGTAACAAACTTGACAATTTCTCGAAAATTAGTAACAATGAACACAGATAGAAAAAACGTTCATCTCCAAGGAACGTGAAAAACCAATCAAATACTTGGAGACGGAAGTAGGGAAGCCATCCCGAAGGAACGCGCCCCATAAACCACACATTAAATATGGAGGCGACAACCATGGAACTTAAATATCGCGGAGTTACTTACAACTACAACCCCACTATCGTTGAAGCAGAAGAAGGAAAAGTAGGTGGTAAGTATCGGGGTTTAGAATGGCGTTTCCGTAACCAGAAAAAACCCTCAGCCCAAAAACCAACCCTTGATCTCGTATATCGTGGCGTTCACTACAAAACCGGGGGTGAAAACACCGGAAGCGTTAAACCCGCCATTCAACCCGAAACCGCGCAAACTCCCTCTTTGCAAGAAAAAGCACGGGCTTTATTCCTGAAAGATGAGTTGAAAAAACTTAACCGTCAACAGTCGATGTTCAACCGAACTGCCGATGAAGTGGGTATTGCTCACTAGGTAACAACCTGGCAATAGACAACTTGGCAATAAACGACTGATGGTTTGATATTGAGCCGCATCCTAAAAACGAGGGTGCGGCTTCTTGTGCGCAGTAAGCCCTCATCAACTAACTTGACATTTCTAACTTAGAAAGCTGCTAACTCTCTCAACCGGGTCACTCAGCACGACCAACCCATAACTGACAATAAACACCCAACAACCATTAAAATATGTAAAGCAGTTTTAAGGTTTAAAGAGGAAATGCGCGTAGCAATTATTGGTGCTGGACTAGCAGGGATGGCCACTGCCGTTGAATTGGCCGATGCGGGGCATGATGTGGAAATTTTTGAATCTCGTCCCTTTGTTGGGGGGAAAGTCGGCAGTTGGGTAGATAGCCAAGGCAACCATCTGGAGATGGGGTTGCACGTCTTCTTTGGCTGTTATTACAACTTATTTAGCTTAATGGAGAAAGTGGGCGCAATTTCTAACTTGCGGCTTAAAGAACACACCCACACCTTCATTAACGAAGGAGGCCGCATTGGTGAACTGGACTTTCGCTTCCTTGTGGGTGCGCCGTTTCACGGTTTAAAAGCCTTTTTCACCACCTCCCAACTTAACCCCATAGATAAAGCGGCCAACTCCCTCGCCCTCGGTACAAGTCCCATTGTGCGTGGTTTAATCGACTTTGACGGGGCTATGGAGCAAATTCGGGACTTAGACTCCATTAGCTTTGCTGACTGGTTTCGGAAACATGGGGGCAACAATAGCAGTTTAAAACGGATGTGGAATCCCATCGCCTATGCTCTTGGGTTTATCGACACAGAAAATATTTCCGCCCGTTGTATGCTGACCATTTTTCAGTTTTTCGCCGCTAAAACAGAAGCCTCGGTATTGCGGATGTTAGAAGGTTCTCCCCAAGAATACCTCCACCAACCTATATTAGATTATCTCACCGCCAGAGGTGCGAAAATCCACACCCGTCGCCGTGTGCGGGAAATTCAGTACACGGAGGGCAACAACCCGCAAGTTACCGGAATTGTAGTGGCCAAGGGAGACAGTGAGGAAAGCATCACCGCCGATGCTTATGTTGCGGCCTGTGATGTGCCGGGCATTCAGCGTTTATTACCTTCAGCATGGCGAAAATGGCCGGAATTTGACAATATTTACCAATTAACTGCCGTTCCTGTGGCAACGGTGCAACTGCGCTTTGATGGGTGGGTGACGGAAATGCAGGACGCAACCCAACGACAACAATTAGAAAAAGCGGCAGGGATTGATAATTTACTTTATACGGCAGATGCGGACTTTTCTTGTTTTGCAGATTTAGCGTTGGCCAGTCCGGGGGATTATTATAAGCCAGGGGAAGGGTCTTTGTTGCAATTGGTGTTAACGCCAGGTGATCCTTTTATCAAGAAAAGCAATGAAGAAATTGCCCATCATGTTTTAGGGCAAGTTCACAAGTTGTTTCCTTCCTCACGAGAGTTAAATATGACTTGGTATAGTGTGGTCAAGTTGGCGCAGTCGCTTTATCGGGAAGCCCCAGGGATGGACGTTTATCGACCGGATCAAAAAACGCCCATTGGCAACTTTTTCCTTGCGGGAAGTTATACGCAGCAAGATTATATTGACAGTATGGAGGGGGCGACGATTTCCGGGAAACGGACTGCTAAGGCGATTTTAGCGGAACTGGGAGTGCAAAACCAAGAACGCAAACCTGTACAAATGGGTTAGTTAGTTTAGCCTTGGGTTTTAACCCAAGGTTGATGTTAACTTAGCTTTCCAAAATTCTGCTAAACTAGGGCTTCCCAACAAGAACCAATTAACTGGTCAGCAATGCCCATTACTCCTGATTGGCAAAAGGTTTAGGGGGGAAGCGTAAATGGGGGACATTCATGGTGAGATGTTCTTGGCAGACTTCTGAATATAACTGCTCTAACCGGGTAATATTGTGACTCAACGTATAACGGTCTAAAACCCGCTTTCTCCCCTTTTGGCCCAAAACCTCCACTAACTCCGGTTGATCTTGAAACATGGGTAAAAGCGTCCGTAACTGAGTCGTCACCCCTTGGGTACTAATCACCACCCCGGCCCCACCTTCTAACACTTCCCCATCGGCCCCCGCATCGGTGGCAATACAAGCGGCCCCACAGGCCATTGCTTCTAAAAGCGATAACGATAACCCCTCCACCAGAGACGGGAGAAGGAACACATCTGCGGCCTGTAAAATCTCAACTCGTCTTTGTTCATTGCCCTCAAACCCATACCAAATAATGCCTTCTTCTTCCCCGTAATACAGTTCTAAGGTACTTTTTAGGGGTCCATCTCCCACTAAGACTAATTTACTCCCTTCCTCTAAATCCGCTAATTTCCACGCCTTCAGCATGGCCTCTACATTCTTTTCTGTAGCGATACGGCCCATATAGACAAAAAGGCGTTTAGCGTCCATTTCTGCCTTAAAATTGGACGGCCCAGGGCAATATTTATCCACATCTACACCATTGGGAATAATGGCCACGCGATCGCAAGGCACCCCCAACCGCACCAATAAATCCTTCTGCAACTTAGAAAAAACAATCACCCGATGATAATGGGCCAAAAACGGGGCATACAACTGATAGGTCAAAAACTGCGTACTCGATTTGAGATTCCGCAACTTACTATCAAAAGGAGGATGAAACGTAGCCACCAAGGGCAACCCCAACTCCTCACAAATCTCTGGTAAACGGAAATCCAACGTCGAAAGCGTCAAAGACGCATGAATTAAATCCGGTTGGAGATCGCTGAGAGACTCCATCAAAATCTTACTCGATCGCAGGGTAGGAATCGTATAGACCTGCGACTTATACAGAAACGGCAACACCACCTCCGCAAAATCAGACCGCCAGAGATCATCCTCTGTCCCATCAGTTTGGGCAAAATGAAGAAAACTGACGGGATGCCCTCGGTCTAGCAATGCGTTGGTGATTTCTCGGCCATAGGTGACATTGCCACAAAACGGGGTTTTTTTACCAAGCCATGCGATGTGCATTCAGATCGGGGAAATAGAACGCCTACATTTGAGAGAAATACTACAAAAATCCTCTCAAATCCTAGGAATTGTTAACTCCCGTTGATATTACCACTCCTGTACGGGAAATATACCAAGTTAACACCCCACTTGTCAGAACTAACCCGGCCAAGGTGAGTAAAACCGCTTGTAACCCCCAAATGGATTCAGCTACCCCCGCTAAGGCTAACGGTAGGGAGAGGGCAATATTTACCGCATTATTCTGGAGTCCAAACACCTTACCCCGCTTTTCTTCTGGAGTTTCCGCTTGGATGGTGGTTTGCATGGGCACTCCCACTAAGGCCGCAAACCCTCCTAATAGGGCAGTCATTACTAAAGCTAATACTAAACTATGGGAAGACAAAGATAATCCAATCAAAGACCCGGCAACACCGACTGATCCCCATAAACTCAGTTGGCCGTGAGGGAAGTTTGTTCCCCAATGGCCAATCAATGCGGCCCCAATGCCCAGGCCAACTCCTCCTCCTGCGAGAAGAAAGCCAAATTGTTCCGCTTTCAATTCGGGAATATCCGCAGCCAGGGGAACTGCCAACACCGCCAAGGCCGCAAAGACGCAAAAGAGCATAACTAGCTGTATCATGGCGTTGCGGACTTCGTGATTCTCTTTCAGGTAGAGAATACCGTCCCAAATATCTTGGAACACATGAGGTCGTTCAATGTGGAGAGATTCTTTTTTTTCTCCAGTTTGGAGGACTAAGAGAAGGACTCCTGCGATCGCGTAAGACCCTCCAACCAGAATTTCTTGACCATAGGACCCCCCAAAACTGAGAACATCCATTACTTTATCCATCACGGCCAAAAGCGGTTCACCTACCGCAAACCCCACAATAAGTAAGGCCATCATGGTTGTAGTGTAGAGAGAATTAGCGGGTAAAAGATGCTTACGTTTGACAATCAGGGGAATAGTGGATTGTTCTGCCGGGGCAAAAAACTGGGTCAACGTGGAAACTAGAAAAGTAATGACCAATAAAATACTAAACCCCACCGGGACATTGAGAAACGTTCCCCAATCCTGCGCCAACCATAACAGAGGCGGAATGGCCAACACTAACCCCCCCCGGACTAAATTAGTGGACACCAGTACAGATTTTTTCAACCATCGATCCACATAAACCCCGGCCAGAGACCCAAACAGGACCGCAGGAATAGTAAACGAAATCATAATCGAGGAAACCCAGTTACTGATATTTTCCTCTTGAACGCTGAAATAACTGGCAATGAGGGAGATCATCAACACCAGATAAATTTTATCCGCCAGTTGGGAAAAAATTTGCCCACTCCATAGCACTAAAAAACGACTATTTTTCAGGACTGGGAGAAAGCCTTGAGTGTTGTCCTCGTCTGCATCTGGGGTATCCTCAGAGGAGGAGGCATCCCCGTCTGCTAGGGGAGGTAACTCCCCCAAGGAGTCGCCATTGTCTGAGGTAAGGGTTGAGTGGTGTTCTTGGTCTTCAAAAACTCGCATACTGTGCTTAAATATCGCTTGCTTTGGGGTGAATGAATCAGCTGTTTTCATGGTCTCGTGACTCGTGAGTTCAGAGACTCGCCCGACTGGGAGGTTAAAATGGCAGTCTAGGCCATAGAGAGGCACAACAGCTTCTACAAAAACGTTCGCTGTAAACGTTCTCTCTTTTTGATCTTAATCAACCGTTAAAAAATCTTAAAAGTCTTCTATCCATAAGGTATCAAGTAATGTGGCCGATTGGATGGCTTTTCCCAATTGATATTGGCTGTAGTTGCGCAGGACTCGTTCTACTCCCATCCAGGTCATAGTGTCGCTAGGATGCAGGTTTGAGGGGAGTTCGGGGTAAATGAGTTGTTGCAAACCGGCCACTTCTTTGGCGTTAAGATGAGCATTGAGGGTGATTTCTGTATTTTCCGGGAGGGGGAGATTCACCAGTCCTCCCCCGTCGAAGCTAAAGCTAACCCGCCATTTTTCTCCTTGGGGGTTGGGGGTGATCAGGTCTCCAGTTAGACAACAGTGTTGCAGTTGCGGGGCCAATCCGGTAATGGCTAAGAGGTGATAGAGGCCATGGACTAAATGGGCGAGAATTTGCGGGGTGGACTGGGTGGGGTTCGGGTTCAGGATTAGCCGATCTAAGCGTCGTAGATGCTCGTTGAGGAGTTCGTATAGGTCTTCCTGCGTTTGCTCGCTTAACCCCACTGCTAAGACGATTTCTGCCCAATATTGGCCTGTGGCCAGTTTGGCGAGGTTACGACTGAGGCCGGGGTAAGATTCGAGGGTTTCGGCTTGAATGATTTTATCGAGCGATCGCCCCTTCACAATCAAGAGTTCATTGACCACAAATAGCTCTAACCTACCCCGTAAGCGAGACTTCGCTTTTCTAGCACCCGGCGCAACAGCATAAACCAACCCTGCCTGGGCCGTTAATATTGTCACCAAGCGATCGCTCTCCCCATAGGGCATCGTCTTCAAATTAATTCCCGTCGCCTTAAAACTTTGACTCATATTTTTTGGTCAAACGTTAGGTCATCATAGTACAGTGGTGCGAATCGTTCCCTCGAAAGTAAAGGCTGAAATGCCTGAAACGTATGAGGGGCAAGGGTCTCAAGTGAATGAGGAGTAATCCAAGTTCCCCCCTGACAACTGTTTCTAAGTCTCGACGAAAATGGTAAAAGTGTAACAACAGATACCAAATCCAAGGTTGAGAAGGGTAGTGTTAAGAGATTGTAACAAATCTTAACAATTTGTACAATCTCTACCCTACGTCTAAAGGCAGCCCCAGATTTGGGATTGATAACCCCAGGACTGAAGCGGGCTTGGCAAGGCACTGAAGGTGAACTGACACCTAATAACGTGACCACCGACAATCCGACATGGTTAAACATTACGTTGAATGTTCAACTTGAACCCCAGTTACTATGAAATAGCCAAAATCAGTTGACAGGCTATGCTCAAAAAAAGAGCAAGGGGAAAGGTAGGAAAATCACTAATTTACCTACACCTAACACTCAGAAGTACCCCTGGGGAAAGAGCAAACCTAAATCGGAATTACCCTTAGAGACGGAACGAGATAACCCCATACTCCCTGTCTGATGAACATGGTCGATAACCAGACAAGTGATAAGTCTAAGCGTAAGGGATATGGGGGTGAGATGTAGTAAGAAGCAAATGCCCGACTGTAATGGAAGGGATAGGCTGACGTACTACGGCTTGTAAACAGATATGGAGTCTAGTAGTGGTTAAATGTCAATAGCGAGTTCCAAAACTACGAACAATGAATGGGAAAACCTACCTTGGGGTAAAATCCAGCGAAAGGTTTTCAAGCTACAAAAAGCTATATATCAGGCTGCAAGTCGGGGCAATAAAGCGAAAGCACGTCGTCTTCAACGTTTGCTCAATAAGTCTTATTATGCAAGACTCCTAGCAGTACGCAAAGTAACTCAGGACAACCAAGGTAAACGAACTGCAGGAATTGATGGAGTCAAATCTGTCAAACCCAAAGAACGGTTTCACCTGGCTGAGAAACTACGGAAACCTAGCAAAGCCAAAAGCCTAAGACGGGTATGGATTCCCAAACCCGGTAAGGATGAAAAACGTCCCCTTGGTATTCCAACCATATACGATAGAGCCTTGCAAGCCTTGGTTAAACTAGGATTAGAACCATACTGGGAAGCTCTATTTGAAGCGGAATCATATGGTTTCAGACCTGGACGGTCAGCACATGACGCAATAGATGCCATCTATAAGAAATGTCATAAAAGAAAGCAATTCGTATTAGATGCGGACATTGCAAAATGTTTTGACCAGATTAACCATGATTACCTTATGTCAAAATTAGATTGTCCCTCTGTGTACAAACGGAGTATCAAACAATGGCTAAAAGCCGGAGTTATGGACAATGGTGTATTTGAAGCAACAGAAGCGGGAACTCCTCAAGGAGGGGTCATCAGTCCACTCCTAGCTAACATTGCCCTACACGGAATGATTGAATCGGTTGTCAATAGCTTCCCAAGAACAAAGGTTATTGACGGGAAAAGAGAACAAACCTATCGCCCGAAAATCATCCGATACGCCGACGACTTTGTGGTGTTAGCCAACACACCAGAAGTTGTACTAGAAGCCCGACAACTTATCGAGGAATGGTTAAAATCTGCTGGCTTACAACTCAAACCAGAAAAGACACGGTTATGTAATACCTTGTCAGAATGGAATGAGGAAAAACCTGGGTTTGACTTCCTAGGATTCAATATCCGGCACTATCCGGTGAGTATCCATAAAGGAGTCAACACAGGAAGAGGAACAAAACCCTACCAGTTGTATATAAAACCTTCCAAGAAAGCTGTGCAAAACCACTACAATGCCTGTAAAGAGGTTATTAAGCGACTTAAGACCGCACCTCAAGCAGCACTCATCAGTAAAATAAATCCTATCATTAGAGGATGGAGTAGATATTTCTCAACGGTAGTATCCAAAGAAATTTTCTCCAAAATTGACCATATGATTTGGGTTGCACTTAGGGCTTGGACGGTATCTCGATGTGGAAAAGCATCCTATGAGAAGCTAGGAAACTATTTTTCAACAGGAAAGCATGGGAATTGGACGTTCCAAACAAAGGATGGTCTAACCCTGACAAAACACATAGAGACCCCCATTAAGAGACATATCAAAGTTAAGGGGAATAAAACACCCTATGACGGAGACTGGGCTTATTGGACAAAACGGATGAGCAAGGGTTACGGTGGTATCCCCACCCGAATTACCAAACTCATGAAACGACAAAAAGGACGGTGTAATCATTGTGGACAATATTTCACACACGAGGATTTGGTGGAAATTGACCATATTTAACCAAAATCCAAAGGTGGTAAGAATGAATACTCCAACCTACAACTGTTACATCGTCATTGCCACGACATTAAGTCACAAACTGACAATGCAGCACCCATGACAGGGGATAGCAAGCTAGAAGCCGTATGAAGCGAAAGTTTCACGTACGGTTTGGAATGGGAGGGGTAGCCCGTGAGGGTTATCTCGACCCCTAATTACGCTCGGTGCATTTGCCCTCTCTCCCTATTAACTCCATGAATCAATCCCCCAAACAAATTATCGTTATCGGTGGTGGTGCAGCCGGATTTTTTGGGGCCATTGCTTGTGCATCCTCCCATCCTCAGACTTCCGTGACACTGCTAGAAGCGGGAAAACACCCTCTCAGTAAAGTGCGCATATCGGGGGGAGGCCGGTGTAATGTGACTCATCATTGTTTTGAACCTGCGGCCTTGGTGCAGAATTACCCTAGAGGGGGGAAAGCGTTACGGGGGGCCTTTACCCGGTTTCAACCCAAGGATACGGTTGCTTGGTTTGAACAACGGGGGGTGAAACTGAAAACCGAGGCCGATGGCCGGATGTTCCCTGTTACCGATGACTCGGAAACTATTGTGAACTGTTTACAAAAGACGGCACAACAGGCCGGGGTAGCAGTACGCACAGGCTGTCCTGTAAAGACCCTAGAACGGACAGAGACGGGGTTTTGGGTGGGGCTACGGGGGGGAGAGGGGTTAGGGTGCGATCGCATCTTAATTGCCACCGGAAGCAGTCCTCTGGGACACCGTTGGGCCCGACACCTCGGCCACACCGTACACCCCCCCGTCCCCTCCCTCTTTACCTTTAATATTAAAGACTCCCGCTTACAAGACTTAGCGGGAATTTCCGTGGACTCGGTTTCCCTACGTCTCCTCACCCCGGATAAACAAAAACTCTCCCAAACAGGCCCCATTCTCATCACCCATTGGGGGTTAAGTGGTCCAGCTACCCTGAAACTCTCCGCTTGGGGGGGCCGAGTCCTTTGCAACCATGGTTACAACCTCCCCCTGCAAATTAACTGGACTCCCTCCCATAACCCCGAAACCCTCCGTCAACACCTGCTGACGGTGAAAGCAGAATACCCGAAACGGAAACTCGGCACAATTTCCCCCCTTCCCCTCCCCAAACGACTTTGGCAACAACTGGTGTCCCATTGCCAACTCAACCTACACACCCCTTGGGCCGAGGTTTCCAAAAAAGCGATTAATCGACTGGTTGGGGAAGTCACCGAAGGAAAGTTTCAAATTACCGGAAAAGGGGTGTTTAAGGAGGAGTTTGTCACTTGTGGGGGGGTGAGTTTAAAGGAAATTAACTTTAAAACCATGGAAAGTCGCCGTTGTCCGGGGTTATATTTTGCTGGAGAGGTGTTAGATATTGATGGGGTGACAGGGGGGTTTAATTTTCAAAGTGCTTGGACAACGGGATGGTTGGCGGGTCAAGGGATGGGAGACTTTTAGACGGTTAAGAAAGTTGGGCTAAAATAGGCGGAGACGGGTCTATTTGTTTTGAGGAGCAATACACTATGGCCAAAGCAAGTATTAATGGGATTATTATTGCCGAAAGTGACCATTGCGAAAAGGTCGAGATTTCTATGTAGGTGTAACGGAGTAAAGCTTAACATCTTCCAAATTGAAAATGTTGGGTAACGCTACTAAAATTAACGAAACCTTCAATGGTTAATTGGTTAATGGTTAATTGGTTAATTGGTTAATGGTTAATTAGTTAATGGTTAATTGTTTTAAGACTGTAACGATTGTTCTAATAACTCTAGAATGCCTCGGTCATCGAAACTTTGAGAGAGTTGTAAAATGCGATCGCTAAACCGATAATAACACCGATTTAACGCCTTTAACCGTCTAGCCTCATTTTCAATCCCCTCAATATCGCCAATTTTAGCGGCTCGATAGAGAGTTTGTAATTCCGTCACTGGGGGAACTTGTAGAGTTTCATCCTGCTCAATATCCCCATCTGAGGAGTTGGCCGCTTCATACACCCACTGTAAAGGTAAATATTTCTCTAAAATCGTGAGCAAATGCTTCACCTCAATGGGTTTCGGGAGAAAATTATTACATCCGGATGCGATCGCCTTTTCTTGATCCAAATGGGATATACTGGCCGAAGACGCAATCACCGGGATACTTTGCTGCATCGAAAACCGTAATTGCCTCGTCATCTCATAGCCATCCATTTCCGGCATCATTAAATCCGTAATCACTAAACTAGGCGAACATTGAGTAATCTTCAATAACCCCTCCTTACCATTATCCGCCTCTACCATAACAAACCCCAACGGTTGGAGAATATCCACCAACACCGCACGATTCAGCGCGACATCATCCACCACTAAAATTGTTTGACATTCCCCCGTATATCCCACCACTTGGCCTTCCTCCACAGGGAGAGGATGAGCAGCCGCCCCTTCCACCACCGGAAGTGCGAGATCAAACCAAAACACACTGCCTTGGCCCAACTGACTTTTCACCCGAATATCACTCCCCATCATCTTCACCAATTGGCGAGAAATCGACAACCCTAACCCCGTCCCCTCATTGCGTTTAGACACCTTCCCCACTTGTTCAAAAGGACGGAAAATCTTTTTCAGTTGTTCAGGAGTCATTCCCACCCCCGTATCCTGAACCGTAAAACGCAATTGACTGAGGGGTGGAGGTTCCTCACCTGTATCCTCTCCCGTCGCAGACGCAGACTCCCGTTCAATATCTCTCACCTCCACCCTTAATATCACCTTTCCTGCATCAGTAAATTTCACCGCATTTCCCAATAAATTGAGCAACACCTGACGAAGGCGTTTTTCATCCACTAAAACTTGATTGGGTAAATTGCGATCGCCATCATACTGAAACGTCACCCCTTTCCGTTCCGCCCGAATACGAATAATTTCCGTCACCCCCAACAAACAAGACGGTAAATGCACCTCCTGGGGAAACAACTCCATGCGTCGCGCTTCAATTTTAGACAGATCGAGAATATCATTAATCAGCGTCAGCAAATGGGACCCCGCTTGATAAATCACATCCAAATCTTTTTGATGGGCTTTCAAAGCATCCACCCGTTGTAAAATTTGCGCATACCCCAAAATCCCATTAAGCGGAGTCCGCAATTCATGGCTCATATTCGCTAAAAACTCACTTTTCGCTTGGTTGGCCGCATCCGCGGCCTGTCGTGCATCCTCCAACTCGTGGGTATAGGAGCTAATGCGGTCCACCAGTTGATTAAACCCTTGGGCCAAAGACCCCACTTCCCCCCCCGTAATATTAGGACAACGGAGATCAAAATTAGACTCTTGGGACATCTGACGGGCTACCTGTTCCAGGGTTTTCAGGGGATAGGCAATGGCATGACTGGTCACCACCACTAAAATAATTGCCACTAACACCGATCCCCCCATACTACTGAGAATAATCCAATGTCGTAACTGTTCGGCCCGGTTTAACTCCTGGGCTGCATTCTGATATTGTGTCTTAATCACCTGCTCCATCCCCCTCAAGGTTTCCAACAAGCGATCAAACTCCACCTCAATCTCTTTATTTTCCGAACTGGTGAGTGCGGCCACAATAGTCTCTCTCGCATCGGGGATTTCTTCCTCGGTTAAAGTGGGGGGATTAAGGGTTTCCCATAACTCCTTCACCCATTGTTCATAATCTTCTGTCGTCTCTTGATAATGATTCAGGGTAGAACGTAACTTGGGAACATTGACTTTTGACTGGGGAGCATGAAGATCGAGAAAGGTTTGGAATTCCTGAATGGTCGTTTCCACTCGTTGTAGATCATTGCGAAACTTGCCAACTTCGTACTCAAACCAAATGGTATCCCCTAAAACAATGATCAACCGTTGGGGGTGGAGATGAATGGCTGTAACACTATTTTCTAACTCGTGGAGGAGGTTAAGTTGTTGATCAGCAACAGCAAGGGATTGACTGGCACGGGATTCATAATAGTCCCCAATGAACAATCCGGTTAAGGACCCTAAAACAGCGACTCCAAGAGATAAGGTAGCACTCAGGGCAATTTTTTGAACAATACTTTGTCCCCGGTTCAGGACAGTGAAAGGGTTTAAGGTGCGCAATTTTTGCGAACAGAAGTGAGCCAGCTTAAACATAAGAACTCAGAGAAGTAAGGCTAGCAGGATTATACGAATGGGGTATGAAGAAGTTATGAAGATACCAAAGCAGGAATAGGCAAGAGGCAAGAAATCGGTTAGCTGGACTAACCACGGGGAAACTAAACGAGTGTAAAGTGTTAGGTGGGTTTCGAGTAATGTGAGTTTCTAGAAAGCCATAATAATGAACTTCTCAATCGTTCTTTCCCGATTAATCCCTCTTACCTGCCTAAACTTCAATTGTGAAAATCTTATAAAAAGTTTCCTTCTCCAATGGCTTGGTAAACCTCTCTAATCATGTTGTAGTCACTATCTTCGACCGAGACTAAGGTGGACTCTTTATATTTTGCATTGGCGGGGGCTGACGCTAAAGCGGTAATTAACGCTTTTTGCTCTACAATCATGCGATCGCGGAGTTGCATCATCAAATCCATGTCACTATTACTATTGACCACTAATACATCATTGGGCAACGAGGGGCCTTTTTTGAGTAAGCGAAACTCATCGGCTGCAATATCGTCTTGTTCTAAAAACTGTTGATAATCAATCACTGGCCCCCCCCAAGCGTCCACTTCTCCCGCTTTGAGCGCATTTAAACTCCCTTCTCGGCCCAACATTTTCACTTGATAATCGGTTTTAGGGTTGAGTCCTGCGTCCATGAGCATTTTAGTGGGTCCGAGATGTCCACTGGTGGACCCCACTTTTAACATCGCCACGGTTTTCCCTTTGAGATCAGCTACAGTTTTTAGGGGACTAGATGCGGAAACCGCAATTGCAGGATGATAATTGGGACGGGTAATGGCAATGATAGGGATGGCATTGGTGCGGGCCTGAATGACCACATATTCCGAGGGACCAGTCAACGCTAAATCGACTTTTCCGGACTGTAAGGCGGATGCGGCCTCTAAATAGCCGTCCACGGGATAAAATTCTATGGGACGCTCTAAGACGCTTGATAAAGTGTTCCGAAAGGCTTCATAATCTCGTTTGAGGTTGTCGAGTCCCTGTACATCCGTTATGGCAAGTTTTAGGGGGGGTTGAGACCCAGTGGTTTTTCCTGGAGAGGAAGCATTGGGTTGTTGAGTGGCGGCAGTGCAACTGGCTAAGAAGACGGTTGCTAGGCCAATAAAAGATCGTCGTTTCATGGTTCAATCCTTCCTCTATAGCAGTAATCAGTAATCAGTAAACAGTAATCAGTAATCAGTCATCAGTAATCAGTCATCAGTGAGATACGTCTTTAATTATGCGGTTGTCTAGCGTTGGCTTGATTTAAGGTCTTTCCATCATGCTATATCAAAAATATAGAATCATAAGATTATTATTCATCCTTCTCCCTGTTTAACAATCAAAATTTAATGCAAGGTTAAGATCGCTAATTAGGCACGTCTTGGTAGGAGTAGAAGGACACAATTGGACAATTGGATGAAAAAAGGAGGATTATGGCTACAATTGAAGCGAATCTGAATTATTTTTAGGCTCAAGTGGTATAGTATCACGGAGATACGTTTGAGCATAGCCAATGCTGGACAAATTCACGATTCAAGGCTGATCTCACTGATGACTCTCAGTGAAACTAACCATTGTTGAAAGTTGGCTAAAAGCCTTACTGTGATTAGTTTCTGACCTTCTTTTTAGGTTAACTTTCTCCTTGATCTTTCCATCTGCCTTCTGCTCTCTGCCTTCGGATACTGATTACTGATTACTGATTACTGATTAGCGATATTAGTTTGAATATAATTACGGAATTGAGCCACTAATTCAGGATTTCGCCAACCTTGTTGGGCTTCTTCCGTAAGAATACGGAGAGCCGTTTGGGGGGAACAGGGTTGTTTGTGGGGCCGTTGACTGGTGAGTGCATCATAAATATCGGCCATTTGAAACACTTGGGCCAACCAGGGGATATTTTCTCCGGCCAGGCCATCGGGATATCCTGTCCCATTCCAGCGTTCGTGATGATGGCGAATAATGGGGAGAATTTGCCGAAATTCGCTGACGGGTTGACAGATTTGTTCCCCGACTAAGACGTGCTGACGGAGGAGGGTTCGTTCTTGGGGGGTGAGTGTGTCGGTTTTGAGTAAGATGGCATCGGGAATAGCGATCGCGCCAATATCATGGAGATAGGCAGCATCTTTGAGAGATTGTAGGTCGGCCTTGGAAAGGGAGAGAAATTGCCCAAACCCTTCCACTAACCGCAGCAATTGTTCTGAGGGGTTGGTTGTCCCACAGCAACGGCCTTCTACGGCCTTGGCAATGGAGAATAAAACCTGTTTGGATTGATGAATCGTATCATTAAGGCGTTTTTGTTGAATTAATGCCTTAACGCGAGTGGTGAGTTCTAGTCGATCTAGGGGTTTATTTAAAAAATCTGTTCCCCCGGCTTCCAATCCTTGGAGACGGGAAGCGCGATCGCTTTCTACCGTGAGAAAAACCACCGGAATTTCTGCGGTTTGAGGAGTTTCTTTCAGGCGACGACACACTTCCATCCCATCCATATCCGGCATAACCATATCCAGCAAAATCAGGTCAGGAGTCTCCTTTTGGGCGATTTCTAAGGCTGTGAGACCATTATCAGCTTCAAGAACCCTGTAGCCCTCCAGTTGGAGTAAATCTACAGTTAACTGACGAGTTAATCCGTGATCATCAATAACGAGAATCATTCCTAGTTCTGGGACATTCTTTAAGGCCACATCGGAGTTCTGGGTTGTTTCGAGAAGTGCAATCACTGCCTTGCCTACCTGGTCGATCATGATTTAATACCTAGTATGCTCAATTGTTGTGGGGGTTGGAATCAGTTTTTTTACGGAAATTATTTTGAGTCAAATCTTTCTACAGTGAGACTTGATTCAAGATAAAAGGGTGATTTACTTAGAATTGAGTCTTTCGATTTACAGAGTCTTTAAAAAGATTGCCACCGTTTTTTCCAATGGGTGGTAGGTTCGAGAAGACTCTGTTTTTGTTCCCTTTGTCGAGTTTGCAAAATCGTGGTTTGAGAAGCGTTTAAGGTGCGATCGCGGTAAGGAATAGCAGCACGGGTGTGCAAATGTTCTTGTTCTTGCTGAGAAAGGGGTTGAAGGGCATATGGGGAAAAACTGGCAATAGTGCCAGGGGATTTTCGTCCAATTCCCGGAGTTGTGCCAATGTGTAGTCCAGCCAATCGTAACGCTTGACGCACTGCCGCAGCACAGGAATAAGTCGCTAGACGGCCTTGGGGATGTAAACATTGCACCAAGGCTTGTATAAATTCTACCGTCCATAACTGAGGACAGTGAGGGGGAGAAAAGGGATCAAGAAAAATTGCATCCGCTTGTAAGGGTTTCTCCGCCAACGGGAGAAGGGTTTGGCGGGCATCTCCTAAGTCGAGTTGGGCGGTGAGGTAGTCCGTTTCCACATAATGCTGGTCGGCCAACTGTTGTAATAAGTCTGCCACAGGGATCGGCCAACCGTCCAAAAGATGGTGCGCGATCGCGCTTTTCGGCACACGCTCATCCCACTCTAACGCCACAACCGTCACCCGACAATCCGGATTCACCTGCCAAATCGCCGCCAAGGCCGCCGCCGTATTATAGCCCAACCCATAACAAACATCCAACAGCGTCAGATGCTCAGTAGAGCGAGCTTTCTCCGGCAATAAACAAGGCAACACAAACTT
This sequence comes from Spirulina sp. CS-785/01, assembly GCF_028330525.1. Taxonomy (GTDB): domain Bacteria; phylum Cyanobacteriota; class Cyanobacteriia; order Cyanobacteriales; family Spirulinaceae; genus JAQMSD01. The sequence goes on from NZ_JAQMSD010000233.1 coordinate 35,266, forward strand.
ATAAGTCGCCTCCTGCATCGCCCCATAATGAGAATGGAAACTTTCGCCAAATTCCGCCGAAAAAAACGTAAATGACCCATCGCCAGTGGGTTGAGGATGAAATGAGCAACTATCCATAAGCAAAAAAAAATTGTGGGTCTTGATTCTTGAGTCGCGGGTCGAGAAGTCTTCCTTCTCCCCAACAAGACAGCAATCAACCACTAAGATAGAAAAGAGAGTCTTTATCTTTAATAACAATCTAAACCCGTTTTGTCATGGCCGATCCCCTCCAAGAACAACCCCTACAACGACTACAACAACTCCTCTGCTTTCTTCCCCTAGTCGGCATTGTTCCCGCCCTGTGGACGCTCTATCAGCCCCACAGCACCGGGAAACAACGCAAAACCGCCCGACAAGCCCTTACCCTTACACTCCTTTGGGCGATCGCCTATAGTCTAACCGGAATCGGGGCAACCCAATTAACAGCCCTCAATCACCTGCGTCTGTTATATTTAGATAGCTTAATCACCTCCGGTTATTTCCTCACCTGTTTAGTGTTCATGGGTTTAACCTGGCGCAAAGCCCAAGCCGACAGACTCAACCAAAAATCCCCCTCTCCTCGCTCATCTTGATCAGAAATTCCTGACCCCCTTAATTGATGGGGAATAGGGGGATGGGGGGGGATAGGGGGATGGGCAGAGGGGACAAGTTAAGATAATATCCTTTGTCAAATATTTAGGAGCGTCGGGAAATAGCCCTTTGTGTCCTTTGTGTCCTTTGTGTCTTTGTGGTTCAATTCCCCAACTCTCAACTCTCAACTCTCAACTCCCCCAAATCCCCTTTGTGTCCTTTGTGTCTTTGTGGTTCAATTCCCCAACTCTCAACTCTCAACTCCCCCAAATCC
>NZ_JAQMSD010000234.1 GCF_028330525.1 Spirulina sp. CS-785/01
TGAAAATAGTGCCGTTTTGATCAAACGGATTGCTATTGAGTCAGTTGCGGTGGGCAGTCGTAACTCTAAAACGCTTCCTTCCTTGAAACTAATTCTGGGATGAGAAGAATCCCGCGTCTTTCAGCGCGGGAGATGTCAATGGTGGATGATAAGGAAGTTAATTTACAAATTTTAGAGCAAGTGCTTGCTCCTTTGGGGTTTGACTTGGTGCAAGCGATGAATGGGAGGGAGGGATTAGAACAAGCGAAAACGGCTAATCCTGATCTAATTATTACGGATTTAAAGATGCCGGAAATGGACGGGTTTGCGATGACTCAAAGGTTGCGCAATTCACCGGAGCAAGAGGTAATTATTATTGCGTCTTCTGCGAGTGTGTCGGAAGAAGATAAAATGAAGGCGATTACTGAAGGGTGTAATGATTTTCTTCCTAAACCTGTAGAAATTGATAAGTTATTATCCTGTTTACAGAAATATTTAAAGTTAGAATGGGTTTATGAGAAAACGGAAACGAAGCTCACGGAAAGAGAAGACGTGACCGCAGCATTTATTCCTCCTCCTGATGAGTCTTTACGGTTACTCTATGAGGCAGTAAAAATTGGCGATTTTGAAGCGATAGAAAACCAAGCTGAGGCGATTAAACAACGCGACTCTCAATATACAATATTTTGCGATCGCATCTTACAACTCACCTCAGAATTTGATGAAACGGGACTCACTAAGTTATTACAAGAATATTTAGGAATTGCGGAATAAAGGGTTAGATAAGCATTTAACTAAGCTAAAACACTTTTAAACTGAGTTTCTTCAAGTGAGCCAAAAATACTCTAATCTCTGGTTTCTTGTTGCCTGTTCCCTGTTCCCTGTTCCCTTGCCTTACAAGCGAATAAACACTATTTCAGCAGACCCTAATTACCCTAATTAACTGAGGGTTTCGGAAAGATAGTCCGCCGTTGCTTCTACCATCGCAATGGCATTTTCATATAACATCCGCGTCGGTCCGAGTAACCCCACACTTCCGACGGGGACATCCCCTTTACGATAGTTGGCCGTAATGAGAGTACAGACATTTAACGCTTCTAGATCATTTTCCGTCCCAATTCTTACGACTACCCGTTTCGAGTCTCCTTGAGAGTCGGGGAGTTCAAAAATTAACGGAAACAATTGTTCTTGTTCTTTTTCTAACAACTGCATCAACATTTGAACCTGTTGCAGTTGAGAAAATTCTGGTTGACGGAGAGCTTCGGAGATACCCCGAATGAGAATGGGGGCATAAGAATGCGATCGCTGCCTTAATTCCTGTAAAATACCCCGCAGAAACTCCGCATAATTATTAAACTCTCGGTCTAATTCTCCCCAGTCCAAACAATTCAACGTCATTAACGACTCTCCCCGTAATTTTTGATTTAAAAAATTCGAGAGAATCTGTAATTCCCGTTGCCAAGATTCCTCATCCACATCCGGCAAAAGCTGATCTTCCGGGAATTCCAACACCACGGACTGGGTATAATAAGAATCTGTCACCATTACCAACATAACTTGTTGTCGGGTGAGGGGAACTAACTGTAAATGATACAAACGACTCTTACTATTTTGGGGAATTGTTACTAGGGCAATATGACCACTGACTGTGGACAAAATTTGCGCGGCACGCTGTAATAAACTCTCTAAACTCCCCGTCCCCCAATCTAAATTCTGAGTATATAAATTGAGCAATTGTTCACCAAAAGATTCATCGGGAGTCATTAATTGATCCACATAAGTCCGATATCCAGAGTCGGACGGAATGCGGCCTGCGGAGGTATAGGGTTGATATAATAACCCCACTTTCTCCAACCGACCCATTGCATTCCTAATCGTCGCAGGACTAACCGAGAGGTCGTATTCCTGCATTAAAGTTTTTGAACCAACGGGTTCTGCTGTGGCCACATAATGACGAATTGTAGCCGAGAGAATCTGTTGATAACGTTCACTCAATTCCATATTTATATTGGTTGTTTGTTATTGGTTATTTGTTATTGGTTATTGGTTATTTGTTGTGGGTTCAACTCCCTAATTATCCATTATAAACCCCTAATATAACGGAACAGAGGAATCTACTTGTTGAGAATAGGCATCAATACCACCCTTGATATTTTTAACATTGGTGAAACCTTGCGATCGTAACCATTGGCACATTTGCGCGGACCGCATCCCATGATGACACATCACCCAAGTTTCCTTCTCCGAGTCCAACTGATCATGAATCGCTCCCGACCATTGCTCAAACTGACTCAAGGGGAGTACCGTAAACTCAGGAATATTCGCCATTTGGACTTCTTGGGGTTCTCGGACATCAATTAACTGAACCTCCTGGGTGGGTTGCTGTAAGTAGGTCCCAACGGTTTCAACGGAAATTTCTGGAATGGGTTCTTGATAAGGATTCATCGCGTTTCTTAAACAGTTTAATCATTAAGCAGATTTTGTTTATGTTTATCATAAATTAGGCTCAAGAGCTTCTGTCGGAGTAGGGAAACCGACTAAATTTCCCTAGTCTTTGCCCGGTCATCCCAGAAACCTGATATGGTAATGTCATGGGTTGGTTACAGTAATCCGTTTTATGACGCTGCGCTCTTTTTTCTTGGCTTTACTCGCTTTTGTGGTGGTTTGTCTCTCGATCGCAGGGGGAGGAGTTACTTGGGTTTTGGCCCAAAGTCCTCTCAACTTGCAGGATGGAGGGGTACAGAAAACCCCCACTGCGGCCATGTTTGTCCCAAAACAGTCTCCGGCCATGGTGTCGTTGTTGGTAAACCCCAGTCGCTTGGAAGCATTGTTACAGGCCCAAGTGTCTCTGGGCCAACGGAAAGCGACTCGTCAGGAGGTTCAAGAGATTAAGTCCGGGTTGTTGGGGAATACGAAACTCCGGTACAACAAGGATATTTTGCCTTGGTTAGGGGAAGAAATCACCGTGGCCGTAACTTCTTTGGATTATGACCGCAATCCCGAAAATGGGCAACAACCGGGCTATTTGTTGATCGCTGCGGCCAAGGATGGGGAGTATGCGCGGGAGTTTCTCCAGTTGTTTTACTCGAAAACTGCCATTGCGGGAGAAGCGGATTTAGTTTTTGAACAGTATAAAGGGGTAAATCTCATTTATCGCCGTTTGCGGGAGAGTGGTGAAACGCCCTTGGCCAGTGCGGTGGTGGGGGATCGTTATGTGCTATTTGCCAACAGTCCCAAGGTGTTACGGGATGCGGTGAATAATGTGCAAGTCCCCGATTTGAATTTAGAGCATTTTGGCGGTTATCAACAAGCCTTAGAGACCATTGAATCCCCTCGTGTTGGGGTGGCTTATATTAATTTACTGTCGGTGGCCAAAGCCTTTGAAACGAATCCGACTGAACCTGTTCCTACTGTCACCCTGTCTTTTCAGTTGTCGGAGCAGGGATTGGTGGCCGATAGTGCCTTGTCGGGGGTGGTAAACCCGGAAGCGACGCAGCCCCGTTTAACTGCGCCTGTGGGGGCGTTGAGTTATTTACCGCCTAAAAGTATCTTGACGGCTTCTGGATTGGATTTAAAGGGCTTCTGGGGGCAAATCCTGACCCGTTTCGGGGAGGAGAGTCCGGTGACGGGGTTATTTGAAGGCGCGATCGCCAAATTAGAAAGCAACTGGAATCTTGACCTCCCCCAAGAGATTTTTGCCTGGGTGGAGGGAGAATACGCCCTCTCCCTCGTGCCAAAATATGGCAGTGGCCAACCGGACTGGGTATTTGTGGCCCAGAATAGTGGGGATTCGGTAGAGGATGCGATCGCGCATTTAGATGATCTGGCCGAGGAACAAGAATTAAGTGTCGGGACTCTTGCCCTAGGAGACCAAAACGTGAAAGTCTGGACTAAACTGGCCGCCAACACCGGGCGAGTGGATGCCAATGTGAAAGGGGTTCACACGCAAGTCGGAGACTATGAACTTCTCTCTAGTTCCCTGGATGCGGTGGAAACGGTGTTGAATCCTAAAATGGATTCTCTCCTAGAAAGTCAGCAATTTCAAAACGCGATCAGTCCCCTCCCCCAACCCAACCACGGTTACTTATACATCGACTGGACTCAATGCCGTCCCCTCCTAGAACAACAATTCCCCGCCCTCCGCGTCCTCGACTACGCCGCCAAACCCCTATTAGATCGTCTCGACTCCCTCACCCTCACCAGTCAAGGCAGCGAAAACGGAGTCAGTCGCGCTACAGCATTATTACAAATCGCCATAGATTAATCGGGGTAATGAGTAAGAGCTTAGAAACCAGGTTTCTGAACTAACGTTGGCTGTTAACCTCGCTAAAAGGGCGAAAGAAACCCGGTTTCTCGCTTTCCTCAACCACAAACCCCAAAAAAACCACAAAAAAACTACTCCTTTAAAGGAGTAGCTTTTCAAATTGCTCAGAAATTTAATGAAAATACAGAAACACTCCTCAAGTGCTTCTGTGCATGAAATACAACTGCCTCTGAATCCTCCTTGGGAGGAAAGACAGAAAAAGAGAGACGCGACAATTGCGTACCTCTTTATCAAGGATGTTAAGCAGGATCAAAAACAGGCCATTTAAAAATAAGCAGTATCATCAACAACTTAGAAATACTCTCCAAAAGAATTTGAGTAAAACTCTGCATTAGGGGGACTCTAAGTTAGTTTCGACCTCGCTTAAAACATCTAAACAGAGCGTAGCCGCTTGAGAAAGCGATCTCCGCAGATGAGTGACAACCTTTCCACTACTTGAACTCAAACCCTCAGAAAAGTGGCTGAGAAGTTGAGGTATCAGTGTGTTGAAGTGTTGTTCTTGTTGGTTTAGCATAATAGCGCGTCTTAATGGCGACGCTTATTGTCTCCTTAGAAAACTACATCGGACATTACGTATTGTAACATACTGGCCAATAGTGCCAGTGTACTGCAATACACTTTTGAGATTCTGTGATCAGTCTAAGCATAAGCTACCCTAGAATCAAACCATGCAAGGATTAATCGGAAACCATCATGCCTCAATGTCCCGTGTGTCAAGCTCTCTATGATGAGACTCAGACAAAATATTGTACGCATTGCGGTTGGAGTTTAGTGGACATCTCACCCATCGTCTTAGAACAGTTACCCGAAGAGTATCAAGAGAGTCTCCATGCTCGCCTCAAATGGGCGCAACGCACATGGGCTAAGGTGCAAGCGGCACAACATTCCCTCCAGTCTCAGTTCAACAAAGGAACAAGAGAACGCGCTGAACTCAAAGAACTCCTGTTATCTCTCAACGAGAAACTAGACTCCCATGAACCCTCCCTCAGTGGGGTGAGGAGTCAAGCTGACCCCCAAAAAGCAGCAGCGAAACCCGTTGTGGACTTTAGCAAGTTACAGAAATATCTGGAAGCGGAAAAATGGCAAGAGGCCGACTGGGAAAGTGCCAAAATTATGCTAAAAGCCGTAGAGCGAGAAAAGCAAGGCTATCTTATTCCCGCCAACCTTGACAAATTCCCCTGTCAAATTTTAGAAAAAATTAATCGTTTTTGGCTGACGGCCAGTCGAGGGCGGTTCAGTCTCAGCTACCAAAAGCAACTGTACACCAGTCTAGGAGGGACTCGTTTTCTCCATCCCCCCATTTGGCGCAAATTTGCCCAACAGATGGGTTGGTATGCCGAGGGACGTTGGTTACAGTATGACGAATTAGACTTTAGCCTAGATGCGCCTGTAGGTCATTTACCTGTGTTAGGGGATAGTGTGGTCTGGTTTGTCGGCGGATGGAGTGGCGGCGGTAACGGCTTTGCGGCCTTAGCCTCTCGGATCAATAAATGTAAGGTGGGGGATTAGTTCACAATGAACAATGAACAATGAATAATTAACTATCTACCCATTACCTATTACCCATTACCAAAAAAAATGACCTTATCACTTGATGCGTTTTGGATGCCGTTTACGGATAATCGGCGGTTTAAGGCCAATCCTCGTTTGCTGGCTTCGGCGGAGGGGATGTACTATTTTCGACCCGATGGGGGCAAAATATTAGATGCAACGGCGGGGTTGTGGTGTGTGAATGCGGGCCATTGTCACCCGAAAATTGTGGAGGCCGTGCAGAAACAAGTGGCCCAGTTGGACTATGCCCCCCCGTTTCGGATGGGTCATCCGGGGGTGTTTGAATTGTCTCAACGTCTTACGGAGTTTATTCCGGGGGACTTTGATCATGTGTTTTTCGGGAATTCTGGGTCCGAGGCGGTGGAGTCGGCGTTAAAAATTGCGATCGCATACCATAGAGTCCGAGGAGAAGCCTCTCGTCAGCGTCTCATTGGCCGCGAAAGAGGATATCACGGAGTTGGGTTTGGCGGTATCTCAGTCGGAGGGATAGCCAACAACCGCAAATATTTTGGCAGTTTATTACCAGGAGTCGATCATCTCCCCCATACACACAACTTAGACCACAATGCCTTTACCCGTGGCCAACCGCAATGGGGGGCCCATTTAGCCGATGAATTAGAAAAATTGGTCAAACTCCATGATCCCTCAACCATCGCAGCAGTTATTGTTGAACCTGTTGCCGGATCAACCGGGGTTTTAATTCCCCCTGTCGGCTATTTACAACGGTTACGGGAGATTTGTGACCAATACGGCATTTTACTCATTTTTGATGAAGTGATCACCGGATTTGGTCGTTTGGGGACGACAACGGCCAGTGAATATTTTGGAGTCATGCCTGATCTTATTACCTTTGCCAAAGGGTTAAGTAATGCGACTGTCCCCATGGGGGCTGTTTTAACCCGTCGAGGGATTTATGATGGGTTTATGGAGGCGGCCTCAGACGGTGCGATCGAGTTATTCCACGGTTATACTTATTCTGGCCATCCCCTCGCCTCTGCCGCAGCGTTGGCCACCTTGGAGGTTTATGAAAAAGAAGGACTCTTTGCAAATGCCCAAAACTTAGCCACTTATTGGGAAGAAAAAGTCCACGAGTTGAAAGGTTTACCCCATGTCATCGACTTACGCAATATTGGGTTAGTGGCAGGAATCGAATTAGAATCAATACCAGGGAAAGTCGGTGCAAGGGGAACAGACTGTTTACAACGCTGTTTTGAAAAAGGCTTACTCATCCGAGTCACCGCCGACATTATCGCCCTTTCCCCCCCATTAATCCTCAACAAATCCCAAATTGACGAAATCTTCGCTATTTTAAGCGAAGTGATCACTGAAATTGATTAGTTGGTTGTTTGTTGTTGGTTGGAGAAACCGGGTTTCTATCTAAAGTTATCGTGTTTAGCCTAAATTTTACACAGAAACCCGGTTTCTTAGCTTCAGTTACCAATAACCAATTACCAATAACCAATTACCAATAATTAACTATCCCTTGATTCCCGTTTGGCTTTACCAATGGAACGAGCAGCAATTGCACCGCCAATTAAACCAAATAAATGTCCCTGCCAAGACACTCCCGGTTGAGAAGGTAAAACCCCCCAAATGACACTCCCATAAAAAATAAAAACCAGAATTGACAGTAAAATAGAGGCGAAATTGCGCTCAAAATAGCCCCGGAATAGTAAAAAGCCCAAATAGCCATAAATTAAACTACTCGCCCCGATATGGACGGCCATTTGTCCCGATGGATCAGCCCCAAATAGCCATGTTCCCACCCCGGAAATGATGATCACAAAGGTGGTGACAATGAAAAAATCCTTCACTTCTTGCAACATCACCAACCACCCCAAGACAATAAAAGGAATAGTATTGGCGATTAAATGTTGCCATCCACCGTGTAAGAAAGGCGCGAAGATAATTCCCCGTAAGCCGATGAGCTTATGGGGAATAATGCCGTAATAATCAAGCTGGTGGTCAAAAATCGTGGCATCGAGAATTTCCACTATCCAGAAAATGGCCACAAATGTGCCAAGAATTCTAAACTGAGTGGCCAATTCTCCGGCGATGTTGGTGTCCTTGGGTTGTGTCATAGTTAGGCTAAAAAGTTTGTCCCTCTCTTTAAGGTAACAAGAGAAAGGGAATCAATTCCGCTTATCTTGCTAAAGCAGGTTGCACCAGTTGTAAAATCTTGGCTTCCTCAAACTCACTGGCCAGACGGATAATTTCTTCTGCAAAGGAACTATAGTCTTGATCTTGTTGTTTCAGTAACTTGGCCTCTGCTTCGATTTTTTCGATATCTCCGATGCGGGCCGCTTGATAAAGGGGAGTGAGGAATTGCGGAGAGGGAACAACCCAATTGGGGGAGGAGGAAGAAGGGGTGAAACTGGACGCACAAGCGGGTTGGGCGGTCATTTTGGTGATGGGTAAGGTGAGGGTGAAGGCGAAGCAACTCCCCTGTTGCGGTTGACTGGTGATGTTGAGGGATGTTCCCATGGCTTCTAAAATATGGCGAACTTGGGTTAACCCTAACCCTAGTCCTTGGGGTTTGTGACTGAAAGAATGGAGTTGTTCAAAGGGAAGAAAGATGGTGTCTCGATCTTCGGGATGAATGCCTGTTCCAGTGTCTTGGACTTGAAATTCGAGGGTGAGGGTGTCGGGGGGGGAGTGGGGGTTAATGGGGGTTAAGGGGTTAATGCTGAGGGTGACTGTTCCTTGGGGGGTGAATTTACGGGCATTATCTAACAAGTTTAAGACTACTTGCCGCAGGTTTTGGCTATCGACTTGTACATGGAGGGGGAGGGAGTCGGGGGTTTCGATGTTAAAGGTTAACCCTTTATATTCAATGGGGGTTTTGGCAGTGGTGATAATGTCTTGTAAGAGGGTGGGGAGGTAGGTTTCTTGGGGGTTGAGGGTGACTCCTTCTTGTTCTTGTTTGGCGACGGTTAAGAGGGTTTCGATTAATTGGAGGAGTTGTTGACTACAGTTTTGCAGGTTGTCGAGGGTGTCTTGATGGGGTTTGAGGTCGGGCGATCGCTGCAAGGTCTGAACATACCCTAAAATGCCATTGAGGGGGGTTCTTAGTTCGTGGTTAATATTGGCCAAAAAGTTCCGTTTGGCCGACTCTACGGTGGGGTGAGAGGGGTTGAGGGGTTGGGGTGGGGTTTGGGGTTGAGGGTTGAGACTTTTGTGATAAATATTTTGCCGAAAATCTGGGTCTAAGCAAGCGGTGCGGACGCTTTCCCAGACGGAGTAGGTTTGTTGTTGTACGGTTTGGCAATAGTCGCGCAGTTGCGGGGGTAAGTTGGCGACATAGAGGGCAAGTTTTTGCTGTAAGCTGACGGTAATGTGGAGTTCTTGGAGTTGGGTTTGCAGGTTCAGCAGTTGTTGTAACCAGGATTGAATCCCCTCTACATAGTCTTCGGTGAGGAGATGTGCTTGTTTACAGGTTTGTTCGATTTGGTGTTGCAGTTGCGCGATGGCCTTGGGTTGGGTGAGGAAGGTATCCCAGTCCATCCCCCAACTGGGATGGGTAAAGAGGGGAATTAAATGTTGATAGACTAACTCCGGCAATAGGGTTTGCATGGGTAACTGAGACTGGGCCGTGTATTGGGGGGAGTTTAACCAGTCTTGATAGGCCCGTTTACAGCGATGATAGGGAGCTTGTTTTAATTCTTGAGTAATTTTACTCCGTAAACTTTGTTGTTTTTTGAGGAGTTTCTGTAAGAAGGGATGTTGAGCAGAAAGTCCCCCTTTTTGTAAGAGGGTAATTTGTCGCTCTAGTTTGGTGTATTTAGCGAGACGACGTTGGAGTTTTTCGAGGGGAGTGGACTGAATACCCTGGGGTAATTGTAACGCGATCGCAAAAGTCGTTTGCGTCACTAACAACCGAGATAGCTGACGATACATCTTCTGAAATGATGTGCTATTCGGGTGTTTTAAGGATTTGTTTTCTTGCTGTAAAAAGGAGTAATATGCGTCATTCAGTAGCTGATGAGCATGATCCCCTACAGCAATCGTGGGGTTAGCCATAATCAATACCGCAGGATAATGGATAATGTGATGTCTTTATCGTGAAGTCTCAAGAATTCTGTTCTCTATAAACATTTTACTGACTTTTTTTTAATCAAACCTTAACTTTAGTGAATCTACACATAATTCAGGCTAATTCGTAAAACTTCAGAGAAAGCACGGAGACTTAATCAAGTGATCTTTGCAATTAGGAGGCAAAAAGATCACCCATTCCCCATTCCCCATTCCCCATTCCCCATTCCCCATTACCCATACTCCATCACCCTCTCTGGAGTAGAGTAGAGCGTTTCTTGGGAGGCCACCTGATACTCCTCATCCACCCAAATTAAACTTGCATCCGTCACCTGGCCTTCCGTTAACGTCACCCGTGAGAAATTGCGGAGACGTTGGCCATGGCGAATCATCACACGGGGAACACTAGCCGCATTGAGATAGACTGTACCGTGAGCATCAGTATTAATGCGCGTGCGGAGACGGGTTTGGGTGTGACGGAGACGGTGGTGCATATGGCCAAAGGTGACAAGAGGGATCGTTTTCTGAGGCCGGAGTTGCGCGATCGCATCTGCCAAATCCGGATCCCCAAAATCCCCTCCTAGAGGATTCCAATCCCGTCCACAAGTATCCTCCGGTGCATCCCCCAACCCAAACGGCCCATTATGTCCTAAAAATAACACCGTCCGAGACTCCGCTTCTCGTCCGGCTTGCACAATTTTATCCGTCGATTCCTGAAAATTCTTAATCCCGTAACGCTGGTGATAAAACTGGGGATTTTTCCAATCCTGTCCTCCCCAACTAAACGGACGACTTCCCACCACCGACACCCCCAACTGGGGAAAATCTCGCCACCCATATCCCACATGAGCATCCCCCAAAAGGTCTAACTGTTGCTGTACACGGTCTTCTACCCTATGATCATAAGGAGACTTCTTCCGTCCCCAAGGAGAAGCCGTAAACCAAGCATCATGATTCCCCAGAATCACCGCATAGGGAATATCAAGCATCGCAATATCGCGCACCACCTCCACTGCTTCATTGCCAAAATCTCCCACAAACAAGACTAAATCAATCCCTAAATGCTCTAACGCAAAGCGGTCCTCCGCTTCCCACTGATCATGGACATCTCCTACAATTGCGATCGAAACTTGCTGACCTATCATCATTACTCCCAACAGACTCCATTTTTTAGGATAATCTTATTTGGGGGAATTGCGGAATCAGTAAGCAGCATCCGAAGACAGGAGGCAGTGGTTTGCGCTCCGCGCACACTACGTGAACGGCAAGCTCACCAACCGGGCAGAGGGCAGATGTTGGCATAAGGAGGAAGTTAACCTCACAAGAAGGTAAGAAACTAATCACAGCAAGGCTTTTAGCAAACTTTCAACGATTTTTAGTTTCACCGAGAGTAATCAGTAAGCAGTAAGCAGTAGTGTATCTCCCCCAACTCTCCTAACTCCCTCTCTCTGTATCTTCTGTGTCTCTGGGGTTCAAATCTCAACTAAAAACTACCAACTACAAACTAAAACAATGACCATAAAAACACAATACTCAAAAGACAAAAAAACAATATTAGAACAAAGCAAAGAAATCTCAGAAAACTTCATTGAACCCGCCAAAATAGACAGCTTACCCGAACCCCTCTCTCGATATTTTCACTATGTCTTACCCGAACAAAAACGCCCCATCAACTGGGTTAAAATCGAACAAACAGGCTGGTTTCGCACCGACCCCAAGCAAAACTGGAAACCCCTTAAAGGAGAAGAATATTTAACTGCCGACCCACCCAGCTTACTATGGTTAGCAAAAATCAAATTCTTACCCTTCTTAAACATCACCGTCAAAGACACCTACTTAAACGGAAAAGGTCATGTTTGGGGACAAATTCTCCCTAAAATTAACGTCGTAAACATGGAAGGCGAAAACATCAACCAAGGCGCATTAATACGCTGTATCGCCGAAATGGTCTGGTGTCCCACCGCCCTTTTCCCCAGTCATTATTTAAAATGGGAAGCCATTGACGAGAATTCCGCCCAAGCCATTATTACCCATCAAGGCATAGAAACCCAAGCCCAATTTTTCATTAACTCCACCGGACAAATTACCGAAATCAGAGCGCGACGCTATAAAGACGACACCCTACAACCTTGGAGTGGAAAATGTCGTGGCTATCAAGACTATGATGGCATAAAACTCCCCACCGATCTCGAAGCCGTTTGGAATCTTCCCAACGGAGACTTTAGTTACGCCAAACTCCAAGTCACCAACATTGAATTTAATCGTACAAGTCCCGAATCTTAATATTAGCAATGCAAGTCCAAGTTACCAGCCCAAAAGAGCGACTCGATCGCTACCTCGCCCAAACCCTTCCCCAGTTTACTCGGTCTCGCCTACAAAAACTCATTGAACAGGGAAACATCACCCACAATGGGAAAATTTGCACCGCCAAAAAAACCCCCGTCCAACAGGGAGATACCCTAGAAATTACCATCCCCCCCACTCAACCCCTCGGCCTCATTCCCGAAAATATCCCCTTGGATATTCTCTACGAAGATGACGCATTAATAATCCTCAACAAACCCGCAGGACTGGTGGTGCATCCCTCCCCTGGCCATCCCCAGGGAACATTAGTCAATGCACTCTTATACCATTGTGATCAATTAGCGGGCATTGGGGGAGTAGAGCGACCGGGAATCGTCCACCGTCTTGATAAAGATACCACAGGGGCCATCATGGTAGCCAAAACCGATATTGCCCATCAGACGCTCCAAAAACAGATACAGGATAAAACCGCCCAACGGGAGTATTTAGGCATCGTCTATGGGTCGCCAGATGCCTCTGAGGGGACAATTAACGCCCCCATCGGTCGTCATCCCGTGGACAGGAAAAAACAGGCTATCGTAGAGAAAGGGGGACGAGTAGCCATCACCCATTGGCACATCCGCGAACGTTTAGGCAATTATACCCTAATGCAGTTTCGCCTAGAAACGGGACGCACCCATCAAATTCGGGTGCATACGGCCTCAATGAATCATCCCATTGTAGGAGATAAAGAATACGGGCCTAAAAAACAATCATTAGGAGTAAATGTAACCGGACAAGTCTTACACGCTTATAAACTAGGGTTATATCATCCCGTCAGTGGAGAGAAGTTAGAAGTCACTGCACCCCCTCCAGCAGAGTTTGAGACGTTACTGAGAGTCTTACGGAGGAGATATAGCAGTAAACAGTAATCAGTAACCAGTTGTTACTTCCCATCTCCCCCATCTCCCCCATCTCCTCCATCTCCTCCATCTCCCCTTACTGCCGCAATTGTGCTTCCTCCACCCAACTGTTAAACTGTTGTTGATTCTCCTGAACCCACTCCGCTGCGTGTTGGCGAATTTGTTCTGGGGTGTTCTCTCCCTGCTTCATGCGTAAGTTTTGCTGACTGACATCTGCTAGGGGAACATTCACCAACTCAAACCACCGCTTCGCATCGGGATGTTCCTCTAAAAAATCTCGATTGGCTAATACCCCAATTTGGTTGGCCGCAAACCCTAAGTTTTTTCCCTCTACAGTTGCAGTATTCTCTCCAGTATTATCCGATGAAACAGCTAACCAAGTGACATCTTCTTGGGGTCGTAACACTTCACTGACCCAAAGGGGAGTCCAAGTATAATAGAGAATAGGTTGGCCTTCTTCATAACGGTCAATGGCCGTTTCAATGAGAGCAAAATAATTCCCTTGGTCATGTTCTACGGTCTCCCGTAGATTATACGCATCGAGGTGCTTTTCAATTTCCTCCGCACATCCCCATCCGGGGTTACATCCCACTAAATTGGCTTTTCCATCTCCATCTGTATCAAATACTTGGGCTAGTTGGGGGTCTTGGAGTTGGGTTAAACTGGTGATATTGTAACGTTGTGCGGTTTCTTGGTCGATGAGATACCCCTGTCGCGCATCTGCCACCACAACGCCGACTCGTTCCATCGTTTCAGTCCCCCCATTATTCTGAAAATAGTTATTGTGGAGGGGTTGCCAATGACTGGCGGTAAAATCGAGATAATGACTTGCGATCGCTTCGTGAATAATATCGTATTCCAACTCAGACCCCGCAATCACATTATAGCCTAATTCCTCCAATCCCAAATTGACAATTTCCGTTTGAAATAACTCCTCCAACGTCCCATAGGCCGGACGAACCACCACAGTCTGGGAGGAAGGAGAGGACGACCGACACCCCACTAACCCCAAGGTTAACACCAATGTGGTAAAGCAATGAAAGAGTGTTGTTTTGGTCATTTTCTTTGTTATTTGTTGTTTGTGAACAAGGGAACAGTAAACAGTAAACAGTAAACAGTAATCAGTAACCAGTTGTTATACGGAATCCGATTACTACAGGAGTAATTCCTTATTGAGAAAATCCTGACATATCTAGCTCGTAATTGAAATTAAATCTTCTGATTAAACCGGATTCCGTATTACTTCCCATCTCCCCCATCTCCCCATTAAGGGCAAGACCGAGGTTGACCTGTTGGTGTTCCTTCTATCGTATCAAACCCCGTATTATTCACCGTGACCCGATTGAAGTCCACAAAATTAAGAATTGATCCCCCAGTCACAGACACCTCCACATCTCCCGACACCCCATTCACCGCACCTAAATCTAAATTCGTATTGCCACTCACCTCTGCAATGCAAAGATCATCCCCAGTATCTAGAGTAATCGCAGCAACACTTGACCGTCGCGCCTGTCGAATCGTATTATTCACCACAATAACCTCACTCACCGTCCCCCCGTTATCCGTCTCCACACTAATAGCAGAAGATTGATTCCCAGAAGTCGCTACAGTATTATTCGACACGATAAAATTCCGCAACGTGCCACCAATGGCCACAGGGGCAATTCCTCCCGCAATATTTCCCGATGTGGAAACCCGATTCCCAGATACCGTGATATCTCGTACAATGCCCCCAGGAGACGCAGAAATCACAATCCCTGTTCCTTGATCTCCTGACGTAGTAACCCTATTCCCAGAGATCACCAGATTACTGAGAATGCCCCCATTTTCAGCACTCCCACTAATGCCATCCCCATCAAAATCCAGCGTCGTTACTGTATTATCGGTGATCACTGCATTTGTCACCCGTTCCCCCTCGGCCCGGAGAAAAATCCCCTCCGCATTAAAACTCCCCAACACTCCTCTCGTGGTAATTTGATTTCGATCAATGCGAAAATTACTCACATTGGGGGCATAAACCCCTATGGCTTGGTCAGTTTCAATGCCAAACCCCGACAAAATGGCATTATTGCCCATACTCACCATCGTATTAAACCCTTCCCCCGTGGCCACCGTTGTCCCATTGAGACGCGGCAAAACTCCAGTCCCTGAACCCGGTAACTGAGTGGGGCCAAAATCCAGTAAATTTAGAACTTGGGGAACTCCCGTCGAAAGGACACGCACATTATTAGGAATCGTAAACCCATCTAACCCCGGATTGCTTCCCGCATCCACATAAACCACATCATTACCCGTTGTTTCTGCCAAGGCCACCGCATCTGTCACCTCTCCCACGGGACGTTCAAACGTGCCATTTCCCCCCGTTATCCCCCCTGTGACATGAAGAAACCGCCAAGGATGTCCAGTGGCAGGATTCCTCGCCACAATATTATCCTGTTGCGTAATGGTGTCCTCTTGTTGCCGATTAAGCATCAATGTATCTCGACGGCGGACGGGTTGCCCCAGTCGGGTTAGGATAGATTCGGCTAGGGTTTCCTCTTGTTTCCGGGGTGGCCGTCCGCCCAAGGTGGCCGCCACTTGTACCGTGAGATTTGTGCCAAAATTCCTATCGGAGGAGACTGCAAGGCCAACCCGATACACTTCATTTAATTCCGCCAATAATCGCCCATGGATGCCTAAATAAGTCCCATTACTGGGGAGATCAAAATAGTATGTGCCAAGATAAGCGTAGAGACTGCCCTGATTCCAGTCTAGTAGCCGATATCCTCCTTCGAGATCAACGCCTAACGCGGATGCTTCAAAGGTGCGGGTTTGTTGACGGAAAGTGGAAAAGAGGAGTTGATTCCCCTGAAAGCGCAAGTTAGAAATAATCGGCCCTGTGTCGGCAAAATCAACCTGTCTTCGTCTCTCCCCCAAGGGGAGATAACTATTCAGTCGCGCTTCCCAATTTTCGCCTAAGATTTCCCCCCCTAGGCCAATTTGTTGGAAGGTTTCGTTAAATTGGGTTTCTCGGAGATCATAGCCAATATAGCCCCCCCACACTAGATTATTCTCCTCTTGGTGTTGGCGGTAGCCGAAGCGGAGATTGCCCCCCACTTCGTTTTCAGCAAATAAATTTAAACGGCCTTCCCCAAAAAAGGTGCGGGTGGGGGTTTGTGCCAAGGGAAAGAATCCGTGTAGGCTACTAAAAGAACTGCTGTAACCTACTCCTGGCCCAGTGTCGAGGTGAATGGTGATGCGGGGTTGCAAGAGTGAGACGGGTTGGGTTTGTAATTCACTGACTGGGGTGGAGTCAGAGGGGTTGGGGTTGGCATTTGCGCCTGATGCCCCATAGATGCTCCCTCCAGCGATACAGCCTAAAAGTAGCCACCCTAGCTTATTTTTGCGGTTAATTGCCATAAAATCCCCTGATTATTGACTATGTTTAGGGATTTTACTGTGACTGGGGGAATTTTCAATTTTTGACGGTTGGTGGAGCGAAGGAGCGACTCTGGCTGAATTAGAATGCGATGAGTCGCTAAATGATCCTTTCTCCTTGACAAGAGTTGAGGATTGAACCATTTTGTATAATGGGGTCAAATGTATTGACTTCCTGCTAGAAGTGAAGCCATGATCCAACAACTCAACCCCCCATCTCTCGAAGAAAAGCTCCTTTATCCCGATAGTGACGGTAAACCTTTGGCGGACAATACGATTCAATTACGGTTAATTTTCAAGATTAAAGGGGGTCTTGATGCACTGTTTAAAGACCGAGAGGATGTGTTCGTGGCCGCAGATTTGTTATGGTATCCTGTGCCACTAACCCCAGAGGAAATTCGCGCTCAA
>NZ_JAQMSD010000235.1 GCF_028330525.1 Spirulina sp. CS-785/01
GACACCGTTGTTTCAGACACTTGTGAGAGACATTTTCTCCCCCTCTCCCAAGGTTGGGAGAGGGGGTTGGGGGGTGAGGGCGACTCCAAACCGCCATATCTCGTTACCCACCTTGACAGGGCTGGGTGGGCAATGCCCACCAACAAAGGTATTGTGGGCATTGCCCACCCTACATCTTAAAGAAAACCCGCTTCAGATTGAGATTAAACCCCGGTAACACCGTTTCCCCAGACAAACTACTGGGGTTTTCCAGTATCTCCACTGCTTGACCTGCACGGTAGATCTCCACTCGTTTATTTTTGGGGTCAATAAGCCAACCTAACTTAGTCCCATTCTGCATATATTCTGCCATCTTGAAACGGAGGTCTTTGAGGGTATCGCTCTTAGAACACAATTCTATGACAAAATCTGGGCATAACGGGATAAAGCCCTCCTGTTGCTCTGGGGTTAGGGCATCCCAACGCTCTTGGCTAACATAAGAAGCATCAGGGGAACGGTTTGCTCCATTGGGTAATTCAAAGCCTGTAGAGGAGTCAAAGGCTTTGCCAAGGGTATCATTAGCTTCCAACCAATTTCCCAATTGGCTCGTAATGCTGAGATTACGACGGCCAGTATTACCTCCAGTGGGTGGATTCACAATTAATTCTCCTGTTGCAGTCCGTTCAAGGCGTAATTCACGGTTCGTCGCTGCTAAAGCCGCAAACTGCTCTGGTGTCACTTGCAGAGCCAGTTCGCGGGGAATTTGAAGGGATAAGGGTTTTAGAGGTGTTTGAACCATAATTGACCTCATGGGGGGATCTGATATTTTTATTCTACTGCGTGCTGAATAAGTCCTAATATCAAATTCGGTTAATCATTATCAAAAGCGAACTGTAGGGGCAATTATGAATTTCCCCTACGCTTTAGTTTCCACATCTCCCACGAGCGCAATTTTTACTCTCATTTCCATTAAGATTAAGCTCTTTTGTTTGAGTGAGGATTTCTGTAGCCCGATCGCACTCTTCGGTTTCTGCTTGCTCTAATAACACTTGAACGGTATGACGAGCTTCTGGGGTTAAATCGTCTTGATTAAGACACCAATCTGTAAACGTCTTAAAGGACTCTGACGGATTTTGAACTTGTGCGATCGCACTGTCAACACTGGCAATCATTCCTAAAATTGCCAAGACCCCAGAATAGATGATTTGCTTCATGATTACTGTCTTCCTTGCCTGCACATCAAACTTTAGTTTAGCCGATCACTTATTCGCAGCAAGAAAAGAAAATTACGCGATCTGGTTGCTCAATGCCCCTTTACCGGAAGGCTATGTTCACTTAGACCTTTAGCTAATTAACAGTTGGTAGGGTGGGCAATTCCCCATTACCGATTCCCCATTACCGATTGCCGATAAAGCAATTCTAATTGACCGCCGGATTCTTGAATAAAAGCGGATTGGCGAAGGTAGAAACTGCGGAATAAATTGGCAAATAAAAGAGTAAAAATGGCCACCACTAAGCCAATAACTGTAGAGACTAACGCTTCGCCAATACCACCTGTCACTTCGGCAGAATTACTCCCCCCAATATCTCCTAATTGGAGAGAAGAAAAAGAACGAATTAAGCCCAAAATTGTCCCTAATAAGCCTAAGAGAGGGGACACTGTAATAATGGTTTCAAAAACTGTATTAAACCGTTTCAGTAGGGGTAATTCGGCTTGGGCGGCGGTTTCTAGGGCGAGGCGGAATTCGTCAGGGGTGGGGCGGTTGAGGAGGAGGGCAGCGAGGAAAATTCGGGCAATGGGGAGATCGGTATTTTGTTTTAACACTTGAATCGCCATTCGCTGATCTTTCTGATAATTTTGTAATACATATTGCACCATTTTTCGTTGTCGGCGGTTAATATTCCACCAAAACAGCAGACGTTCCCCAATTAAGACCATAGATAATATAGAAAAAAGCACTAAGGGAATGGTGACAATTCCGCCTAGTAATAAAATGTTAGAGTTAGACATTTGTTTGGGTAATGGGTAATCGGTAATGCCTTTTCTCAAGCACGGAGACGCTCCGCGTTCACGTAGTGTCTCGTAAGAGAAACGACTTCGCTACCCCTGACGGGACGCTACGCGAACAGGGCAAGGGTAATGGATAATCGGTAATGGGTGATCAACTATCAACTAATATGATTTTTTCTCAAAAAAGACAACTGTTCGATCGCTGGTCTGTGACTTATGATTGGATGTTGCCATCGGTATTGTACCAAGCGGCGCACAAGAGGCTTCTGGAGTTCGTAGAGCTACCGGACGAGGCTCATGTTCTCGACCTCGGATGTGGGACGGCTCGCCTGTTTGACCGCCTTCTAGGGCAATTTCCGGACGTTTCTGGGGTGGGGTTGGATTTGTCACCAGGGATGTTGGCGAAAGCGAGAACTCGCCACCAAAACCGCCCCAATTTACAGTTTGTGGAAGGAAATGCAGAAGACCTCCCTTTTCCTGAAAATACTTTTGATGGGGTATTTTCGACAATCAGTTTCCTCCATTATCCCCACCCCCAACAAGTCTTAGAGGAAATTGGCCGCGTGTTAACCCCCCAAGGCCGCTTTTACTGGGTGGATATTACGGTGCGGGAGGAGTTGCAAGGGTTGCTTCCCCTGTCGAATCGTCGCGTGTTTTTCTATAGTCCCCGACAACGGGATAATTTAGCGAAAGCGTCGGGGTTACGCTGTTTGGGACATCATTATTTATTGGGGTTTGTGTTGTTGACGATCTTGGGTCATGAATAAGGGAGAATGGATAAGAGATCATTGGGATTGATTATGGTGCAAACGACATCTCCCCTGATCACTTTAGACGAATTTCTGGCATCACCAGACGGTCATGATCGTTATGAACTGATTGAGGGAAAAAGGGTTGCTAAGATGTCCCCCCAACGCTTTCACTCGAAAACTCAGCGTGCTTTGTTGCATTTCCTGGAAGACTGGGGAGACTCTCGCGGAGAGGTGGGGATTGAGTGGTCGGTGATTTTAACGAGACGTGGCCAAGATTGGGTCCCGATTCCTGATTTATTGTTTGTGTCCCAAGATCGCTTACCAGAGCATTTGGGAGATGAACCTTGTCCTGTCCCCCCAGATTTAGCCATAGAAATTATCTCACCGGGTCAGAGTTTTGGCGGTATGGCGGAAAAAGCGACGGATTATTTAACCGCCGGGGTGTTGCGAGTTTGGGTGGTCGATCCCCAAGTTCAAAGTATCACGGTCTTTACACCGGATTCGATGCCTAGGACGTATCGGGGCGATCGCATTCTCACTGACCCGGCCTTCCCAGACTTGAGTCTAACCGCCCAAGCTCTCTTTGTCCAAGCAGGATTAGCCGATCCCCCACCGAGTATCTAGATATATCAGTAAACAGTTTGGCTGAAAGCCTTGCTGTGATTATTTTCTGACCTTCTTTTTAGTTAAACAACTTCGGACGCTATCAACTATCAACTGTCAACTATCAACTTAAAATGCTGCTGACTGAATAAAGCGGTTGCCAAACCCAGTCAAACTTTACTATAATTGATCCTTGCGCTTATCATGGTCAATCTAGACTAATAAATTCTAGTTCCCCCTTGTCATTGTTATATAAATTAGGAGAAATAAAGTTGTATGTCTCGTTATAGAGGACCTCGCTTACGGGTTGTGCGTCGCTTGGGCGAATTACCTGGACTCTCTCGGAAAAATGCCCGGCGTTCTTATCCCCCTGGACAACACGGACAAGCTAGACGCAAGCGGTCTGAGTACGCGGTTCGTCTGGAAGAAAAACAAAAGCTCCGCTACAATTACGGGGTTTCTGAGCGTCAGTTAATGAAATATGTCCGTCAGGCCCGTCGAGCCACTCGCTCTACGGGAGAAGCGATTTTACAACTGTTAGAAATGCGCTTAGATAATACGGTGTTTCGCCTCGGAATGGCTGGCACAATTCCAGGAGCGCGTCAGTTGATCAGCCATGGCCATGTCACGGTGAATGGACGGGTGTTAAATATTCCCAGTTATCAATGTAAACCCGGTGATGTCATTGGTGTTCGTGAGCGCGACAAGTCAAAACGCTTAGTCCAAGCAAATATGGAATATCCTGGTTTGGCCAACCTCCCCAGTCACCTAGAATTTGATAAGGAAAATATGGTGGGGAAAGTCAATGGGGTTATTGAGCGCGAGTGGGTCGCATTGCAAATTAATGAACTGCTGGTGGTTGAGTTTTACTCCCGGAAGGTTTAAGGGTTCATAGCAGTTTCCCCCTATTCCCCATACCCAGAAGGGTTTGGCCGCGGCCAAACCCTTCTTTTGCGTTGAATTATTAAATTCGGATTACCGGAAGTTATCGGGGTTTAAGCGACGGCCACCGGGGTTAGAGGTGGGTTGGGAGGCGGGGGCTTGAGAGGGGAGACTATTGCTATTTTGTAGATATGCTCCTGTACCTCCGTCGGAGGGGGCAAGGAAAGGACGCAGGTTAATTGCGCCAGGAGTCCCTAGTTGAATGCCTCCGTCGGAGGAGGAGTTCTCGATATTGAAGATGTCTCCTACTTGTTCGAGAACATTGCCGATGGTGTTGTTGTTCTCCCCAGGGAGGAAGGTGGGAACGCCTTGGGTTTGTTGTCCACTGTCGGCAATGGTTAAGTTACGAAACACGCTATCCCGCACGACTTCGGGGTCTTGTCCAGGGGGGACGGTGAGAACGATACGACAGTTGGGGTCGTCTTGGGTGGTGACACAGAGGATATCGTAGGTGTTTTCAACTCCGGTTCGCAGTTCAACTAACCCGTCGGGCCGATACTGTTCTAACCGTTGGGCAATGACGTTACACCGTTTTTCTGGGGTCCATCCCCCGCCGAGTTGTTGAGGAACTGCCCAAGGATAGGCTTGGTCGGGTTGTTCTTCGGGGGTGTACATGACGGTATATTGACCGTTGGCGGTTGTACAGGTGAACCGGGGATTATCGGCGGTTTCGACGACGACATCTTCGGGTTCTTCCTGTTCTGCGGATTCCTCGCTGTCGCGTTCGGTTTGGGCGAGGAGGGGAACATTATCGAGGTCTGAACCGACTGAGGGTAAAGTCCCTCCGGTTAGGATTAAAAGGGTGGTGAGAGAAATAGCAAGACGGGGAAGTTTGTATTGAGTGGAATGACTCATAGATGGTTGCCTCATGTGGGAAATCGTGTTCTAGACTTAGCGACTGTTGAGACATCATTTATTGTTGAAACAGTCGCTCTGATGGTAGAGCAAGCCCTTGTTTACTGATGATGGTTGCGGGGAGATTGTTCCCGATGGGGGAGGGGGTTTTGAGTAAGTCGAGGCGATCGCTGGGCCAAAAGCGCAGTATGGCGCGGCCTATGACGTTTTCTTGGGGGAGATATCCCCAGATGTGGGAGTCGTTGCTGTTGTTGCGGTTGTCTCCCATGACAAAGAGGTATCC
>NZ_JAQMSD010000236.1 GCF_028330525.1 Spirulina sp. CS-785/01
CAGCGAGGTCAATAAGGTGGTGTCGCTGTATGACTGGCAGTGGAAGCGAATCGGGCAGTTTTCGGTGTCAAAAACAACGTTAATCAGGAGGTCAAATGGTCTATGCGTAGCCTAAGAGATTGTGAGTCTCAACCGCATCGAACGGTATCGACTCACCCGCTTTTCTCCCCCACCTGTTCCGAGGTGGGGGAGTCCCGCGGCTCTTTTGTTGAACGGAATGTGGCAAGTTTCCGGAGGCCATGGCCGCATTAACCCCGAAAAGGCCCTTGCGGCCATGTTTGCTTATGTGGATGCAGGGTTCACAACTTGGGATTTAGCGGACCATTATGGACCCGCAGAGGATTTTATCGGGGAATTTCGCACCCAACTGGAGAAACAACGGGGAAAGGACGCATTAAACAATATCCAAACTTTTACGAAATGGGTTCCCCGTCCTGGAAAAATGACCCGTCAAGTGGTCGAGAAAAATATTGATATTTCCCGCCAACGGATGCAAACAGATTGTTTGGATTTATTACAATTCCATTGGTGGGATTATGGGGATGAGAATTATTTAACTGCGTTACACCACATGGCCGACTTGCAGCAGGACGGGAAGATTAAGCATTTAGCGTTAACTAATTTTGATACGGAACATTTAAAGATTATCCTTGATGCGGGAATTAAAATTGTCTCAAATCAGGTTCAGTTTTCCTTAGTGGATCGTCGGCCTTTGGCGAAAATGGCGCAATTTTGCCAAGAGAAGGGGGTGCATTTATTGGCTTATGGGACGTTGTGTGGGGGGTTTTTAAGTGAGACGTATTTAGGGCAACCTACACCCAGTCGTTGGACGATGAAGACGGTCAGCCAGCGTAAATATTATAACATGATTCGGGCTTGGGGGGGTTGGCCGTTGTTTCAGGAGTTATTGCAAGTTTTAGCAAAAATTGCCCAAAAACATCAGCGCAGTATGGCGAATATTGCGGTTCGTTATATTTTAGAACAAGCGGCGGTAGCGGGGGCAATTGTGGGCGCGAGATTGGGCATACAAGGGCATATTGAGGATAATTCTAAGGTGTTTGATTTCCAACTCGATGAGGCGGATTATCAAGCCTTAGAGCCTATTTTTCAGCAGTCTCAGGATTTAATGATGGTGATTGGAGATTGTGGGGATGAGTATCGTTAGTTGTTAGTTGTTGGTGTTCGATTACCAGTTACCAAGTACCCATTACCCATTACCCAAATTAACTTAACACTTCTAATACTGATTTGGGAGATAATTTTTCTTTAAACCAAATTACTTTTGCGGGGACGGTATCGGGATTGACTCCGGCTTTTTCTAGGTTTAAACGTTCAGAAATGGCTAAGATTAAATTATCGACATCAGAACGACGGACTTGAGCAAATTTCTTTTGTAAATAGTCAGGCCGCCAAAAACCGACAATTTCTAAAATATAGTCTCTGCCCTCGGGATGGACAAGGCGAAAGTCGGGAATCATTACACTTCCTGGAATGGGAATTAAATTGACTTCTCGTTCTAATATCCAGTCGGTTTTGGTTTTTTCCCACCGCTTCGCAAAGGCTTCTTCAATCATGCTATCGTAGGGTTTACCGGGGGGATAATGGGTGACGAGGTTGCAGTTGTCTTCGAGTTCAAAAGTTCCTTGTTTGACTGCTCCGGTGTAGTTATCTTTTTGTTGTAGAATGGCGTTTAAACGCCATTTGGTGACGTGGAGGAGGGCGGGGAGCATTTTGGCAAAGGCTAACCCATAACGGGTGCTGGATTTAAATAAGCTGGTGGGCCCGTCTAAAATAATGGTAAAGCCGTGATCAACGTCCCCCTCAACATAAAACATGAGTTGAAAGAGTTTTAAATAGCGAAAGAGGAGTTTGTATTCCCCTGGGACATTGCGATAAGCGTTAATGGTGACTTGAGATGCTCTGTAAAAGATACCTTGGACTTGGGAGAGGTTGTAACGATGGAGTAAGGTCTCGGGTGCAGGGGGTTCAAATTCGGTTAGAATACGGTTTTCTTGTAGGTCGGCGTAGAGTCCTTTTTCTATTTCTACGGGGAGGACTTCCCGGTGTAATTCTTGGGAGAGTTGACTGGCTAAGGTTTCTAAGTTTTGACTGCGGTTATGGGGGAGGGGGTGGTTTTTGGCCGCGTGGGAGAAGACTCGTTGACGGAGGAGTTGGGGGTCTAGGGGACTGACGATTTCCAAGGTGGAAAAACTGTTGCGGAGTAAATGAGCGAGTCCCCGTTTAACGCGATAGTCGGGACTGTCTCCTTCTAGGTCATGGAGTTGCTGGTCTAGGTGTTTTTGGGGTTTCCCTAAACAGGTCTGAAAACAGTCGATTTGTTCTTTGGCGAGGTTAATGTTAGTGGTGTTGAGGGGGAGGTATTTGGGGAGGATGGTTTCTCCTTGAAAACGGTAACTGAGCAGGTCACTTGGTAACATTGTTGACGCAATGGATTCAGAAAATGGAGTTAACTAGACTGTTAGGTTTTTTCACTCAGTTGCAGTGGGCTGGGTTTAAGGTTATTTTGGGAATAAAGGGATATGATGGTTTCGGATTTTTTAGAGTCTCGTTGTGAGACTCCAGAGGTTTGGTATAAACGAGGACGGGAGTTGTCCGATCGCGGAGAAAATCAAGAGGCTTTAACGAATTTAGAGCAAGCGATCGCCATTGCTCCTTATGATGGCGCAATCTGGTATGAGCAAGCAAGGGTTTTAGAAAAATTAGGCCGCTTTGGGGATGCGTTTACCAGTTATCAACAAGCAGCACAACTTACGCCTGGGGATTATTGGGCGTGGTACAATGCGGGTTATGTGGCTATGGAGGAGTTACGGGACTATGAAAGTGCGATCGCTGCTTTCAACCAAGCACTCCATATCCGGCCCCAAGATTACTGGAGTGGGTATCGCAAAGCGGAATCTCTGAGACGGAAGAGAGACTGGAAAACTGCGATCGTGATTTTTGAACAAGTCCTTACTTTACGGCCTGAAGACTACTGGAGTTTTTACCGGAAAGGAGATGCACATTTTCACGGCCAACAGTATCAAGATGCTCTCTACTGCTACGAAACCTGTTTATCTCTCAAACCCCAAGATTATTGGGCCCAGAAACAAAGAGCAAATACGCTCAAACAGTTGGGGGCGGTTCATAGTGCTATTCTCAGGTTTAATCAACTCCTCCAACACGAACCGACGGATGCGGCAATTTGGTATGATCTCACCCATTGTTATGCCCAACTGAATGATATTAATGGCATTATTCGCACTCTAGAACGAGCGATTATTCTTGAACCTGTTATATATTTCCAGCAACTAGAAACTGATCCGATTTTAACCCGATTTCGGCAGCATCCAGAGTTACAAGGGGTTTTAGAGGAGTTAACTATCCGATTTCGGGAGACTTTGCAACCCGATGCAACGGAAGAATTAGAAGCCAGTTAAATGCAGTGGTTTCGCGCTCATGAGGGTGAAAGTCTTGACTGTTATGGGCTAAAAAATGGGCAAGGTAAAAAATGGGCAAGGAGAGACTCGAACTCTCATGAGCGTAAGCCCGCTACATTTTGAGTGTAGTGCGTCTACCAATTCCGCCACTTGCCCGACTCAGCTTTGCCATTATAACCTGTTTTTCCCAAATTTAGCAAGCGTTGATAATCTTGAGAACTGGCCCAGCGATCTACTTCTTGGGCCCGTAGGACGGGGACGGGGTGGGTTAATTCCGTGGTTTGGGCGGCTTTCAGGAGTTCGCCTAACTCGCTTTGACTGACCGCATCATAGGCTTTGGCTTGGGCAATAAAAGCGTCTAAATTGAGCAGGGGGGCGATGGTGGGGGACCCTCCGGCTAATTTCATTAAAACGGACATAATGGTTTTAGGGTCTTGGGTGGCCAGTAAGGCCGCGCGATCGCAGCTTAATTCCGCACAACGCAACCAAGCCAACATCTGCTCTTGTAACGACTGGGCCAACACGGCCCCCCAGGTGGGTAATAAATTCGACGCTAACATAATCAAATTGGCCAACGTCAGATAAACCCCATGCTCACATTTGAGGTGTCCCAACTCGTGGGCCATCACTGCTTTGATCTCCTCTGGGGTTAACATCTCGATGAGGGAGGTATGCAGCACCATAAACGGCTTTTTCCCGCGCATGGCGAAGGTATAAGCATTGGGGACGGGATTTTGTTGAATGTAGAGTTGAGGGGGTTCTAAGTCCAACACCTGACACGCTTCCAGGAGTAGCTGATGCAGGTGGGGCAGTTGTTGCTCACTAATCTGGACACTGGAGGCAATATTATTTAAATAAAAGAATTCTTCCCCAATCGATCCCAACAAATTACGAACTGCAATATCTAGGCCAGGCAACTGTTTGAGGGTTTGGGTGGCCTGTTGGTCGAGGGGATGGCGAAAATGATTGGCTTTCAGTCCAATTAAGGGAATTTGAGTGAGGGACATTGATATTGGGTGATTGGTAATGAGTAATGGGTGATTGGTGATTGGTAATGGGGAGTTCGGGGAGGTTCAACAACTAACAACCAACAATAACTTACTGATGCAACGAACTTATTCCAGGTCTAGCCATTGTTTAACCCGGTGTAAGGCTTCCCAGTCGGGTTTGCGGTTGAGGCCGTCGGCGATATTTTCCTCAATATCTTGGCGAATTTCAGAACTGAGTGCCATCATTTCTTGGGCTGCTTCAATGTGAGTCCGAACCCCTTTCTGTCCGGTTTCTAGCATGGCTAGGGCTAGATTAATCCGTACTTGGGGGGCTTTTTTATCCATTTTAACGCTCTTTTGGGCGGCTCGGAGGGCTTGGTTGGGTTTATCGGCGAGGAGGTAGAGCCACGCGAGACTGGACCAAGCGGCAGCGTTTTTCCTAGCGCGATCGCAAATTTCCTTAAACACCGGAATCAGCGTTTCTGGGCTTTCCCCCGCTTGATACCGTTCTAATCCACTTTCGTACAAAGAAGCAACCGATTCTGACATAGTATTTTGCCGTAATTGAACATAAAAAGAGAGTTGAGAGGTGCAAAACTAGCTCAAAACTAGGAGACTCCCAACTTCTCAACTGACTACAGTGTTTGGGTACAGTGTTACCGAGGGTTTTTAAACTCCGAAGGACTTTCCACAACCACAGGTTTGAGCCGCATTGGGGTTGGTGAATTGAAACCCGCCGCCAATCAGCGCGGTACTGTAATCTAACTGTAACCCGTAGATGTAAAGGAGACTTTTAGGGTCACAGACAATTTTAAACCCTTCGTAATCGTACACTTGGTCATTGTCACGAACATTATCAGGGCTTTCAAAGTCCATCAGATAAGACATTCCAGAGCATCCGCCATTGCGAACCCCGACTCGTAAACAGAGGTCTTCCCCCTGTTGTTCCCGCAGCATCCGCAGATGCTTGAGGGCAGTCTCGGTGAGTTGAATTCCGTCTTGTTTCGGTTGAGTGGCTTGAGTCATAGTCATTTAAAATTTCCTATTTTTGGGGGCTAAGAGCAATATTGTGCTAAATCTACTAATGATGGGATGCTATTGAACTTAGCAATATGTATTAAACATTTTATGATCTATGATAGCGGGTTCTCTCTATCTCTAGGGAGAGCTACCCCAAAAATCTTGCCACCTCTCCTCGCTGCTTCCATCCTAGAGAGAGAATCACCGTTGCGGCCACAGACTGAGATTTCTGCAATTTTTCTTCAATGGTCGCGGGTCGTCAGGAGAAATACGGGTTAAATTAATTGATATCCTCCCACACAGATTTCCGCGACCGAATCTAATTTACTGTTGAATTTACTTTTTCCGGCTCATGACCAGTCTCCCCGCTAATACCCTTCGTCGTTTAAACAAAATCCCCCAAAGTACCAGTGTTTGGGAGGGCGATCGCTTTTCTGTCGATGAAATTTCCCCAGAAATGGAACTCGAAGGAGAGAGAGGGGATTGTATTGTCTGGGTAGATGGAAGCGAAGGGATGATCCGATCTATGGAGGTGATCCCCCCCAAATCAGGGGTAGAAGCCTTAGCCCGGACTTTGATTCAAGCGATAGAAACCCCCAAAAATCCCGAAGCGTTGCCCATGCGGCCTCAGAAAATTGTGGTGCGCGATCGCGAAGGACAATTTTTTCTCCGAGGGGCCCTACAAGACCTCAATATCAGCGTTGAATACGCCCCAGACCTCCCCCTTATTGATGCTCTCTATCAACAAACCTTAAAGCAGTTACGCCCCCCTCATCTCCCCGAAAAATACAGTCAATTACTCTTGGAAATGTCCCAAGAGGTGTGGGAGACGGCCCCTTGGACTTGGTTGGGGGATCATCAAATTTTCTCCATTGAGGTCAACTATGGCGATATGGACACCGTTTATGTCTCTTTGTTGGGCATGATGGGGGGAGAATATGGGCTGATCCTCTATCGGTCCCTAGAGTCCCTGCAACGGTTTCGGGAGGCCATCACCTCCCGAAGCTCCATTGAAGACCTCACCGAAGCCTTTTTAGCCCAAGATTGTTGGTTTCTCAATTATCAAGCCAAAGACCCCGAAGGGTGGGATTTTGACGAGGAGGAGGACGATTTAGCGGATTTACCCGATGATGAAATTATGCCCCAATTTGGCAGTCTCCACCCCATGGAAGGCCAGCGTTTATTTCTGGATGAGGAGGAGGCGATCGCAGTTTATCTGGCCCTAAATGCCTTTATTAACTTCTTTGACACCTACAGCGAAACCCTCGATCTAGAACACTTCCCCCAATTGCGGCAAAAGTGCCGAGTGCAACTGCCTCCTCCAGTCCCAGACCAGAACCAAGACCAGAACAAAAGTGTGGCGATCGAAGTGGCCACCCTTCCCCAAGTCTCTCAAGACCTTTTAGAGTTGTCTAAGTCCAATCCTGTCTCCTCTCTCATGGAGGGATCGCCATCGGCCTTTAATATCCGTAATGATTTAATCCCCGATAAATCGGTGATTAGTTTGGGGGCCTTGTCTTGGGATGTGGTTTATCAATTACGGGATAATTCTAAAACCTATACCCAGTGGTTTGAATTTCCAGAAGAAGGGGAGGCATTACCGACAATTTTTATTCAAAGTACCCGCCCCAAAATTAAGGAGGTGATTGAACAACTTGATGATGAGGGGGGAATTGAGTCCGTCTTGTTTAACCCAGGGGAAGACCCCATGACGGAAACCACTTATAATTTAGGCATCTTGCAAACCTTGGAAGACCAGTTATATGTGTTTGCTGAATTTGCCGAAGATAACCCAGAACATCTCAGAGTGAAGGAGACTTGGGAAGATTTACTCGAACAAACCGATGGTTATTGTGGGATTGTGTTTGCGATGGGGGCCAGTGGGGCAAGTCGTGGTAATCCGAAAATGAAGGATATGTTAGGCTTTTTTATTGTGCAAATGATTGATCCTGAAGATATTGGTCTAACTCCTTTACAATTAGTTCCTCAGTTTGATTTTGATGATTGATCATTGGTAATGGGTAATGGATAATTGACCCACTCCAGATACAGAGAACGCAGAGAGGAGGAGATGGAGAAGTTGATAGTTGAGAGTTGATAGTTGAGAGTTGGGGAATTGAACCACAAAGACACAAAGGACACAAAGGGGAGTCGGGAGATGGGGAGGATGGGGGAGATGG
>NZ_JAQMSD010000237.1 GCF_028330525.1 Spirulina sp. CS-785/01
ACACCCCAATGCCTGTCTGTTCGGTAGCCGCATTGGCTATAATGTCGCCACGTCGTTTGGTGGTGTAATGGAGCGTGTGTCAACGTGATTTCTGGTAGGGATAGGAATTAACTGATTATCATGCAAGCTATTTTTTGGACAGTTGAAGAAGTCGCTCGTAGAGCAAAACAGTTTTATGAGCAAGATATCCGCCCCCAAGTGGAGTGTCCTGAGAATATTGGTAAAATGATTGTGATTGATGCAGAAACTGGGGAATATGGTATTGATACTACGGGGGTAGAAAGTGCTTTAACACTCAAAGAAAAGAATCCCAAAGCGCGATTATTTACGATGCGAATTGGGTATGATGTGGCTGTGAGTTTTGGGGGAGCAAGTGAGCGTATTGTCCAATGATTTATGGGAAATTTATCGAAAGTAAAGCTCTTATTCCTGTCACCTTTCGTTTACCTGCACAACCTGAGTTTTCGATAGATTTCATTATTGACACGGGATTTAATGACCACCTTACTCTACCTCCCCAAGCTGTAAGTGCCATGAATCTGCCGTTATATTCCACCACATTGGCTAGGTTAGCGGATGGGAGTGAGGCTTTGTTATCAATCCATTTAGCGACTATTGTGTGGGATAATCGGGATAAAGTTGTGCCGATTTTAGCCTCTGGGTATAAGCCTTTGCTGGGAACTGCTATGATGGCAGGACATCATCTCAACATAGATTTTACAGACAATGGTTTGGTTTCTTTAGAACAGTTGTAAATTGAGTCGAAATTACTAACACCTGCGATAATTAAGAGATATTTTCTTAAAAACTCAATTACAAAGTATTCAGCGAAATTATGCGAATCGGTATTTCTAGAATTTTGCAAGGTGCTTTAGGTGAATTTTCATTTCTCTGTGTTTCTCGTAGGTTATCCCCCACCCAACACCCCCTATCCTTAAACGAATTGGCTAATTCTTGCCTCATGCGATAAGATGAAGGCTTAAATTTAGGCTGTCAATCCCGGAATTGATAACTGATTAAATTGAGGTTGAACGGTTGAATTCTTCGCTACATCCTGAGTTGTACCCCGCAAGGCATCAATTAAACTTTGACCCAGATGATAGGCCATATTGACCGGGACTGCATTACCAATTTGTTTATATTGAGCAGAGAGAGAACCCGCAAACTGCCAATTATCGGGAAAGGTTTGAATTCTTGCATATTCTCGCACAGTTAACGGTCGGGTTTCTTCGGGATGACACCGTTCGGTCTGGGTTTGGGAGGGACTACAAGTGACGGTTAAGGCAGGTTCATCCCATGCCAGTCTTTTGGCAAACCCCGTTCTTCCTCCCCCTTTATAAAAACTATTTTTCATATAGGATTTTTGCACCTCAACGGGTAAGTCGCGCCAGTTGCCTCCCATGGGGACTAATTCCATGACTGCTTTTTTACGCTGATTATATTGAACCCCTTGGGATGGGGGACAATTTTTTAAGGCTTCTCGTAGGGAAATAGTGTAATTTTTTTCTTGGGGAAAACTAAGGGATAAATGTAAATCTTGGCGAGAGGCTAAAATAATCACTCGTTCTCGTTTCTGAGGAACATCAAGAAATTGTGCGCTTAATACTTGATAAACCGGATTATAGCCTAATTCTTTTAAGGTGTTTAAAATCGTTTCAAGGGTTTTCCCTTGATCATGGCTCATTAACCCTCTTACATTTTCAATGACTGCAATTTTAGGCTGTATTTCTGATAAACAACGAGCCATTTCAAAAAATAATGTCCCCCTAGTATCCTCAAACCCTCTCCCATATCCGGCATAACTAAAGGCTTGACACGGGAAACCCCCAGCTACAATATCTACTTTGCCGTTATACTCGGAAAAATTAATATTTTTAACGTCATCGTGAATAATATTCCAATGAGGACGATTAGTATTTAAAGTATTGATGCAATCTTGATTAATTTCCACTAATAACGAATTAGATAACCCTGCATTTTCAAACCCTAACGCCATACCCCCACACCCTGCAAATAATTCTAAGACGTTAAAATCACTCTCATCTTCACTTTGTAAAATTTTATAAATTGGTGAATAGTTAGATGAATTTTCATGGCAATTTTTAACCGCTTTAATTTGTTCAATATCAAATAACTGGGTATTCTCTACTTTTTGGCAAGATTTAATGAGTTTCTTTTTTTGCCATTGCAACAGTTGAGGAATGGGGATAGTGAGTAATTGAGAGGCTTGTTGAAGGGTTACGTAATTCATATAGACATAAAACTTTTTTTAGCTTAATCTATAATAGTGCAGATTGACTATTTTATCAATTTATTGATACAGTTCTTTATCAATTTCATTAATTACTTTGGACAGTTTATTTAGTATTACTGTATAATCTAGCCCAATTAATGACCAAAAATCTTCGCCTGCCAGAAGCTCAATTTGATTTGCTTTAGCAATTTTAGGACTGGGATTCCAAGACTTCCCCATGTCAAGTGCTGCTACAAACATGGAATGGGGATGTATTTTCAATTCATCTACACTTCTAGAACGTTGACTTCCTGTTAATGTATCTTTTTTGGTTTTGAGTTGAGCGTATTTAATTAAACCTTGATCATAAATGATTAGATCAATGCCTTTTAAAGATAAATTTAGCTCTTTTTCTGGAATAAAAACTTGTTGACTAATATTAGCAATATCCTCTAACTTATGTCCTAAGTTTTCTGATATAAATCGAGTGTAAATACTAGATAAATATAAGTTTTCACTGCCAGCATATTCAAAAATATTTCTAAACTTAAATGGCTGGCTTCTATCAATTGATCGAAACTGAACCTTTTTATTTTGTAAGGCAGTTAAGACTTCAGTTTTAAAAATATTTAAAATCTCATCTATTTCTGCGTTGATATAGCTGTAATTATTATAATCTTCTTTCTCATCAAAAAAAAGAGCTAGACTTTCATCTAGAACTCTACAGATTTTATAAGTTTCTACTAAATCTGGCAAAACGATTTCTGGTACAGAAATTAAAGACTTTTTATTTTTTATCTCTTGAATAATTCTTTGCTTAATTTCTTGCATTTTATTTCGCTATCCCATGATTTTCGTTATGCAGAGCATCTGACATTTCAAAATAGGAAATTAATTCTGTTTATCTGCTTAGTCTTTTTATTGACTTCTTCTGCGTTTCTTAGAACGCCTAAATCTATCTTTTTTAGCATTTTCTATATTTTCAAAACACCAAGTTGCTTCAGATTTATAATCAGGATCACCGGGTTCATAATAAATACCTCTGTATGGTTCGTTTTGATATTTTTTGCCTTTTAAATTTTCGGTTGCTCGTACAGGAAAACCATCAGGACAAAAATTATCATTCTTATTTGGAGGACAACCAAATTGAACCCCTTTTTCTGCTCTACATTGTATTATCCATTCCCACCAACCTCTTATTTTCTCTTCATTATACCGTTTGGCATTTTCTATATCATTTATTAATTCTGATAAGTCATTACGAAATTCAGGATATCCGTTAAGTATATTCTTGACCGTATTAAGTTGCTGAATTGACTTTCCTAGTTGACTACTTGGTACATTTTCTAGTTCTTCTATTTTTTGTAATGATATATTATATAATTCAGCTTCTGCTACCGCAATTCCACTAAAAATAAGCATAAAAATAATAAACAGAACGTCACTCCATATAAGAAAACCACATCCTAGTAAAGCGGATAACATTAAACAGAATTCAAATCTTTGCTTTATACATCTCCAAAAATCTAAATCGTTTGATGACATTTAGCTTTTATTGAATAACTACGAATTATTGGATAGGTTCTAAATATAGTTTTTTAGTTGTATTAGGATCGCTAGACAAATTTAGTGTAAATTTTGCATTCTTATAACCTTCTTTTTGTAAATTAATTTCGAGAGTGTCTCGCTCTTCAATAGTAACTTCTACATAACCATTATTATCTGTTGTTTTAAAAATAGGAGGTCCATCAGAAGTAATTTCAACTCTAGTTTTTGGTAAAACTTGCTCATTAATTTTATCTCGTACTATGATTCCTACTTTTGTTGTCTTGGTTTGTTTTGTGTCTGATTGACTGATAATACTTGTTGCAGTATTAGGTGTAGAAGGCATAAGAATTCTGTATCCCGCAATACCTAATACAATTAGTATAAATGCAAAAGCTGCTTTAGCTGAAGGTGGTAAGTTATTAAAAGTATTCATTTTAGGAACAAGTTGATTACTGGGTGTCCTAAATAAAAAGGGTGAGTAATTTACCCACCCTAGCAAAAAAACTATCCAACGAGTCTTAAACCGAAGACAACGCCTTCTCCTCCGTCACAGCACCCGCTTCGGGGGTTTCTTCCTCCGACGGGGGAACGACTTGCCAGAACTGGGGTAAATAATTCTGCCAGTCCGCTAAAATCGCCTTCGCTTTGGCACTTCCCGTGCGTTCCGCGTGCGCTTCAATCATCGACTTTAACTGTTGTTCACCCGCAGGGGTACTCACACGCTGAATTTTGACGATTTCGGGGTTGACCCGTTGAGCAAACTTGCCATCCTCATCAAGGAAATAACCTAAACCGCCAGTCATCCCCGCACCGACGTTGCGGCCAACTGTTCCCAGAACCACGATCGCGCCGCCTGTCATATACTCACAACAGTGATCACCAGCCCCTTCAATCACCGCTTCGCCTTTCGAGTTACGCACCCCAAAGCGTTCGCCAGCGCGGCCATTGGCGTACAGCGTGCCACCCGTTGCCCCATATAAACAGGTATTCCCCACAATGGAATTCTCAGCCGGATCATAGGTAGCAGACTCCGGCGGTGTAATAATAATCTCACCCCCGTGCATCCCTTTCCCGACATAATCATTGGCCTCCCCGATGAGGTGTAACACCATTCCTGGCAGGTTAAACGCGCCAAAACTTTGACCCGCAGACCCCCGGAAATCGAGGTTTAACTGGCCTTCAAAGCCATCATCCCCGTATTGTTTGGCAATGGCCCCGGCAATTCGCGCACCCACAGTCCGGTCTGTATTAACAATAGGAAACGCCTTGCGAATCGACCCTTGCTTCTCGATGGCCTGACGAATTTCCCCATCCGCCAAAATTTGGTCATCTAACACCGGCCCATTACTGTGGACTGCCTCATGATTCAACCAACTGCGGTCATTAGACACCGGGTGTAAACAGAGACAAGTTAAATCTAACCCCTCCGTCTTCGTCACCTTCATGGTTTCACGAGGTTTCAGGAGATCAGACCGGCCAATCACCTCATTTAACGAACGATACCCCAACCGGGCTAATAATTGCCGCACTTCCTCCGCCACAAAATAGAAGAAATTAACCACATGGCCAGGAGTCCCAGGGAAACGCTTCCGTAACCGTTCCTGCTGCGTCGCTACCCCAACCGGGCAGTTGTTGGTGTGACAAACACGCGCCATAATGCAGCCCTCGGCAATCATAGCCACTGAGCCAAAGCCGTACTCCTCAGCACCCATTAACGCCGCCATGAGGACATCATAGCCCGTTTTAATACCGCCATCGGTACGCAGTAACACGCGATCGCGCAACTGATTTTCCATCAGCATCCGGTGAACCTCCGTCACCCCTAACTCCCAAGACACACCCGCGTGTTTAATGGAACTCAGAGGAGAAGCCCCCGTACCGCCATCATGGCCCGAAATCTGAATCACATCCGCATTAGCCTTCGCCACACCCGCAGCAACCGTTCCAATGCCGATCTCAGCCACCAACTTCACCGAAACCTTCGCCTCCGGGTTCACCTGGTGGAGATCAAAAATCAACTGGGCCAAATCCTCAATCGAGTAAATATCGTGATGAGGCGGCGGCGAAATCAACGGCACACCAGGCTTAGACCGACGCAACATGGCAATATAAGGACTCACCTTCTTACCAGGCAACTGTCCCCCTTCACCGGGTTTTGCCCCCTGGGCGATCTTAATCTCCACCTGGCGACCACTCATTAAATATTCCGGAGTCACCCCAAAGCGGCCCGAAGCAACCTGTTTAACCGCCGAACTCGCCGAGTCGCCCTGTCGCAGTCCTTTCAAATGGGAGAAAGTTTCCGATAAACCCGACTCATCCACATCGACAATCATCTTAAACCGTTGCGGGTCTTCCCCACCTTCCCCAGAATTGGACTTCCCACCAATCCGGTTCATGGCCACAGCCAGGGTTTCATGGGCTTCCCGTGACAGCGAACCCAAAGACATCGCCCCCGTACAGAAGCGTTTCACAATCTCCTCAACGGGTTCAACCTCCTCTAAAGGAATGGGATTTTCAGACACCTGAAAGTCCAATAAATCCCGCAATGCCGTTGCCGGACGTTCCTCTAAATACCGCTTGTAGGTCTCGTAATGGTCGTAACCCTGTTCAACCAATGCCTTCGACCCATTGCCATTGGCCTCCATTTCCTTAAAGCCCCGGACAGCACTGTGTAAGGCTTTAGACATAGCCGGAGACCCCATGTGATACTCTCCACTGGGGATGAAATTAATAAAGCCGAGATTCTCCAATTTCTTCTTCTGCATTTCCGGGAAGGCCCGTTTGTGGAATGCCACCACCTCTTGGGATAAGTCCGCTAAACTCATTCCCCCTAAGCGAGAAGTCGTCCCATAAAACGCCAGATCAACCACATCTGGCCCTAAACCCAGGGCCTCGAAAATTTGCGCCCCGTGGTAGGAAGACAGCAGCGAAATGCCCATTTTCGAGAGAATCTTCAACAAGCCCATTTCAATGGCCTTGCGGTAATGTTTTAAGGCTTCTGTGAGGCTCAGAGACTCGATTTTCCCCCGTTCCATCATTTTTTGGGTTTTTGGGTCATTCCACCAGTTGCGGACGGTTTCTAGAGCCAAATAGGGACAAATGGCAGAAGCCCCGTAGCCCACTAAACAGGCAAAATGATGGGTACTCCAACATTGGGCGGTTTCTACCACAATAGAAGCACTTAACCGCAGTCCTTCGCGGATTAAATGCTGATGAACAGCACCCACTGCCAACAGTGGGGGAATATAAGTCTGATTTTCGTTGAGTCCCTCTTGAGAACGGTCCGAGAGGATTAAAATTTTACTCCCTGCTTGAACCGCTTGGGTTGCCTGTTCACAGAGATTTTTAATAGCGGTTTCTAACCCTTGGGGTCCCGTACTCACCGGGAAAAGTGTTGTCAGAGTGGTGGGGTTGAAGTTCGATTCTGCAATAGCGGTTAATTCCGCTTCATTGAGAACCGGACTTTCAATTTGTAACATTTTTGCCCCTTCGGGGTGGACGTGCAATAAGTTGCCCCGTTCCCCTAACCCCATGTGTAGGGACATGACGAGGCTTTCCCGTAAGGGGTCAATGGGGGGGTTTGTGACCTGGGCAAACCGTTGTTTAAAGTAGTCGTAGAGTAAGCGGGGTTTGTCCGATAAGACGGCCAAGGGAATATCATCCCCCATACAGAAGGTGGGTTCTTTCCCTTGGGTGGCCATGGGGACGATGATCATGTCCACGTCTTCGGCAGTATAGCCAAAGGCGGTTTGTTGTTGTAGTAATTGCTCGCTTTCTAGGCTGGTTTCTTCGTGGAAGGCTTGATAGTCTAGCTGTGAGGCGTGTTCTTTTAACCAGTCTCCGTAGGGGTGTTCTTGGGCGACACGCTGTTTAATGTCCCAGTTTTTGAGAATTTCTTGTCCTTGTAAGTCCACGGCGATCATTTGTCCGGGGCCGAGACGGCCTTTTTCGACGATATCCGCTTCGGGGAGTTCTACGACTCCGGCTTCGGAGGAGACGACGATATAATCATCTTTGGTGATGCAGTAACGGGCGGGCCGTAAGCCGTTCCGGTCTAAGGTTGCGCCGATGGTTTTCCCGTCACTGAAGACTAATAAGGCGGGTCCGTCCCAGGGTTCTTGTAAGTTGCTGTAATAGTCGTAGAAATCGACAATTTCGTGATGGCCGTCTAAGTCCGGTTGGTTGTGATAGGCTTCAGGAACGAGGATCATGGCTGCTTCTAGGGGAGTGCGTCCGGTGCGGACGAGCAGTTCCATGGCACTATCGAGGTTGGAGGAGTCACTGTTTTCCGGGTTAACGATGGGGGTGAGTCCTTCGAGTTCTTCGGGTTGCCAACCGGGACATTCGAGGTAATTTTCTCGGGCGGCCATCCAGTTAATGTTGCCCAAGAGGGTGTTAATTTCGCCGTTATGCCCTAATAAACGCATGGGTTGTGCTAACAACCATTTGGGCATGGTGTTGGTGCTGAAACGGCGGTGATAGACGGCGAAGCGACTGGTATAGTTGGGGTTGCGCAGGTCGGGGTAAAATTGACCGAGGACTTCCGATCGCACCATTCCTTTATACACAATGGTCCGACAAGAGAAGGAGCAAATATAGAAGTCGTCGCTGAGTTTTTTGCCCACGCGCGATCGGGCAATGTAGAGAACCCGATCTAATTCATCCCCGGATAATTCCTCTGATGTTACCAGAATTTGCTCGATGCGGGGCAAGTTTTCTTTGGCCTGAATCCCCAAGACATCGGGAACAGTGGGAACTTCTCGCCACCCCAACACTTGAAGATGGGCGGCTTTGACCGTTTCCTCAATAAACTGCCGTCCTTCGGCGGCCTCTGCTTCATCAGTCGGGAGAAAAACCATCCCCACCCCTAACTTTTCTGGGGCCGGCATCGTGATATTATTTTCCTCAAACCAAGGCTGTAGAACCCCAAAGGGAATTCCGGTCATAACCCCCGAACCATCCCCACTATCGGAGTCTGCACTACAGGCCCCCCGGTGTTCTAAGCATCCCAAGGCAATTAAGGCTTGGTCAATGAGAGTATGGGTGGCATCCCCTTTGGTATTGGCAATAAAACCCACCCCACAAGCATCCCGTTCTTCAACTAACCAAGGGTGGCCGGGATAAGGATGTTGAGTTGGGGAGGAAAAAGACTGGTGCTTCATTGGCATATTTTGAGTAAGTTTAGATGAAAAATCCATAGTTGAGAGAGCCTTTCGTCTTGGGCAAAAGTTGGGTGAGTCTGGGACGTTGAGAGGAGAATGCGCTTGTTGCTGACAAGAGTCGGCCCTTGGGAGACGCTTCAAAGGAAACTCGTTAGAACTATACAGTCAGTTAGAACTATACAGTCAGCCTACTGATAGAGGAAGTCTTCAAGGAACTCATGCCAAGCGGAGGTCGAGTCTTGGTTAGTCATGTCTCATTAGGGTTGGACTTCAAGGGCCTCAAAACTGCAACAGTTCCAGTCCCACCTCTCCCCCTAGCATTCCTTCTGGGAATCGGAGATGGGGAGTTGACCAAATAAAAAGAAAATCTTTAAAAAGATGGTCTGACTATTATTATAGGGAATGCTTGCGTTGACAAGGATTTCTCCCCTGAATTAAGGCCGTTGGTCAAGTCATCATTTCTTGATATGCTGATTTGCCAAACGGAACAAGAAGCGCGTTCCATCACACACATTTCGTTGGCTTAGGACTGAAAGAATGCTCAAACCGAGCTTATTATTAGGATTATGTCTGGTCTCTGTCGTTTGGGGGACTGCAACTCCACCCCAAACCGCCCAAGCTCAAGAACAGGAGGGGGGGACAGTAAATATTGCCCAACGTCCCCCAGAGAATGATGAGTCTCTAGAAACCCCTGAACCTGCTTTTCGAGAACAAACCACAGAGGTGGCCCCTGGGGTTCGTTTACGACAAGAATATGTGTCTTTTGGGAGAGAACGGTTTCCCGTGGTGGCCTTAGAGGTTGATCCGCGCCATTCTGGGGTACAATTACGACCAATTTGGGGTGAACCGCCTTCAATGACGGGGACTGAACCCTTAGTGACCATGGGACGACGGTGGCGGGTGTTGGCGGCCATTAATGGGGGATTTTTTAATCGAGATAATCGTTTACCATTAGGGGCAATTCGTCGGGATAGTCAATGGTTTTCGGGGCCGATTCTCAATCGAGGGGCGATTGGGTGGGACAATCAAGGGAATGTGAAGATTGATCGCCTTTATCTCCGGGAAGTTCTCACTACGTCCACGGGAAGACGGGTTTTTATTTCTCATTTGAATAGTGGGTATGTGCAAGCGGGGGTGGCCCGTTATACTCCCGCTTGGGGGCGTAGTTATACGCCTTTGACGGATAATGAAACTCTGTTGCTGGTGCGGAATAATCAAATTACCCGTCGTTTATCGGGGGAGGCGGCCAGCCGTTTTCCGATTCCTGAAGATGGTTATATTTTAGCAGTTCGGGCTAATAGTGTTTCGCCCCGACAATTCCCGGTGGGAACACGGGTGCAACTCACTAGCGAAACGATTCCTGATGATTTTGTTAATTATCCGCATATTATTGGCGCAGGGCCGCTTTTGTTGCGGAATGGGGGAATTGTGCTGAATGGGGCAGCCGAAAAGTTTAGTAATGCGTTTAATCGACAGACGGCTTCAAGAAGCGCGATCGGGACAACTTCTCAAGGTACATTAATTTTGGCGGCGGTTCATAATCGGGTTGGGGGGAAAGGCCCCAATTTACGAGAATTGGCCCAAGTGCTACAACGTCTAGGGGTGGTGGATGCGCTGAATTTAGACGGGGGAAGTTCAACGTCGTTATATCTCCATGATCGCTTAATTGACCGTCCGGCCTCAACTGCGGCCCGGGTTCATAATGCGATTGGTATTTATGTTCGACAGGATTAATGTTGATATTTGTAAAGACTTGTTTAGGTCTGGCCGGAATTTCGCCCTATTATAGGCCAACGTCCAGAAATCTTCTGTTATGGTTGAGTTAAGTCAGTAGGTTAGATGACCTTGCATTCTGGAGTTGAGCAACTATGATTCAGACCAAAGAAGTAACCCCCACCCCGTCTTTATCCATTACCAATGTTGTTAAAACCACTGAGGCCGCCGAGTCGATGACTTCTTCTCGTCCTTGGGGGACTTTTACGGTGCTAGAAGAGGGTGCAGGCTATAAGATTAAACGCATTGAAGTGAAACCTGGCCACCGTCTCAGTTTTCAGATGCACCACCATCGTAGTGAACACTGGATCGTCGTATCTGGAACGGCTAAGGTGACTTGTGGTGAAAAAGAAGAAATTTTGGCCAGTAATCAATCGACCTATGTGCCGCAATGTACGCCCCACCGTTTGGAAAATCCAGGGGTGATTAATTTGGTGATTATTGAGGTGCAAAATGGGGAATATCTGGGAGAGGATGATATCATTCGCTTCCAAGATGATTATAAGCGCGATTGAAACAGGCTCACAATTGGTTTAAAGTGAAATGGTTTAAAGTGAAATGGTTTAAAGTGAAATGGTTTAAAGTGAAATGGTTTAAAGTGAAAGTTATCTGATCGCACACGCAGAAATCTGGAGTTCAGATTTTGGGATCATGTCGATCAGATAATTTGTCCTAGTGATTTGTCGGGATGTTGGGAAGTTGGTTACATTAAGTCAAGCCGCCGCACAAGAAATTCAACGGTTACGATGGGTGAGTGATTCTCGCTCTGCGACGCAACAGGAGGGGACTCCCCAAAAGATGTTACGGGTGACGGTTAAGGAGGGGGGGTGTGCTACGTTTTATTATGGGCTGGAGTTTACTCAGGAGAAACGGGACACTGATCGCTGTTATAGCAGTCAGGGGATTGAGATTGTGGTGGATGCAGACAGCGATCGCTATTTACAAGGGGTATCGGTGGATTATTCGGAAGATTTGATGGGAGGGGGGTTTCGGTTTAAAAATCCCAATGCGAGTAAGACTTGTAGTTGTAGTCTGTCTTTTACCTCTTAGAAGGCTCTCTCGTCTCTGGTGGGGCCAGGAGAAGTTAAAGGGACGGGGAGATGGAAGATAGGAAGGGCGCGATCGCGCTCTCTCTGGCTGGACTTCAGGAATTCCCCTGTGTACCTTGACAGGGAGATTTGATCTTGGGTATGATGAGAGACTGTCACACAACACAAAAAAAACAAAAAACGTTCGGCACTAACATTCCCTATGCCAACTATTCAGCAACTGATCCGGAGCGAACGCTCTGTCGCTAAAAAGAAAACGAAGTCTCCCGCTTTGCGAGAATGTCCTCAACGTCGGGGGGTGTGTACTCGTGTGTACACCACCACCCCTAAGAAGCCTAATTCTGCACTGCGAAAAGTGGCGCGGGTTCGCTTAACCTCTGGCTTTGAAGTGACAGCTTATATCCCCGGAATTGGTCATAACCTACAGGAACACTCAGTTGTGCTGATTCGAGGAGGCCGGGTTAAAGATTTACCTGGAGTTCGCTATCACATTGTGCGTGGAACATTAGATGCAACGGGGGTTAAAGATCGTCGCCAAGGTCGCTCCAAATACGGCACTAAACGCCCGAAAGAGTAACCCAAAAGAATAATCCCCCCAAGGGCATTCCCCGAAGTTCAAACACAGTATTAGCTTAAAGCCACCTGAACATTAGTGGTTCGTCTGCGTACCAACTGATTTCAGCCTATTTTGTTCGTCTTCATTGAAACCTGAAACCATAAGTTAAAATGTCTCGTCGTTCTGTTACCAAAAAACGCCCAGTTCCCCCTGATCCCGTTTATAACAGCCGTTTGATCAGTATGACCATGCGGCGGATCATGCGGAGTGGGAAAAAATCGGTCGCGTCCGGGATTATTTACGATGCCTTAAAAATCATCGAAGAACGGACCGGCAGTGATCCTTTAGAAGTCTTCGAGCAAGCCATTCGGAACTTAACCCCCCTCGTGGAAGTCAAAGCCCGTCGGGTAGGTGGGGCAACCTACCAAGTTCCCATGGAAGTGCGTTCCAACCGAGGCACTACATTAGCCTTGCGTTGGCTCTCCCAATATGCTCGCGCTCGCTCCGGTAAAACCATGGCCCTGAAACTCGCTAACGAGATCATGGATGCAGCCAATGAAACCGGAGGTGCGATTCGGAAAAGAGAAGAAACGCATCGTATGGCAGAAGCCAACAAAGCCTTTGCCCATTATCGTTACTAGAATAATTTACTCGATTCAATGAGGGGACTTACTCGAATTAGAGGGATTAGACTCCGAACCAGTCTTGAGCTAACTTTAGCGAAAAAGCAAGACTCAGAAGAATCCAATCGAATCTCCAATAATGCTTAAAAAAAGTATAGAATTGTAAATAGTGTAAATATATAGTAACGAAGCCCCGATTTAAGAATAAGGAGGTCGTTGTGGGACGGACTATCCCGCTAGAGAAAGTTAGAAATATTGGAATCGCGGCACACATTGATGCTGGAAAGACAACAACAACTGAACGTATCCTGTTCTATTCTGGGATCGTTCACAAAATCGGCGAAGTTCATGAGGGCAGTGCAGTCACAGACTGGATGGCTCAGGAGCGAGAGCGAGGCATTACGATTACCGCAGCCGCGATCAGCACCAACTGGCGGGAGCATCGCGTAAACATCATTGATACGCCGGGTCACGTGGACTTCACAATTGAAGTAGAACGTTCCATGCGGGTTCTTGATGGCGTGATTGCGGTCTTCTGCTCAGTGGGAGGAGTCCAGCCTCAGTCGGAAACGGTATGGCGGCAAGCCGACCGTTATCGCGTCCCACGGATTGCCTTCGTTAACAAGATGGATCGGACCGGGGCGAACTATTATAAAGTCTATGAGCAGATCCGCGATCGCCTCCGCGCCAACGCTGTCCCCATTCAAATCCCCATTGGTAGTGAAAGTAACTTCCAAGGCATTGTAGATTTAGTGCGGATGCGTGCCAAAATCTACACCAACGACATCGGGACAGAAATCCAAGATACCGAAATCCCCGAAGATGTTCTGGAA
The DNA here is from genome assembly GCF_028330525.1 of Spirulina sp. CS-785/01. GTDB lineage: Bacteria > Cyanobacteriota > Cyanobacteriia > Cyanobacteriales > Spirulinaceae > JAQMSD01. The sequence goes on from NZ_JAQMSD010000237.1 coordinate 13,778, forward strand.
TTAGCCCAAGAATATCGCGCCAAACTGGTGGAATCTGTGGCTGAAACCGACGAAGAGCTTCTCGAGAAGTATCTAATGGAAGAAGACCTCAGTGAAGACGAAATTCGTCTCGCTATTCGGAAAGGAACATTAGACGGAACAATTGTTCCCTTACTCTGTGGGTCTGCCTTCAAAAACAAAGGAGTCCAACTACTCTTGGATGCCGTCGTTGATTATCTTCCCGCCCCCACGGAAGTTCCCCCCATTAAAGGGTTACTTCCCGATGGAGAGGAAGCCACTCGTCCCGCCCGAGATGACGGTCCAGCTTCGGCCTTAGCCTTCAAAGTAGCCTCAGACCCTTACGGTCGTCTCACCTTCATGCGCGTCTATTCTGGAGTCCTCACCAAAGGCAGTTATGTGTATAACGCCACCAAAGGACAGAAAGAACGGCTTTCTCGCTTAATCGTCTTGAAATCCAACGATCGCATTGAAGTTGAGGAACTGCGAGCCGGAGACTTAGGAGCAGCCATTGGTTTGAAACAAACCACCACAGGGGACACCTTGTGTGATGAAGAAGAACCAATTATCCTAGAATCGCTCTACATTCCTGAGCCAGTAATCTCCGTGGCCGTAGAGCCGAAAACCAAAGGGGACATGGAGAAACTCTCCAAAGCCCTACAATCCTTGGCGGATGAAGACCCCACCTTCCGGGTCAGCACCGACCCCGAAACCAACCAAACCGTCATTGCCGGAATGGGAGAACTTCACCTCGAAGTCCTCGTTGACCGGATGCTCCGCGAGTTCAAAGTCGAAGCCAACGTGGGTCAACCCCAAGTGGCCTATCGAGAAACCCTCCGTAAGCCCGCCAACGCTGAAGGGAAATTTATCCGTCAGAGTGGAGGTAAAGGGCAATATGGTCACGTCGTTCTCGACGTAGAACCTGGTGAAGCCGGGAGTGGTTTCGAGTTCGTCTCCAAGATTGTCGGTGGGGCGATTCCCAAAGAATATATCCCTGCTGTGGAAGACGGGATCAAAGAATGCTGCGAATCCGGTATTCTAGCAGGGTATCCTCTCATCGACGTGAAAGTCACATTAACGGATGGGTCTTACCACGACGTGGACTCCTCAGAAATGGCTTTCAAAATCGCGGGTTCAATGGGAATGCGGGAAGCTGCCCATCGTGCAGAAGCCATCATCCTCGAACCCATGATGAAAGTTGAGGTGGAAGTCCCCGAGGAATTCCTCGGCGACGTGATGGGAGACTTAAACTCCCGTCGCGGTCACATCGAAGGGATGAACACCGAAGAAGGGCTAGCCAAAATTTCCGCTCAAGTGCCTTTGGCAGAAATGTTTGGTTACGCTACAGATATCCGTTCTCGAACCCAGGGACGTGGTATCTTCTCGATGGAATTCAGCCAATATGATGAAGTTCCTCGTCATGTCGCTGAAGCCATCATCGCTAAAAGTCAAGGGAACGCAAACTAGAGATAAGGAACAAGTTAAGTAATGGCACGCGCAAAATTTGAAAGAACCAAAGACCACGTTAACATCGGTACCATCGGTCACGTTGACCACGGTAAAACCACCCTCACCGCAGCAATTACGCTGACCCTCGCATCGTCTGGGAATGCGACTGCGAAAAAGTTCGATGAGATCGACGCAGCCCCAGAAGAAAAACAACGGGGGATTACGATTAATACCTCTCACGTGGAATATCAAACCGAAACCCGGCACTATGCCCACGTGGACTGCCCTGGACACGCTGACTATGTGAAAAACATGATCACTGGGGCGGCGCAAATGGACGGTGCAATTCTGGTGGTATCTGCGGCAGATGGTCCCATGCCCCAAACCCGTGAACACATCCTCTTAGCTCGTCAGGTGGGCGTTCCTAACCTCGTGGTTTTCTTGAATAAGAAAGACCAAGTGGACGACGAAGAACTCCTAGAACTGGTTGAATTAGAAGTTCGGGAACTGCTCAGTGAGTATGATTTTGATGGCGATAATATTCCCATCGTTGCTGGGTCTGCTTTAGAAGCCTTAAATGCCCTCACCAGGGACCCGAATATTGCCAAAGGGGATAATGAGTGGGTAGATCAAATCTACGCTCTGATGGATGCGGTGGACGACAATATTCCGACCCCTGAACGGGAAATTGACAAGCCCTTCTTAATGGCAGTAGAAGACGTATTCTCTATTACTGGACGGGGAACAGTCGCCACTGGACGGATCGAGCGCGGTAAAATTAAAGTGGGCGATACCGTAGAGATTGTTGGGGTAAGAGATACCCGTAGCACCAAAGTGACTGGGGTGGAAATGTTCCAGAAAGTCCTTGATGAAGGGATGGCAGGGGACAACGTTGGTGTTCTGCTCCGTGGGGTTGAAAAAGACCAAATTGAACGGGGGATGGTGATTGCCCAACCCGGAACAATTACCCCTCACACCAAATTTGAGGCTGAGGTCTATGTTCTCAAAAAAGAAGAAGGGGGTCGTCATACTCCATTCTTCCCCAACTACCGTCCTCAATTCTACGTGCGAACCACTGACGTGACAGGAACGATTGAATCCTTCACCGCCGACGATGGAAGCAGCGCAGAAATGGTAATGCCGGGAGACCGGATTAAAATGACAGTGGAACTAATTACCCCCATTGCCATTGAAAAAGGAATGCGCTTCGCTATTCGTGAAGGGGGACGCACCATTGGAGCAGGTGCGGTTTCTAAAATCGTCACCTAGTTTCCCCATTCCTTAAACATGGAGCAGATTGAGACCTATTGTGATCTGCTCCATTTTTTTCTCTGAAACTTTTCATTCTGAACCTTGACAACTGAAAAAAAAATGGCCACGATTCAACAGCAAAAAATTCGGATTCGCTTGAAAGCCTTTGATCGGCGTTTACTCGATACGTCTTGCGAAAAAATTGTCGATACCGCTAATCGCACCAATGCTACCGCTATTGGGCCGATTCCTTTACCGACGAAGCGGAAGGTTTATTGTCTCTTGCGATCGCCCCACGTGGATAAAGACTCTCGCGAGCATTTTGAAACCCGCACCCACCGCCGCATTATTGATATTTATCAACCCTCCTCAAAAACCATTGATGCACTCATGAAGTTAGACCTTCCCTCTGGGGTTGATATCGAAGTAAAACTTTAAAGTCGTGTAACGACTAGCATAAATTTTTCAAAAAGGCAAGTCTAAAAATTGCCTTTTTTTGTTACCAAAAATAAACGTATCCCCGTAATGCTATAAAATCCTTCTCAAAATGAGATCACTTTGTCAAGCAAGAATCCTACACAAATCCCCCTAGCAAACGCTAGGGGGATTTGAATACTATCCGGTTCTATCCGGTTTAATTAAACCTTAGTAGTCGAAGTCACCACCCGGGCCAGCAGAGGCTTTATCTTTTTCAGGTTTGTCCACCACAATGCACTCGGTGGTTAAGACCATTCCGGCGATAGACGCAGCGTTTTGAATAGCACTGCGGGTTACTTTAGCGGGGTCAACGATACCAGCCTCAAACATATCGGCAAACTCGTTGTTAGCGGCATTGTAGCCCACGCTGAAGTCTTTTTCTTTGACTCGTTCGGCGATGACTGCCCCGTTTTGTCCGGCGTTTTCAGCGATACGACGGAGGGGAGCAGTTAAGGAACGGACAACAATGGTGGCCCCGATGAGTTCTTCCCCAGTCAGGTTTTGATTAGCCCATTCTTCCAGTCCAGGAGCTAAGTGAGCTAAGGTTGTCCCACCACCTGGAACGATGCCTTCTTCAACAGCCGCTTTGGTGGCGTTGATTGCGTCTTCTAAGCGCAGTTTGCGGTCTTTCATCTCGGTTTCGGTGGCGGCACCGACTTTGATGACTGCAACCCCGCCAGAGAGTTTCGCTAAACGCTCTTGCAGTTTTTCTTTGTCGTAAGACGAATCGCTTTCCTCGATTTGCTTGCGGATTAAGTCGCAGCGTTTTTTCACCGCCACATCGTTGCCTTCGGCCACGATGGTGGTGTTTTCTTTGGTGATAGTGACACGACGAGCAGACCCGAGTTGTTCGAGTTTGGTGTTGTCGAGTTTCAGCCCTGCATCTTCGCTGATCATCTGTCCACCAGTGAGGGTGGCGATGTCTTCGAGCATTTGTTTCCGGCGATCGCCAAATCCAGGAGCTTTCACCGCAGCCACATTCAGAACCCCACGCAGACGGTTGACCACGAGAGTCGCTAAGGCTTCTTTCTCAATATCTTCAGCTATGATTAATAAGGGTTTACCGGAACGAGCCACCTGTTCCAGAACAGGAACGAGGTCTTGAACCAGAGTGATTTTCTTATCGGTGATTAAGAGATAAGGCTCATCTAACACCGCTTCCATGCGCTCGGTGTCGGTGGCGAAATACGGGGAGATGTAGCCTTTGTCGAAGCGCATCCCTTCGGTAATTTCTAGTTCGGTAGTCATAGACTTCCCTTCTTCGAGGGAGATGACCCCTTCTTTGCCCACTTTATCCATAGCTTGGGCAATCATTTGTCCGACTTCTTCGTCGTTGCCAGCCGAAATTGAACCCACTTGGGCGATGGATTTAGAATCAGAGATATCTTGGGCGCGGTCTTTGATTTGGCCGACAAGGTATTCCGTAGCTCTGTCCACACCGCGTTTCAGGGCGATGGGGTTTGCACCCGCAGCCACGTTCCGCAGTCCGCCTTTAACCATAGCATGGGCTAAAACCGTTGCGGTGGTTGTTCCGTCCCCTGCAATATCGTTGGTTTTAGATGCGGCTTGACGGATGAGGGAAACCCCAGTATTTTCAATGTGGTCTTCGAGTTCGATTTCTTTGGCGATGGTAACACCGTCGTTTACGATTTGGGGTGCGCCAAATTTTTTCTCTAGGACAACATTGCGTCCTTTGGGGCCGAGGGTGACAGCGACGGATTCGGCGAGTAAGTCAATGCCTTTTTCAAGGGCGCGACGAGCTTCTTCGTTGTAGATTATGCTTTTAGCCATAGTCTCCTACAGTGGTTGATAATTCAAGGGTGAATAAAAGGGGTTTTGTCTAGAAACAAGACGTTAGGCTACGGAAGCGAGGATGTCTTTTTCAGACAAGAGTACGTAGTCTTCGCCGTTGAGTTTGATGTCCGTTCCGGCGTATTTGGAGTAGAGAACTTGGTCGCCTTGTTTCACTTCCATGGGGATGCGGTTGCCATCGTTGTCAATTTTTCCAGGACCGACGGCGACAACTTCTCCGACTTGGGGTTTTTCTTTGGCGGTGTCGGGTAAGAAAATCCCCCCAGAGGTTTGCTCTTCGCTTTCGCTGATTTTCACGAAAACGCGATCGCCCAAAGGATTAACGGTAGAAACATTAATGGTTAAAGCTGCCATGCAATATCCTCCAAAGTTTAATGGCTAGTGATGAATAATTGGAATAGGTTGTAGTGAGTTTGAGTGATTTAGCACTCTCACCTTACGAGTGCTAATTTAGCGAAAGTTATGATCCTCTGGCAACTCTCCAAGAAGTACGGTTTCCCGAACTAATCCCTACACTCTAGAGGAGATGGGGGAGATGGGGCAGATAGGGGAGATAGGAGAGTCTCGATTTGTGAATTTTTGGGGTGATTCAGCGAACTTTCGCTATTATGGATAAATCACTAACAGCCCTGTCATTGGGTGAAGGGAGGGTATTACATCTATCCGAGTCGGGCTGGTCTGTTCGAGACGCGCTGAAAACAAAATAATGTGTTACAAATCAAATGTGTTACAAATCACAATGTATGTATCGCTATGATCTGAACAAGTGATGATCTGAACTACTCTGATCATCCATCACTCACCTCACTCCTATTCAACCACCCATTTTTTCTGACATGAGGAGATATTAAATATGATTAATCGTTTCGTTTTAGTTCTTGCGGCCTTAGCAATGCTCACTACCCCCGTTTTAGTGGCTTGTGGCGGTGGCGGTGCTGATACCGAAGCTCCGGCAACTGAAGAAACTACAGAAGAAGCCCCCGCAGAAGGTGAAGAAGGCGAAGCCACCGAAGAAGCTCCCGCAGAAGGTGAAGAAGGCGAAGCTACTGAAGAAGAAGCTCCCGCAGAAGGTGAATAACCGCTCGTTGAAAGCTAGACATTGATTGACATTGTTCAATTTTTGTTGACTTAGAAAGGGACGAGCGTGCAGACTCAGCCATAAATCCTGTAAAAAGGTAGGCTACCTTCGCCAGGGTCATCACACCCAAGTGTAAACGCCAGCACTTGGC
>NZ_JAQMSD010000238.1 GCF_028330525.1 Spirulina sp. CS-785/01
CGTTGTTTCAGACACTTGTGAGAGACATTTTCTCCCCCTCTCCCAAGGTTGGGAGAGGGGGTTGGGGGGTGAGGGCGACTCCAAACCGCCATATCTCGTTACCCACCTTGACAGGGCTGGGTGGGCAATGCCCACCCAGAGAGCGTTTCATGATTTTTTAGGGTCTTTCGATACCGGATTCCGTATTACTCCTTATTCCTTCCTTCTGCCCTCTACCCTCTGCCTCCTGCCTTCGGATGCTGATTAAATTAAACCGGATTCCGGATTAGTTTCTACTCTTTCAATACTAAATAATACAATTGTCCATAACTGCGGAGGACTCCAGCGCGGTTTCCTGCATTCTCTCCACTGCCTAGAAAATAATCGACTCGGCCTGGGCCTTTTATTGCTCCTCCAGCATCTTGATCTAACACATATCGACTGATTAACAAATCTTGAGGACTGTCAGACTCATTAAACTCTGGGATAGCAGTATGAATTAAGGCTAACGCACCAGGAGGCATTAATTGTTTATCGGTGGCGATGGAACGTTCGGCACTCAAGGGGACTCCGATGCTTCCGGTGGCCGGAGTGCCGTTATTTTCTTGAAAGAAAACAAAACTGTTATCACGGTTGATGTATTCGTTGGCCGTGCCGGGGTTGGCTTCAAAATAGGTGAGAATGCGGGGGAGGGTGAGTTCTTCTAGGGGAATTTTGCCATCTTTGACTAATTCTCCGCCAATGCTGTTGTAGTTGTGACGAGTGTTTCCCGCATAACCGACGGTGACTTCTTCTCCATTTGGTAAGGTGAGACGGGCCGAACCTTGAATATGGATGAGATAGGCTTCCCAACGAGTCCGCAGCCAGTATAATTCTAATCCTTGCAGGCGTTTTCCACCTGTTCCGTCTTCTCCTTCTAATTCTTTGCGGACGGGGTGAGGACGAGGCCAACTGTTGAGGTTAGGGGGCCGTTTATAAATGGGATACTGATAGTCGTCAGTTTTAACGGGACTTGCAGGGTAAATGGGTTCAAAATAGCCACTGTAGAGGACTGTTCCCAGTTGGTTTTGGCCGATGGCTTGATAAAAGGTAAATTCGCGCTGTACGGCGGCTTGTAGCTGTTCTGGAGAGTTTGCTTGCTGGAGGAGGGTGCGGAAGCGTTGCAGACTGCGACGAACTTGAGCGCGGTTAATCTCTTTCAGGGGATAATTGTTATAAGCCCGTGCTGCATTGGCGGAGTTGAGATAGGCTAAACTGCGGTCTAGGGCGTTGAGTAGGTCTTGTTTGGCTTCTGGAGTCTCCCAGAGTTGCTCATCATACCCTAGGGGGTGTTGGGAACTTTCACAAGGGGCTAATTGTTCCCTTGTCACGGGATAAAGGGGGGTGTTTATCGCTGCATTCCAAGGAGGAATCAAGCAATTGAGGGTGTTTTGGAGTCCGGGTTGGACGGGGGAGACAGGAGGGGAAGATATTGTACATCCTGCCATCCCTAGTCCAAAAATGACTGCACTCCATTTCCTCATGTTCATCATTTCTCTCTCCCCATCAAACTCGGTTAGCGAAGGTTTGAAAAATTCATTTTTTCGCCAACCTGCTTATGTATCCCGAACCTTTCCTAGGCTGGACGTTCGATGATGCCTCCCCCTAAGAGTAAGTCATCTTGATAGAGAACGGCGGCCTGACCGGGGGTAACGCCAAACTGGGGGTCATCAAAGACTAATTTAATGCGTCCGGTTTCTAGGGGGATCACATTCACGGGGACGGGGGGGGTGCGATAGCGGACTCGTACTTGGCAACGAATGGGGGTGCTGGGTTCGGCAATGGAGACCCAGTTGACCCGTTGCACGGTACAATCGGCTTGGGTGGCATCCTGACGACTGCCGACTACCACTTGATTCATTACGGGGTCGAGTTTCATGACATAGAGGGGTTCAGGGGCTGAAACGCCTAACCCTTTCCGTTGGCCGATGGTGTAGTGGTGAATGCCTTGGTGAGTGCCTAGGACATTCCCTGCTTGATCGACGATTTTGCCTTCTTTTTGATTAATATACTGATCCAAAAAGCTACGCATGGACCCGTGAGACTCTACTAAACAGAGGTCTTGACTTTCGGGTTTGGTTGCGGTGGTGAGGTTGTATTGGGCGGCAATTTGGCGGGTTTCGTCTTTGGTGATCTCTCCCAAGGGGAAGTGAATATGGGCTAATAAGGTTTGACTCAGATCATAGAGAAAATAAGATTGGTCTTTCCGTTGGTCAACGGCCCGTAAGAGTTGATAGCGTCCACTGGCTTCATCATAGCGGATGCGGGCATAGTGACCTGTGGCCACGCGATCGCAGCCTAATTCCCCTTTGGCATAATTCAGCATGGGCGCGAATTTCACGGTACGATTACATTGGGAACAGGGAAGGGGGGTCACGCCTGACTCATACCCAGAGACGAGATAATCGACAATCTGGGTTTGGAATAGGTCACGACTATCGACGACATGGTGAGGAACACCTAATTGTTCGCAGATCATAGCCGCATCGACCATCCCTTCTGAGCAACATTGTCCTTTCCCTTTCATTAACCAAAGGGTAAGGCCAATTACTTGATAACCTTGATGGTGGAGGGTGGCGGCGGCCACTGAGCTATCCACCCCTCCCGATAGGCCGACGGTGATCGGAGTCATGGAACTTGTTAGATGGTAAGCGATAACGTTTAAATTTTAGGATGTGGCTTCACGCCACAAGGCAGAAAAAAATCAATGAAACAAATCAATGAGTCAAAGTTGAGCGTTTTCTATTATGACGTACTTTTGGGAGGATTTGCAGCTAGTGGTTGAAAAAGAAATTGGAGCGAGTTGCAAAAATCCCGCTTGTTTTCGAGAACAAGGGATTACAATTTTGGGTAAGTGTTCCCTGATGCAACTGATTTGACTTTGCCCCTATAGAGCGATGACCAAAATTTTAATTGTTGAAGATGACGAGCTAGTGCGGGACAACATCTTTGATCTGTTAGAAGCAGAAGGATTTGAGGTGATGGCCGCGGAGAATGGTCAACAGGGGTTAGATTTAGCGATCGCCACCACGCCCGATTTAATTCTCTGTGATGTAGTTATGCCCCAACTCAGTGGCTATGAGGTGTTAGCCGCCATTCGCAAAAATCCCCTCACAGCAGCCACTCCCTTTATTCTCTTGACGGCCAAGACGGCCAAGGAGGATTTTCGCATGGGGATGAAGTTAGGGGCTGAGGATTTTTTAACCAAACCTTGCAGTCGGGCGGAATTGGTGGCGGTTATTGATACTCAATTAGAAAAGCGTCAAATCCTACAAGACACCTATACTCGCCAACTCCAAGAAACCCAAGACCAACTGAATTATTTAATCTATCATGATTCGTTGACTCAGTTGCCGAATCGAATGTCCCTTCAAGATCGCTTTAGCAAGATTCAGAGACACGCCCCTCAATTAAAGCCGGGTCTGTCGATTCCGGTGTATGTTCTCTGTTTGGAGCGTTTAAACCGCATTAGCGATAATTTTGGCTATGAATATGCAGATTTACTCTTGCAGCAAGCCGCACAACGGTTAAAACAGGAGCAGGGTGAGCAGACTTATATTGCCTATGTGAGTTTTAATCAGTTTGTGATTCTCTCGAATAGGGAAAGTCAACGACAAGGTGCGATCGCAAGGGCCGAAGACATCTTAACCTTCCTACAAAAGCCCTTTGTGCTTAACGGCCAAGAAGCCTATGTCACAGCCAGTATCGGGATCGCCCTCTATCCCCACAATGGCGACACCCTCGATATTCTCCTCAACAATGCCAAGGCGGCTTTAAATTATGCCCATACTCAAGGGGGCAACCAATATCAATTTTTCACCCCTACTTTCTCTAGTAATAAAACCGATACGCTGGCCTTTGAGAAGTCCTTTCGGTTAGCCTTAGAACAAGAGGAATTTCAGGTCTATTATCAGCCTCGTATTAGTCTCACAACAGGCAAAATCATCGGTGCAGAAGCCCTCCTGCGCTGGTTTCAACCGGGGGCGGAATCGGTTTCCCCCTCTCAGTTTATTCCTCTTGCGGAAGAAACGGGAACAATTGTCAGTTTAGGGGAATGGGTATTACGCACCGCCGCCCGCCAAGCGAAACTCTGGATGAATCAAACCCAAACGCCTTTTTACATGGCGGTTAATCTTTCTGGACGGCAATTTGTACGCTCGGATTTATCACGAAATTTAGCTAAAATTTTGAGCGAAGCGGAATTAGAATCGCGCTTTTTAGATTTAGAACTAACGGAAAATATTTTAGTTAAGAATCCTTTTGTCGCTCGCCAAAAGTTGCTGGCTCTCAAGTCTTTAGGGGTGAATATTGCTATTGATGATTTTGGAACAGGTTATTCATCTTTAGCTTATTTGCAACAATTCCCTTTTGATATTCTCAAAATTGACCGTTGTTTTATTCGTAATATTGCCAGTCAAGAAAAAAATGCAGCCATTGTCACTGCAATTTTACAAATGGCGCATAATTTACAGTTAAAAGTAATTGCGGAAGGGGTAGAAACTATTAATGAATTAGAATTCCTCCAAGATCATCCCTGTGATGAAATCCAAGGTTTCTTATTCAGCCGCCCCCTCCCGGCTCATGAGTTTAGTAAGTTTCTAGAGCAAAAGGGGGAGGTTAATTTTTTGGGTCAGTAATTTGGGGTTGTTGTTGGTTGTTGTTGGTTTTTTGTGAACAAGGGAACAGGGAACAGGGAATAGGGAATAGGGAATTATAGACCCATTCTCTTTACCAATTACCAATTACCTATTACCAATCACTAATTACCTATTATTCACTAAGTAACGCCTCTACAAACTCATAACTGGAGAAAGGACGTAAATCTTCGATGCCTTCGCCTGCACCAATAAAGCGGATAGGTAAATCTAATTGTTGGGCGACAGCTAGGGCAACTCCTCCCTTAGAAGTGCCGTCGAGTTTGGTTAATACCACCCCGCTTAATTGCGCCACTTCTGAGAACACCTGCGCTTGTCTCAAGCCATTTTGTCCTAACGTGGCATCTAACACTAACAACGACTCAATCACCGCATCTGGGGCTTTTTTATCAATAATGCGGCGGATTTTGCCTAACTCCTCCATGAGGTTTTTCTTGTTTTGTAATCGTCCGGCGGTATCGACGAGGAGGAGTTCGGTTTGGCGGGATTGGGCGGCTGCGATCGCATCATACACCACCGCCGCCGGGTCGGTATTTTTCCCCGGATTAGCAATTACTGCCGTATTAGCCCGTTCTCCCCAGACTTTCACCTGTTCCACCGCCGCGGCCCGGAAGGTATCCGCCGCCGCAATGAGACTGGGATAGCCAGATTTTTGCGCCATGTGGGCGATTTTGCCGATAGTGGTGGTTTTTCCTGCTCCATTTACCCCGGTAATGAGCCAAACGTTGAGTTTACCGGGTTCTGGCACTAAGGCCGCATTACTGGGGTCAGGGAGAGGCCGGTCTAAGACATCACACAAAATTTTCTTGAGATATGCGATCGCTGCTTCTGGCGGAAGGGCTTCCTCTCGTAGCTTATCTTGCAGCGTCTCCACAATATAATCCGTGGCCTCCACCCCAATATCCGCTTGCAGCAACAAGGCTTCAATTTCCATCACCGCTTCTTCATTGAGCGGCCCTTGACCCACAACGGCTTTTAATTGGTTCACCAAACTCCGACGGGTTTTCCCTAACCCTTCTCGCAGTCGTTTCAGCCAACTAATTTCTTCGAGGGACACCTCATCCGGGCTACGTCCCTGCTCCGCTAAGACTCGCGCCGACCACACAAAATCCTCATCAAGAGCGACTTCTTCTTCCGGTTCTTCGATGGCCGTCTCTCTCAACCGTTCCAACCCATCTGATTTTTGTTGTAACCAAGCAGGTGTCGCTTTTGTAGGCTGTTCTTGCTCAACCGGAGCTTCGGGTTCTTCTGGGGTTTCCGGTTCAGTCTCTGCAACAGGTTCGGGTTCTTCTGGGGTTTCCGGTTCTGCTTCTGCAACAGGTTCAGGTTCTTCTACCGTCTCCGGTTCTGCTTCTGCAACAGGTTCAGGTTCTTCTACCGTCTCCGGTTCAGCTTCTTGTTCAGGTTCGAGTTCTTCTGCTTCTTGCTCCGGTTCAGCTTCTGCAACAGGTTCAGGTTCTTCTACCGTCTCCGGTTCAGCTTCTTGTTCAGGTTCGAGTTCTGCTACCGTCTCCGGTTCAGTCTCTGCAACAGGTTCGGGTTCTGCTACCGTCTCCGGTTCAGCTTCTTGTTCCGGTTCGGGTTCTTCTGCTTCTTGCTCCGGTTCGGGTTCTTTCTCTACCGTTTGACGCTTCTGTATATTCTGATAGGCCGCCTTTGCCCACTGCAAATAATCATCAGGAGTGGTACTGGTGGAGTCTTCTGTCGTGGCGGTGGAGGAGTCCTGTGTTTCGGGGGACTCCTCCGCCTCCTCTGACGCAGGAGAAGACGGTTTAGACTCCTCAGAGGGTTTCTGGGAGTCTTCTTTGTCACGTTTGCCAAATTTACGATTAAACCAATTAAACACGATGTTTCTGTTTCGCCCTTTCTGAATTCAGTCCACACCTTGTGTTAAATCTTAGCTCAAAATGGGTTAACTCTTGACCTAGACCTGTTAACAGACTCTAGGATGAGGACTCAGGCAAAGGAAATGGCCAGCCAAAAGAGGCCATCCACAAAAATGGTACTCAAAACTGCACCGCCAAACGCCCACCAATGGGTTTGACGCTTTTGCAGGGACCATAAGCCTACCGTTAACAACACACTCACTAACCAAACTGCACAGCTAATTCCCCAGGGATTTTGAACTTGAGTGGTGGCATTTTGTAGAATGACATTGGCCACGTCAGGATCAACAGTCATCACTTCCCGCCAGTAGGGAATTAACCCAGTGAGATAAAAGTAAATGTCTGTAATGGCTGTGCCTAATAATGAGCCTAAATAGAAGAAATTGCCAATTTTGCCCCAGCCGCGCTTAATTCCCCAAAGGGCTAAGGGTAGCGCGATCGCTTCTATCGGAAGATGCACCAACGGTTCTTGGCGAAACCATCCCCAATAAATTGAACCCGCCAGCCAACTCCAACTAAACCCCAGTAAAATATCCCCCCACCGGGTAAAGCGAGACCGCCGATACAGCCACCACGCCCCCAGAAACCAGCCCAGGGTTAAAACTAAACTCACCCCAGGCGCGAAACGCACCAGAGGGGCTTGGACAAACACTGGCACAGAAACCAAAAAAGCCGCCCCCCCAAAGACCAACCATAACTGTCGTTGCTGCTTATCCCAGCGCAGGAAAGACCAGGTATCCTGCTGTGATGCGTCCGCATCTTCAGGCAACCAAGTCGATGTCAGTGAGAACCAAGGATTATTAAACAAGATAGGATTAATGAATAACTCTTTACGTTTCTTTACTTTTTTTAAGATAACACCTTTCTTATCCCCCTAGGGGGGATATTTACACTATAACGTTTTTTTCGTTATAAAAAATCCCCCGTTCTGTCAATCGGAACGGGGGATGATTTTAAATTAGAGCGTTGATGCTTTTGAGCTTAGGAGTTGTAAGGATTCACCTTTGCCAATTACAGTTGGTCTTCTAAGGTGGGGTCATCAGGAAGCCCTTCAATGACCTCGATATCAGCATCAGCATCAGCATCAGCATCAGCATCTTCGTCGGAATCTAAATCATCTTCGTCATCCGCATCATCGTCATCATCGTCATCGTCATCATCGTCATCATCGTCATCATCGTCATCGTCATCATCGTCATCATCGTCA
>NZ_JAQMSD010000239.1 GCF_028330525.1 Spirulina sp. CS-785/01
GCACAAAATCTACCTGCACAAAATCTACCTGCACAAAATCTACCTGCACAAAATCTACCTGCACAAAATCTACCTAGGTGAGTGAATTTTAACGCTATAGTTAAGGCTATGGCGTTTTTTTTGTTATTTGTTGTTTGTTCTTGGTGCTTGGGTCTTGGTCAGGATAACTGAATAATTGTGAATTATCCATTATCCATTATCCATGACCAATTACCAATTACTAATTAGCCGTCGAATTTCTGCCGGGGTTTTCTGGGGACTGGCCGCAAACCCCCAGGACCTGTTATACAAGACGGGAACTCCCAACCCGGAACTAATTTTGTCGGAAAGGTTAGAGAGGGAGCGATCGCGGGCATATAATATCATTGTTGAGTCCGATCTTGAGACCTCCCTTGGCGAATTAAATCAATGGCTAATAACCCAAGTCAGGGACCCTTGCAGAAATCTGAGCTTTGGGGTGTTTTTCCTATATCATTTTTGCTCCTCCATCCGTTAAACTTGAAAAAAGTCTTAACAAATTCACGGGAGCAATCAATATGAGTGCAAAGGTCGAGATTTATACTTGGAGTTGGTGTCCCTACTGTATGCGAGCCAAAGCCCTGTTAGATCAAAAAGGAATCGACTACACCGAATATACCATTGATGGAGATGAGGAAGCCAGAGACGCAATGACCGAACGGGCAAACGGCAGACGGTCTCTCCCACAAATTTTTATCAGCGATCGTCATTTAGGGGGATGTGATGACCTCTACACTCTAGAACGGGCCGGAGAACTTGAGCATCTCCTAGAACGCCTCGCCGCATAATAGGCTACACGCCTGTTTTTCTGGAGCTAATTTTGAATCTTCGACAACCGTCGAAAAAGATCGCCGTTCACTCTTACCGTCAGCACCTCTTCCTTGAAGGAAGAGGCTTCGTGCCTTCCTTAAAATTAATTGTCTATGATGCAGAAAAGGGGGAATTAGTAGAATGGATAAAATAGCAAATTATCGAGAAAAAGTCAAAAGTTTGTTAAGAAATTATACGGCAAATTTAAAGCAGGATGACGGGGTTGAGGTGGAGTTGATTTTTGATCAAGAACGGGAGCATTATTTATGGATGGATGTGGGTTGGGAGGGGTCAAAACGGCTTTATCATCCGGTGATTCATAATGTCAATCAATGTCTAGCTTTCAACGAGCGGAGTAAATGAACCGTCGTACTGCTGCTGGAGTCCTAAGCGTTGCTGAACGTCTCTCAGAGTGAGCGAGAGTTGTATCATGGAGTCAGGGAAGTCACGGTATTTTTATATTGTAGGCGAGTCTCTCTGGAATTCTGCCTTCTGATACCTTGGACGGTCTGGCAAAATCTGAGAGATTAGACAATAAGCGTATTGTGGCTAACTTGAGAATAAAGCAAATGGATATTAAACACGGGTTTGTCGATACAGTCGGGAATACTCCCCTCATTCGATTAAATAGCTTTAGTGACGAGACGGGTTGTGAAATCTTAGGAAAGGCAGAATTTCTCAATCCAGGGGGGTCAGTGAAAGACCGGGCCGCCTTGTATATTATTAAAGAGGCAGAGGAAAAAGGACTCCTGAAACCCGGTGGCACGGTAGTTGAAGGGACTGCGGGAAATACAGGCATTGGGTTAACCCATATTTGTAATGCCAAGGGATATAAATGTCTCATTATCATTCCAGAAACCCAGTCTCAGGAAAAAATGGACTTATTACGCACATTAGGGGCAGAAGTGCGTCCTGTTCCGGCTGTTCCCTATAAAGACCCCAATAATTACGTTAAATTATCCGGTCGTTTGGCGGAAGAAATGGAAAATGCCATTTGGGCTAATCAATTTGATAATTTAGCCAATCGGAATGCCCATTATGAAACCACTGGCCCAGAGATGTGGGAACAAACCGATGGGACAATTGATGCTTGGGTTGCTGCAACGGGAACTGGGGGAACATTTGCAGGGGTTTCTCTGTTTTTAAAGGAGAAAAAACCAGATGTAAAATGTGTTGTGGCTGACCCTATGGGCAGTGGATTATATAGTTATGTGAAAACGGGAGAAATTAATCCTGAAGGGAGTTCTATTACTGAAGGAATTGGCAATAGTCGCATTACTGCCAATATGCAGAATGTTCCCATTGATGACGCGCTACAGATTGATGATAAAGAATGTGTCAGAGTGGTGTATCAGTTGTTAGAAAAAGATGGATTATTTATGGGCGGTTCAGTGGGTATTAATGTGGGGGCGGCCTATGCTTTGGCGAAGCAGTTAGGCCCCGGCCATACTATTGTAACGGTGCTTTGTGATGGGGGCAGTCGTTATCAGTCGAAGTTATTTAATCAGGATTGGTTGGCCGAAAAAGGGTTACTGCCGAGTTAAGTAATGTTACCTTAATATGCCTTGGGTTTAAACCCAAGGCTAATAGCTGAAACCCGTTAAAACGGGTTAATAAACCAATTAGTAATACTACCTTATATCCAATCCGGTTAATCCTTATAAGGTCGTAGTAAGCCCTTTAGGGCTGACAATAAATTGATTTAATACCAATCAAGCGTATTTCATATTAATATGCCTTGGGTTTAAACCCAAGGCTAATAGCTGAAACCCGTTAAAACGGGTTAATAAACCAATTAGAGAATTAAAATTAAAAAAATTTAGCTGTTACACTGTCAGGGGTGAAAGACGCTCGCAAGGGAGCTTACTAGGAATGGAATTATTAATTATTAAGGTAATTCCTCCTCACCTCATTTTTATTGACTCTGAACTAATTTTGCTAACCACGCATCATATCCGCCTGCATTTTCCCCTTCCATCGCGCCATCGGTGTAGCCTGTAATATACACATTGCTTTGATGATCGACTGCCACGGCATTACAGCCATCTTCTGCGGCACTGCCAATTTGTTTAACCCATTGTTGCTCTCCTTGGGCGTTATATTTGGCGACCCAAGCATCACTATCTCCTGCAACTTCTTCTGTCATGGCCCCGTAGGTAAATCCGGCAATATAAACATTGCCTACGGCATCCACGGTTAACCCGGTGGCTTCTTCGTCTTCGGTTGTGCCTAATTGGTGTATCCATTGCCGATGGCCTTGGTTATCATAACGGGCTACCCAAACATCACTCCCTCCGGCGTTGGCTTCTGCGACTGTGCCTGTGGTGTATCCGGCGAGGTAGAGATAGCTGTGAGGATCAATGGCAATGCCACTACAACCTGTTTCTTCTAGGCTGCCTAGGGGCTGAATCCACCGTTGAATCCCTTCTCCATTATAACAGGCTAACCAGGCTTGTTCGCTGCCTGCTTCTGGGGAAATGGGTCTTGGGGTGTTTCCGGCTACATAGACGAGGGTGCGGGTAATTTTACTCCGGGCCTGGGGATTGTGGCCGACGGTGATATAGGTGGTAGCTTCGTCGTGGTATTGGCCGAGGGGAGTCCACCAGAGACGGTCTCCGTCTGGATTATATTTGGCTAACCAGACTTGCCATTCTTCGTGTTCTGGGGCAGCATACCCGGTAATATAGATGTTACTCTCTGCATCAACTGCAAGACTGTGGGGGATTTGCGGGCGACTATCACTTAACCGTTTTAACCAATGTCGTGTCCCTTGGGGGTCATATTTTGCTAGCCAAGTTTGGGCGATGTCGTCCTCTTTTACGCCGTAAGTGTAGCCTAAAACATACAGTGTGCCGTCTGGGGCGAGGGCAATGCCATTGGATTCGTCTTCACCCATAGTCCCTAGTTGTTTTAACCAGAGTTGTTGTCCGGAGGGATCATATTTGGCGACCCAAGCATCATTGCCTCCTGCATTTTCTCCTTCTAGGTTGCCGGAGGTATAACCTGTCATATAAACATTGCCGTCACTATCGACGGCAATTCCATAAGCATCATCTTCACCCGCAGTCCCTAGTTGTTTCACCCACTCAGTTTTGACGGTTTCCATGCTGCTCTTTGCGCTTGCCAACTCATCTGAGTTTTATTATGACTGATGGGGGTCGCTTTGAGATGAGGTTTTTTCGGAGGGGGTGGGAGTTTCTTGGGGGGTGATGATTTCGAGATATTGGGCATCGAGGAGAAATGTGCCTTTTTCAAAGCGGACGGCCCAATAGCCTCCAGGCTTGCGATCGCAAATTTTCCCTTCTTCTCCAATCTGCACAATATCCGCCGGACGCAGCATGGGCATGGGATCGGCGGTTTTAAAGTAGGGGGGGCGATCCATTAAACGCACCGATTGTCCAACTTTTAACTGTTCTGAGCTACTCATTTTTGGGAAAATGGGTGATGGGGGATGGGTGATCGAGAAACCGGGTTTCTTAGTCTAATTTTGGCAAATATTTGGCGGTTTTGTACAGAAACCCGGTTTCTAACTCTAGCCGGAAGACACCGGGTTTCTTGCTAAAACTGACGGTTATTAGGGGACTTGCCAGATGCGATCATGGTATTGTTCCACATCCGCATAGGGATCAGGGGCTTCATGGTTATGATCATGATGGTGGTGATGGCCGTGATCATGATGGTGGTGGCCGTGATCCTGTGCATCTCCGGATAGGGCAGCTAGACGGAATTTGCACATTTCGCAATTCATCTGGACTTGGCCTTGTTGGGTTTCAATTTCACGATCGCGCAACACCTGCATCAAATGCTCATTAATCCCCATCTCCGGCAAACAAGTCATGGAAATCTCAGGATATTGTTCCTGTTGGGCCGCCGTAATATCAAAAATTTTCTTCACCAAAACCCCCGTAAACAGGAAGTAAGGCAAAACAATAATACGCTTAGGATTATATAACCGGGCCCGTCTGAACCCTTCCTCTAAACGAGGGTGAGTAATGCCAATAAAACACACCTCAACGGTATTGTAGCCACTGCCTTCCCAAACCATGCGGGCAAGTTTATACACATCCCCATTGGCATCAGGATCACTCGATCCTCGGCCTACAAACAATAACACCGTATCTGCGCGAGACACTTGACGAGGATTATGTTCGGGTAAATCACAGGCCGCTAACCGATCCTGCCACAACTGCAAAATACTCGGCGTAATCCCAAAATGTCGTCCGTAGTGAAACTTGAGTTGGGGGTATTTTTGCCGAGCGCGGTCCAATTCGTTGGTGACATCAAATTTGTTATGTCGGGCGGCAAACAGCAGAATCGGCAGGGCAGAGACCTCCGTGTAGCCCTGTTTAATACAAGCCTCCACCCCCTCTTGAATCGTTGGTGTTGTTAACTCTAGAAAACAGGGAATCACGGGGCGAGAAGTATCCAACCCTTGATAAGCATTGGCAAAATCAATAAACGTTTGTCTCCCCTGTTCATCCCGCGTCCCATGGCCAATGAGTAACAAAGGCCGTTGTATAGGGAGTTGGGGGAGAGAAAGCGAGTTGGCTGGAATTGCGTCAGTCGATGTAATGGTCATTAAACTCAGTATCTTCAAGCAGGATAGACAAACAGCTTAGTTACCTTAGCCCGATTGTTGACTCGAACACAATGCAGGCTAGGGGGATATTTTGCTCCCTCACTTGGCTGCATCTTCCCATCATACAAAATGCGATCGCGCTCTCGCTTTGGCTCAAAACCCAGTAATTGGCTGCTTACTGTCGATACTCTTGCAGACAGTCTCGAATCACATTTTGCACCTGAGACGGCCATTCATCGGGGTTATTCGCTTCCGCAATAAAAGTTCTTACATCGTCTCTAGAGACATTATCTTGGCTAAACCCGTCAAGGACGCATTGACAGTAGTTTTGGGCAGTATCTTGGGAAATGCGATCGCTCACCTGTTCCACACAACCCTCCAGAAAAATTTCCCGTCCTTCTGGGCTAAATTCCGCCGCCCGTGCGCCTGCCAGCGCAAAAGTTGTTATGGCACTCAACAGGGCCAATCCCCCCATTGCGGCCATCCCGTAAATTCGTTTACTGTTCATCGTAGGAATTTATAATGTTTTCAGGTTTACTGATCCGATCCTAAGACTCCCCAACCGTCAAAAAAGTTTCCCACTGGGAAGGGGTACAGGGAAGGGATACAGTGTCAAAAGTCATTGCAATTTGTATCCAACCCCTTTAAAAGCCCCTATGCTGGCCAGTACCTTAGACAATGAGGGAAGGGAAAAGGCCCAAGCGTCCAACTCAAGCAGAAGACCCGACCCGTGAACCACCATTCACCGTGGCCGAAGCCTCTCATCCCCCATTCCAATTCTACCTAATTCCAAAAAAGGGGTACGTTATGACACAAAACGTTTTAGACCATGCTCGTAATGTGGCTGTCGTAGGGCCTTATTCGAGTGGCAAAACAACCCTACTTGAAAGTTTACTCTTTGTAGCAGGAGCAATCAGCCGCAAAGGCAGTATCAAAGAAGGGAACACCGTAGGAGATAGTACACCAGAAGCCCGCGATCGCGCCATGAGTGTCGAAGTGTCCGTCGCAGAATGTGACTACCAAGACATCCATTTCACCTTCCTCGACTGTCCAGGGTCCATCGAATTCGCCCAAGAAACCTACAACGCCCTCGTCGGCGCAGGGGCCGCCATCATCGTCTGTGAAGCCGAAGTGAGCAAAGTCCTCACCCTCGCCCCCCTCTTTAAATTCCTCGACGACTGGGAAATTCCCCACCTCGTCCTGGTGAACAAACTCGACCGGTCCAAAGACAGTTTTATGGACATCCTCCACGCCCTAAAAACCGTCTCCAGCCGTCCCCTCGTCCCCCAACAATACCCCATTCGCCAAAATCAAGACCTCGTTGGCTATATCGACCTGATCACCGAACAGGCTTATCACTACCATGCCGGGAGTCCCGCCGACCCCGTACCCCTTCCCGACCACCTGAAAGCCGAAGAACAAGCCGCCCGGGAAGAAATGCTCGAAACCCTCGCCGACTTTGACGACCATCTCCTCGAAGAACTCCTTGAAGAAGTCGAACCCTCCAAAGAAGAAATCCTCAAAGACCTCAAACAAGACCTCAGCGCCGATCAAATTGTCCCCGTCTTCCTCGGCATCGCCGAACAAGACTACGGCACTCGCCCCCTCCTCAACGCCCTCGTTGAAGAAGCCCCCAGCCCCTACGTCACCGCCGAACGGCGCGGCCTGCAAGTCAAACCCGAAGGAGAACCCCTTGCCCAAGTCCTGAAAACCTACGCCACCGCCCAAGGGGGGAAACTCTCCCTCGTGCGCGTCTGGCAAGGGAAAATCACCGACAGCATGACCCTCAACGGTGTGCGAGTCGGGGGCATTTACCACCTCATGGGACAACAACAAGACTCCCAAACCGAAGCCCTCAAAGGAGAAATCGTCGCCCTCGGACGCATGGAAGGCATCCAAACCGGAGACACCCTCAGCAGTGGAGAAGTCAAAAACCCCTTACCCACAGCCGACCGATTAACCCCCGTCTATGCCCTCGCCATTTCTCCCGAACGACGCAAAGATGAAGTTAAACTCAGCGACGCATTAAACAAACTCCTCGAAGAAGACCCCTCCCTCGAATGGAACATGGGCGACACACGAGAAGTGATCCTCTGGGGGCAAGGAGAAATTCACCTACAAGTCTCCTTAGACCGCCTGCGTCGCAAGTATAACTTGCCCATGACCACCAAACCTCCCCAAATTCCCTACAAAGAAACCATCCGCAAATCCACCACCATTCGCGGACGCTACAAACACCAAACCGGAGGTCATGGGGCCTTTGGCGATGTGTACTTGGATATCAACCCCTTACAACGGGGGGAAGGCTTCCAGTTTAGTGAAAGTATTGTGGGGGGAGTCGTTCCTAAACAATATATTCCAGGGGTAGAAACCGGAGTGCGAGAATACCTCGACCAAGGACCCCTCGGTTTTCCGGTGGTGGATATTGCCGTTAACCTGAATAATGGGTCTTATCACTCCGTGGATAGTTCTGAACAAGCCTTTAAACAGGCGGCCCGGTTGGCCATGACCGAGGGAATGCCCCAATGTTCCCCCGTGTTATTAGAACCCGTCCTAGAATTAAAAGTCTCAGCCCCCAATGAATTTACCTCCAAAGTCCTGCAACTGGTGACAGGCCGACGGGGACAAATTTTAGGCTATGAGGCCATGGCCGGATGGCCCAATTGGGATCAAATTACCGTTTATCTTCCCCAAGCGGAGATGCAGAATTTTATTATTGAGTTGCGGTCCCTGACGTTGGGGGTTGGTTTCTTTGCTTGGCAATACGACCATTTACAAGAAGTGCCGGATAAGGTGGCAGAACGAGTATTAGCCACCACGCAAGCGGAAGCGTCATAACTCAAACGATAGGGGTTAACCGTAACAGTTAACCCCTGTTTTTGTTTCTTTTGAGGAGAAAATGGAGCGCAAATGTTGTCTCCCTTGAGTCGGCTGAGGTTCGGAATAGCATGAAACTTGATCTCTGTGAACTACAAAATGGACTCCCTGCCATTACTCCGGCCTTTGGTGCAGCTTTGGCAGAAGCTGGGGCAATTTGCTTGATCGTTGTAATCGAATTTAGCCAACCCTTAGCTGAGATTGCTATTCCATGAGTCCTATCCAAGAACTACACAACCAAGCGATGAACCTTGCAGAACAAGCCGAATTGGCTCAACTTCGAGGGGAGAGAATTGTTTAACGTCTTGTCTATTAGTCTTGTCTAGTGAACTCCCCTAACTAACCGCAAGCGGTATAGTTAGGGTTTCTAATTTCCTTGGGAATTGCATCTGACAAAACCGAAGTTTTACCAGTCCGTCTTACATCCCCTCCATCAGCAGTTAGTCATTCTTGAGTCATTCTGCGGTGTCTTGAAGTTTCGCTGTACCATAATTCTAGCGAAGCGGACACTCTGAAAGAGAAGACTAGGCTACCCATTGTCCTTGGGCAAAACGGAGGCCAAATAAAATTAACAGTAACCCAAAAAAGAGCATCACCGCCCGTCCCCAACGGGGATAACGGGATAACACCAACCCAAAGGCCAGTGAGACAGAGACAATGGCATAAACATACCGTTCTAAAGAGGTGACTTGCCCGGAATTGAGGATAATGGCATAACTAAAAACACCGTAACTCAGTGGCACAATGCCTAATTCTTGGCGGGTATGCCATAACAAGTAAAGTCCCCCTAAAATCATTAACGTATTCAGCAACGGGTTGCCCACCAATAGCCAAACCAGCAAAAATAAAACACAATAGCCGTAATAAATCACCGTTTTGCCGAAGCGGTGGCGGGATTTCCAGAGGAAAAGAGAGATGATCGCTATCACCCCCATCACCAAGGGATGCCAAGGATCAACAAACGCCTCAAACCCCTCACGATTAGTATTTTTCGGCCCTAACACAATTTGGCCAAACATAATTAACCACCCCTGCCAATGCACCGTAGTTCCCCGATTCCAGGCTTCCATGGAATGGTAAAAGGCCAGAAAATCCCCAAAGCGGAAATAACAATAGAGACAATATAAAATCAATCCTGCACTGGCAAATCCTCCCGCTAAATATGCCCTCAGACCCCGTTTCTGTCGCCATGCAGCCCAGAGAAAGGTGGGAATGAGGGCAACCCCTGTAACACGGGTTGCGGTCGCCAATGCCCCCCAAAATGCCGCCCAGAGATGATCTTGGTTTTCAAAGGCCCGCAAAGCGGCGGTACTCAAACATAAAAAGACCCCTTCGGTATAGATTACCGTCCCGAAGATGGAAAAGGGACACCAAGCCAAAACTGCTGTACTCCACCGGGCCACGGTTTCCCCGTGACGTTGTTGTACCCAGTTGTACAGGAGGAGTAATGCCCCTAAAAAGGCTAAATTATTCACAAGGGTGGCCGCCCCATTAAAAGGCAATCCGACTTGCATCAAAACCCACGATAGAAGCGGCAGTATAGGGAAGAAGGCTACATTATACCCTTGGCCATCATTCTGAAAGTGATACCCTGAAACCGCGATCGACTCATAAAACTGACTATCCCAAGCATTAAATACTCCCAAACCCCATTCTGCGGCTTTTGCCCCTTCTGGAGTAGGCAGTAAAGGGGTAACCCCCAACATGGTTAAAAACAGTACCCCCCGACTCAACCCCCACATCAACAGGGGAAACGACTGGTTTTTGGTCATTAGTTGTTTGTTGTTTGTGAACAAGGGAATAGGGAACAGTAAACAGTAAACAGTAACCAGTTGTTACTCCCCATCTCCCCTATCTCCCCCATCTCCCCTATCTCCCCCAATTCTGCCATGCGTCTGTGACTAATTCACTGAGCCAACGGCGTTGGGTTGTATCGAGAATGTTACAATCGGACAGGACTTCGGCGGTTAACTCATCTAAGGACTGGCCTTGAGACCGGGCAATTTGAACAACCCCTGCGATCGCAGTCGCAATTAACTCCTCACTTAACGGATACTGGCCAAGGGCAATGATTTCTTGGGTGGTGGTTGGGATGGAATAACGCATGGTGAATGCACGTTTGCCTATTTTTTGCGAAAATTATCTAAATGTTAATTTTATTTAACTCATTTTAAGGATTATAGCTGGAAGTTTACCGCAAGCCGGACTTCCTCAACCTCCGTGATTCATTCAATTGATGTTTTGGTAAAACGTTGACCCTATGAAAGAACTCCTTTATCTCGAAATTCCGACTCCCGATACGGCCACGGTACAAACTTGGTTACAAGACAATTGGCTACCACAAACTGGAACAAAAGTCAATACTTCAACGGGATTACGTTTGCAAGCGTCGGAACAATCCTCAACAAACTCCCCAGAACTTTCCATTATTCTCTGGTCAGCAATGCGGACGACCTATCTTAAAGTCTTCCGTTGGGGAGAGCAACCGTTTCCCCAAGAAGGAAACGTGCTACAACAGTTACAACAAGACCTGAGACAGCAATTTCCCCAAACTTATCCTGAACTCCCGGATATTGACCTCACCCAACAGTCCATTTTTGAGGCCCTGGCCCCTTACTATCCCAAAACCGTGCATTTTTTCCAAAAAATGCCCAAAGGGGAATATGATCTCAACCGAGTTTATTGGTGGGAAAAACGCTGGCGAGAGAGTGTCCGCAACCCCAAAACCCCGAAACAAGTGGTTTTCCGAGTCAGCGACAGTTCCCCGCAACCTCCCCAATATGACTTAATTTACATTGGCGGGGCCTTGGGGGCTGTTCATGGCGCACTAATGGCCAATTTAGGGTATCGGGTTTTACTGGTGGAACGTCTCTCCTTTGGTCGCATGAACCGAGAATGGAATATTTCACGGGATGAGTTCCAAAATTTAATTGACTTGGGGTTATTTACTCCCCAAGAATTTGAGTCGATTATTGCCAGAGAGTACAAGGACGGGTTTAATAAGTTCTTTGATGGCAATCTTCCCCCCCATTTGCAAGCGGATGTACTTCATACTCCCACGGTGTTAAATATTGCCATTAATGCGGATAAATTCGTGGCCTTGTGTGGGGAAAAATTACGGCAAGCGGGGGGAGAAATTCGAGACGAAACGGAATTTACTCGTGCTGAAGTCCATGATAGCCATGTTAGCGTTAATTTGAAACATTTACCCACGGGGGAAGAAAGCCAAGTTTCGGGACGGTTATTGATGGATGCAATGGGGACCGCTTCTCCTATTGCCTGGCAACTGAACGGAGGCCGGACCTTTGATAGTGTTTGTCCTACCGTGGGGGCAGTGGTGGAAAAAGGCTTCCCGGAGGGGGTTTGGGACTCTCAGTATGGGGATGTGTTGAACTCTCACGGGGATATTTCCCGTGGCCGTCAGTTAATTTGGGAACTTTTTCCCGCAGAGGAGGAGGAGTTGACGGTGTATTTATTCCATTATCACCAAATTCACCCCGATAATCCGGGGTCGTTGTTGGAGATGTATGAGGACTTTTTCCACATTTTGCCGGAGTATCGTCGGTGTGAGATGGAGGACTTGGTGTGGAAGAAAGCGACTTTTGGCTATATTCCAGGCTATTTTAGTTTAGGGGATGGCGATCGCAAGGTTGCTTTTGACCGACTCTTGGCCATTGGGGATGCGGCCTCGTTACAGTCTCCCCTAGTGTTTACGGGGTTTGGGTCCTTGGTTCGCAATTTAGGCCGTCTCTCAACTTTATTAAATCTTGCCCTACAACACGACCGCCTCAGCCGTCAAGATTTAAACCAAATTCGCGCTTATCAGAGTAATATTGCAGTGACCTGGCTATTTTCTAAAGGGATGATGGTCCCAACGGGGAAAACCCTGCCCCCACAACGAATTAATGCCATGTTAAATACCTTTTTTGGTTTGTTGGCCAGTGAACCTCCAGAGGTGGCGGATACGTTTATTAAAGACCGTTTTGACTGGTTTACTTTTAACCGTTTAGCCATTAAAGCAGCATCCATGAATCCCGCGTTAATTGCGTGGATATGGGAACAAGCGGGGGCCAAGGATTTTCTGCGCTGGATGGGGAGTTATTTTATCTTTGCTTGGGATTCTTTGATTGGTTGGTTTTTCAATGGTTGGTTGCCGACGGTTTTACGACAATGGCAACCTTGGTTAGAACAAAATTATCCGGGGTTGTGGTTACGGTTGTTGAGTTTCAGTTATCGTTTAACTACTGGGGTTGGTTCTTCTCCCAAGGATGCGATCGCGCAACAACAACAAGCCTTACTTCGCCAAAAAGTAGTTAAGGAAAAACAAGCCGTTTAAAACCAGCATAGGACACATCGGGAGCGTCGGAAGCATCGGGAGAATTTCAACGGAAATAGTGTTAATACTTCCCCATCTCTCCCATCTCCCAACACTCCCCCCCTCTCCCGACGCTCCCCCATCCCCCAAAACTTACCTCTCCACTCTCAACTAACTAAACCTGCTAAGATGCAGAGCGAAGCCATTGGTAAAAGAATCTGTGACGGCTCAACGGTATTCAGTTAAGAAAACAACAGCCTCCCTGCAAACCCGAGACGGGATACGTCTCGATGCAGATGTTTATACTCCCGATACAACAGGACAATTTCCGGTATTGTTGATGCGACAACCCTATGGACGCGCGATCGCATCTACCGTCGTTTACGCCCACCCAGACTGGTACGCCTCCCACGGGTACATCGTCGTCATCCAAGATGTGCGAGGCCGGGGATCATCCCAAGGCAACTTTATCCCCTTTAGCCCCACCGAAGTCAGCGACGGAGAAGATACCGTCCACTGGGCCGCCCAACTCCCCCAGAGTAACGGCAAAGTCGGAATGTACGGCTTCTCCTACCAAGGCATGACCCAACTTTACGCCGCCCAAAGCCAACCCGAACCCCTGAAAGTTCTCTGCCCTGGAATGGTTGGCTATGACCTCTACAGCGACTGGGCCTACGAAAACGGCGCGTTTTACCTCCAAGCCAGTCTAAGCTGGGCCGTCCAACTAGCCGCCGAAACCGCCCGCATTCACGGCGACATCAACGCCCATAAAGTCCTCTTTACCGCCGCCAGAGACCTCTCCTACTACGACCCCTCCCCCCGCTTCAGCGAAAGTTTCCGCAAATATGTCCCCGGCTTTTTCTACTATCACTGGCTGAACCATCCCCAACCCGACGACTACTGGGCCCAATTTAAACCCGACCTCACCACCGTTGCTCTCCCCATGCTACATATTGGCGGGTGGTTTGACCCCTACCTCCGGGGAACATTACGCCTCTATGAAGAAATGCAGGAGAAAACCCACAGTCTCCAACATCTCCTCATCGGGCCTTGGGTCCATATCCCGTGGGGCCGGAAAGCCGGGTCCGTCAACTATGGGCCCGAAGCCATCAGTCCCGTGGACCCCTTACAACTGCGCTGGTTTGACTACTTTCTCAAAGAAATTGAGACCAATATCCATCAAACCGCCCCCGTCTGTTTATTTGAAATGGGGACCAACCAATGGCGATACTTTGAGCAATTTCCCACCCCCTCCCCCACCGCCTACTACCTCACCACCACCGGACTGGCCAGCGTCCGGGAAGACTCCGGCCAACTCACCCCCACCCTACCCCAAACCCCTGGCCAAGATACCTTTGTCCATGACCCCTGGCGACCAGTCCCCGCTTTAGGCGGTCATGCCTCCTATCCGGCAGGGTCCTTTGACCGGACGCACCTCGACTGTCGCAATGATGTCTTAACCTACACCAGCGACCCCCTCACAGAAGACCTCTACCTCGCCGGAGACGTGGCCGTAGAAGTGGACTGTGTGGCCGACCATCCCAGTTTTGACCTCTGCGCCATTCTCTGCCAAGTTACCCCCGACGGGAAAGTGTACAACTTCACCCAAGGCTATATCCGCCTCTACGAAGCCACACCCCCTGTTAAAATTCCTCTACAAGCCACCTGTATATGTGTCCCCGTGGGGTATCGTCTGCGCTTGAGTTTGTCGGCGGCCTGTTATCCGGCTTATCCGGTTAACGTAGGGACAGATAAAGTGTCCAATGAAGTGAATTTTATTGATGCTCCCATTATTACCTTACGAGTCCGTTGTGGGTCAGAATTCCCGGCACAAGTATTATTACCTAAACTTACGGCAGATCAGCAAAAAGCAGAAAAACTAACCGGGTAAGACGGCCTATTTTCCCTCAAAAAGCATATTATACTAGGGAACAGAAGGGGAAATGTGATTAAACCGCCTTTAATCAACGTTGACCCAACCCCTATTCCTAGGCTAGAGATTTATTAATTTTTGATTGCTATGAAAAAGGCTTTATTAGTAGAAGACGGTGCAACAGACCGAGAATTTATGTCTCGCTGCTTGAAAGAGGTGGGGTTAATGGTGGTGAGTACCACCAATGTGGAGGAGGCCCAAAATACCATTGTGAGTCAAAGACCAGATGTGATTTTTTTAGATGTCATTCTCCCCGGTCAAAGTGGGTTTGAGTTTTGCCGAGAGTTGAAGGTGAACCCAGACACCAAAAATATTCCGGTGATTATTTGTTCGACCAAGGGAACAGAGGTTGACAAAACATGGGGTACTATGCTAGGCGCAGATGGCTATTTGGCCAAACCCATTGACCCCCAAGAATTACAGAAAACCGTGCGGCAGTTTGTCGCGTAATGAGGTAAGGGGAGATTTTTCGGATTCTTTTGGCCTTTGTCTCCCCATTTTACCTCTGTTTTTGTTAGGATAAACAATGGCAATTTAACGCGGACGTGGCGGAATTGGTAGACGCGCTAGATTTAGGTTCTAGTGTCTTTGGCGTGAGAGTTCGAGTCTCTCCGTCCGCATTTTGATCTTTATTGTGATCTTTGTATTGGGATGTTTGCCGATTAACCCAAGGGACCGCCAAGGATAATTTTTGCGATCGCATTAATCACATCCTCTGGCTTTTCCTGTTTCAATTGCTCATACCAAGCCTGAGTCTGTGCTGGGTCTTTATTATAAATCGTATCAGTTCGGTTACGGGCTTTAAGCGTTAAACTGGCAGTGCGAGCATTGCGTGCCATCTCGTAGCGTTGTAAAGCATCCTCAACACTTAAATTCGTCGTCACAAGACACCGACAAAGCATTTCCACATCTTCCATCGCTTGACATCCCCCCTGGCCCAAAGTAGGGGTACTGGCATGGGCAGCATCCCCTAATAACACCACTCGCCCCCTCACCCAACAGTCTAAAGGGTCTAGATCAGCAATTTCTAAACGATTAGTTTGAGAGGGATCAAGATTTTGAATTAACCGTTGCACCGGAGAAGCCCATCCTTGAAAATAATAGCCTAATTCCTGGCGCAGATCATCAGGATATAAATTCCTCCCTTGAGGCATTCTCGTGCCAAAAAAGAAATAAAAACGATCCCCCCCCACAGGCATCCAAGAGGCCCGCTTCCCCTCTCCCACATAGATCACCCAAGTATTTTGATCTTGGAAACTCAGATCAGCCTCAACTAACCCATTCCAGTTGACATAACCCGCATAACGAGGCGTAACCGACCCTCCCACCACATAATCGCGTATAGTAGAACGAATCCCATCAGCCGCGATCACTAAATCTCCTGTAGCAGTTGTCCCATCGGCAAAATAAGCAGTGGCACTCTTTTCATCTTGTTGGACTCCCACACAAGTTGCCCCTAACGTGACTTGCTCTTTCCCAACGGCCTCTAATAACATTTGTTGTAAGTCCGTCCGGGCCACCGGATAGGGCCGTTGTCCCACTTGTTCAACCAAAGATTGTAAAGGGACTCCATTTAATAACTCATCTCGATGGGTGCGATACTCCATCCGATTCATCAATCCGCCAATTTCGGCCACCTGATCCCCCAACCCCAAGCGATTTAACACCTTAATCCCATTAGACCACAAAGAAATCCCGGCCCCTGCAGGCCGTAACTGTTGGGTTTTCTCAAAAATTTGCACTGAATATCCCGCTTGTTGCAGGGCAATCCCTGCGGTTAACCCACCAATTCCTGCACCAATGATAATAACTGTTAAACCGTACACTGATTTCTCCTTCGTCCCTTTGTGTTCTTTGTGTCTTTGTGGTTAAAATGCTTAACGAGTCATACCCGATTGACGCTTGCTGTGGCTACCAAGAGGGATTGTATCGTCTGGATGAGTTGTTTTAAGCGGAGGGGTTTAAACAGGTGAGTAGAGGCCCCCGCTTGGAGATAAACTTGTTCTAAATCCCGTTTAGCGGCATTGGAGAATGTGATAAGCGGGATTGCTTGCGTGGTCGGATGTTGGCGTATTTTGACGATCGCATCTAACGTTTCTTCAATGTTCCCATCCCCCTCCATTAAAATTAAATGGGGATTGGGTTGCACCATATCTCCCCCCTTGGGGACTCCCATCACCTTATAACCATTTCCTTCAAGATAGTCCGCAATGGTACTCATCTGCTCTCTATTGCGATCCACTATTAAAATTAAAGGAACAGGAGAGGGATGAGCGTTAGTTGGAGAAGGGGGGATAGGAGAGGGGGACACAACAGTGTGAGACTCAGTAGAAACCCCCTCATCAGTCCCCACTTCTACCGGAAGCCACACCGTAAAACAACTCCCGTGGCCAAGTTGACTTTCGACTTCTATCCATCCCCCATGTAACTCCGTAATATTTTTCACTAACACTAACCCTAACCCGGTCCCCGAATGTTTCCGAGATAAGCGACTATCAATCTGTACAAAAGGTTGGAATAATAGGGCCTGATCTGGGGGAGAAATGCCAATTCCGGTGTCAGAGACGGAAAACACTAAGAAGGGACTGTTCTGACTATCTCTTTCTTGACGAATTGATAACGTGACGATCCCCCCTTCTGGGGTAAACTTAACGGCATTACTGAGGAGGTTGAGTAAAACTTGACGAATTCGCCGTTCATCCACCTGAATGGTGAGTAAAGCGGCCTGGGCTTTACAGTCTGGGGCAAGATAATAATTGAGGTGGAGATTTTTTTGTCGGGCCAGAGGCCGGATCAAGTTAAGACAAGAGTGACATAAGGTTTGGACTGAGACCGAATCTAAATGGAGGTCGAGTTTCCCGGCCTCAATTTTAGAGAGGTCGAGAATATCATTAATTAAGGCTAAAAGATGTTGTCCACTTTGTTCAATGGTGTTGAGGATTTCACTTTGACTGGGGGTGAGGTCGCCATAAACCCCATCATGCAGGACTTCTGACAGTCCTAAAATCGAGTTGAGGGGGGTTCGCAATTCATGGCTAATGGTGGCGACAAATTCGTCTTTCATTTGGGTGGCCCGCATTAGGGCCAGATTCGTCTTTTGGAGTTGTTCTTCGGACTGTTTCCGGTTGGTAATATCAAGGACAGTCCCGATAAACCCTATCAATTGATTTTCACTATCAAAGACGGGTTCACCGCGACTGGTGAGATATCCTAATGGGCCACTTTCTCGATAAACGCGAAAGTCGAGACTAAAGGATTCTTGTTGCACAATTGCTGTATCTAGCACCCCTTGATGTTTTTCCCGATCTTCGGGATGAATATAGTTCATTAAGGTTTCCATAGTGGGGGGAAGGGGATTGGTGCGTTCAAAAATCCGAAAGACTTCTTGGGACCAGCGAATTTCTCCTGTGAGAAGATTATATTCCCAACTGCCTAATCTGGCGATTCGTTGGGCTGCGAGGAGATGGGATTCACTTTTGCGGAGTTTGGCCTCAACGGTTTTGCGATCGCTAATATCGGTCACTCGCACTAAATTGAGGGTAGTATTGGCCAATTGAATGGGTTTAGCGGCCAAGTTCCCCCAAAAGACTGTCCCGGTCTGGGTGATATACTCAACTTCTTGACTCCAAAACCCTTGGGTTTTCATCTGCTCACAAATGGCTTGAATTTCCCCACGACTAAACCTCTGTCTTTGTAACATATTGCCATCTGTTCCAATGAGGGATTGTTTCCCTTGAGCCGCAAAGAGTTCCACGGCCCGACGGTTACAGTCTAAAATCAGTAAGGTGTCTGGATCGACTAAAAACAGCGCGTCGGTGGATTCGTTAAAAATGGCTTCTCGTAAATCCCGATGGTGACGGAGTTCCGCTTCTGCTTGTTTGCGTTGGGTAATATCTTGGGCAATGCCCGCAATGCGATAAAATTCTCCTTGGTGATTCTGTACCGGAAACGAGCGATCGCGCATCCAACGAATTTCTCCATCCGGTCGAATAATGCGATATTCTAGCTCACAACGTCCTTTTCGTTGTCGGGGGAGTTGTGCTAAGACCGCAGCCCGATCATCGGGGTGAATGACTTCAAACCATAAGTTAGGATTCTCATACAATTGAGTGCAAGAATACCCCCAAACGGTCTCAAAGGCCGGATTAATATACAGACAATGAGTTTTGTCTAAACTATATAACCAAAAGACATCCTCAATATTGGTTGCAAACTGTCGAAATTTGGCCTCACTTTCTTGTAAGGCTGCTTCAGTTTGTTTACGCTGACTGATATCGTGGGCAATCCCTAAAACTTGTTGGACTTCCCCTGTTTCGGACACCTTAAATACAGTATCGTAGCTATATAACCACATCCAATGACCCTCGGCGTGTTGGAGTCGGTATTCTAGTTCTAAGACCTCTCCCAACTGAGCTTGTAAAAGTTGCTGTCGATGTTCCTGAAAACGCTTCACATCTTCTGGGTAGGCAATGCGCCAAGGAAAATCCGGTTGGTGAACGACAGAGGCAGTGTATCCCAGTAGTTGGTGAACGGCATCATTGGTGTAAATATAGCGTTGTTGTTGCAGATCGTAGAGATAAATAATACTGGGAACAGTGGCCGCCAAGCGTTGAATAAAATAACGTTGTTGTTTTAATTCCTGTTCTGCTTGTTTGCGACTGGTGATATCAATGACAATGCCATCCCAAAGAATCGACCCATCGGCCTGTTGTTCCGGTTGGGACATCCCTTGTATCCACTTTAACCGACCGGAGGGGGCGAGAAACCGACCTTCCCAAGTCCACCGTTTTAATGTGCGTGCAGATTCCTCGATGGACTCATAGAGGGAGGCTTGATCTTGGGGATGAAATCTGTCAAACATGAGATTAACATTTTGTTGAATCTCTGAGGCAGAATATTCAAAGAGTTCTAGGGCGCGATCGCTGATATAAATAAACTGATACTCCCCATTCCCCCAACGCAAAAACTGATAAATCACCCCAGGTGCATTACTGGCCACCCGTTGAAAGCGGACTTGACTGGCTTGAATAGCTAATTCAGCCAATTTACGCTGAGTAATATCTGTATCTGATCCAATCATCCGCACTGTATTCCCGGCTTCATCCCGCAATAATTGGCCACAGACTAAAATCCAGCGAATCGACCCATCTTTATGGATCATTCGGTGTTCACAACGATATTCTGGACTCCTCCCCTCTAAATACGCGCTGGCCTCAGCCATCACCCACTCTCGATCATCAGGATGCACATAAGTCTCCCACACCTGCAAATCATTGGGGATTTCCTCATCTGAATAGCCTAAAAAGCTCTTAACATTAGGGTCTAAATAAAACTCACCTGTCTGTATATTCCATTCCCACACTCCTACCTTGGCTGCTTGGGTGGCAATTTGATACCGTTCCTGATTTTGGCGCAATTGTGCCGTTTGTTCTACAAGATGGGTTTGGAGGACTTGGTTCAAGTCTTGGAGTTGTCCCTGGACTGTCACTTGGCTCTGTTCGGTCTGTTTCCGGTGACTGATATCCTGTATATGGCAGACACAATAGAGGGGACTCTCCTTTTCATGCCGGACTAAAGACACAGATAAATGAATCCAGACCCAATGGCCTTGTTGGTGTCGAATCCGTTTTTCGAGTTCATAGGAGGGATTTTTCCCTGCCATTAATTGGGTTACTTTTTCCAGATCACTCTGCCAGTCTTCAGGATGGATCAAGTTTTGCACAGTCTCCTGTTTAAACTCTGTCTCGGAATACCCTAACATCTGACACAGAGCGCGATTTACCCGCAAGACTTCTCCCTGTTGTGCTTCACCTAAACTCACTAAAGCCATACCAATGGGCGCGTTTTCAAAGGCAAGGCGAAAAAGTTGCTCTTGTTCAGAACAACGACAGTCACGATTCTCGCCTGAGTTAGGTTTTATCATAGATGATGTAATGTTCTGTTACGCTGTCCGTTACGCTGTAGGTTGGATCAAAACGCTATACACTCTCGCTAATCCTTTTTCATTTATGGTAAGTCTGTAACAGAAAATTGACTATAACGATCACCCAAACTGGGGTAGGGGGAAACTGCAAGTCGAATCAAGAGTCCGATTATGGACGGCTTGAGAATCCTACGGTTTTAAACTGTGGGAGTGTAAGGGTCTAAAGCGAATTTCTGCTCACTGATTCCTGTTTACTGTTTACTATCGGTGAAACTAAAAATCGCTGAAATTTGGCTAAAAGCCTTGCTGTGATTAGTTTCTGACTTTCTTTTTAGGGTAAGGGTAACATCTCCCAGTTCCGGAGTTCTCTGTTCCGGAGTTCCCTGTTCCGGAGTTCTCTGTTCCGGTGTTCTCTGTTCCGGTGTTCCCTTCGGATGCTGATTCCTGTTTACTGTTTACTGTTTACTGTTTACTGTTTACTGTTCAATGGTCTCTGAATTTAATGCAACCAATTTACTCCCTCCTCAAAATGTTGATGCGGAGGAGTCAATTTTAGGTGGAATTCTCCTCGACCCAGAAGCCATTAATCGGGTTGCGGATATTTTAGACCCAGAGGCTTTTTATATTAGCCTCCATCAAGAGATTTATCGTGCAGCATTAGCCCTCCACGAAGGGGGAAAACCCACGGATTTAATGACTGTTACCAGTTGGTTAGAGGATCAGGGATTGCTCGAAAAGGTCGGTGGGGTGAGTAAGTTGGCGGAATTGGTCGAACGGACGGTTTCGGCGGTGAATGTTGACCGTTATGCAGCCTTGGTGTTGGATAAGGCGATTCGGCGGCGGTTAATTTCGGTCAGTTATGAGTTGGCGGAGTTAGCTCATGATACAACATTGAGTTTAGAGACTGTTTTAGATAGGGCTGGACAAAAGGTGTTTGCCCTGACTCAGGAACGACCCCAAGAGGGGTTTGTGCGCTTGTCGGATACGTTGATTGATACTTTTAATGAAATTGAGGAGTTACACGAATCAACGCGATTACCGGGGTTAGATTGTGATTTTTATGATTTGGATGCTATGACCAGTGGGTTTCAGCGTTCCGATTTGGTGATTTTAGCGGGACGGCCTTCCATGGGGAAGACGGCTTTGGGGTTGGGGATGGCCACCAATATTGCGAAAAAGCATCATCTCCCGGTGGCTATTTTTAGTCTAGAGATGTCTAAGGAACAGTTAGCGCAACGGTTATTGGCCGCTGAAGCGGGGATTGAGAGTAATAAATTGCGATCTGGCCGCATTACCCAGTCGGAGATGGAACGGTTGGCCATGGCCATTGGCACATTGTCAGAGTTGCCGATTTATATTGACGATACGGCGACTTTAACGGTGATGCAGATGCGATCGCAAGTCAGACGATTACAGGCCGATCACCAGGGAGAGATGGGGTTAGTGTTGTTGGACTATTTACAGTTAATGGAAGGGGGAGGCGATAACCGAGTGCAGGAGTTATCCAAAATTACGCGATCGCTCAAAGGACTAGCCAGAGAAATCAACGCCCCCGTCATTTCCCTCTCCCAATTAAGTCGAGGAGTCGAGTCACGCAATAATAAACGCCCCATGATGTCCGACTTACGGGAATCCGGGTCAATTGAACAAGACGCGGATTTAATCATTATGCTCTATCGAGATGCCTATTATAACCCCGATTCTCCCGACCACAATATTGCAGAAGTCATTATCACCAAACACCGCAACGGCCCCACCGGAACAGTGAAACTCGTCTTCCAACCCGAATTAACCAAGTTTGAAAATTTGCTCAGACAAGAATGAGTTTTGTTCTTTGTTCTTTGTTCTTTGTTGCGATTCGACTTACTGCTTTGTGTCCTTTGTGTCTTTGTGGTTCATCAATTATCAACAACCCACAACCCACAACCCAAAACTAACGCTCTGGGGTTACAGACTCCACCTGTAAATCCGGTAAACGAGTTATAGCATTGTAAAACCGTTCCGCCAATGCTTTATTCCCCGCTTCCGTTAAATGAATTGGGTCTCGAAATGCCACGGCGGATAAATCATTGTATAGGGAGTAATAATTCAGGGTTTTAATATTGTTCGGAAAAGCAGACCCTAGTTGATCATTCACCTCCCCTAAGCGAGTAAACCCTTGTTGTACTCTCTGAATATACTCCTCGCTTAATTGCTCCATAATCTCTTGTTCCTCCTGCTGTTGTTTTTCAGGAGTTACCCCCGTAATTTCCGGTTGTAGAGCAACCACTAAGGGAATATTCGCCCCAGCACAGAGTTGGGTTAGTTGTTGAATATTCTTTTGATAACGGTTCAGACGAACCGCTAACTGCTCCTCATCTTGGGGAAAATAATCCGCCAGTGGTTCATTCTCAGGTGCAACGGCTAACGTTTTTTGGGTGACAGAGAGTTTTTCAGGAAAAATGACATAGCGAAAGGTTTGGAAAATATTGGTATTCGTGAAAAAATCTTGAACAGGTTGAGTGACGGCCATCCAGAAATAACGGGCTGGATGATTTAATAAATAGTCCAAACGGGGAATTTCTCGAATGTCTTGCTCGTCGGGTAAAGTGAGGTCATCATATCCTCCCAAAAGAATAATCGCATCGGGTTCATAGGGGAAGATTGTTAATGCCAATTGAGCTAACACATTGCCCGACGCATAACCCGGCACTGCGGCATTGATGACGTTATATTTCCCTGGCAAAATTTTCGGGGGGAGTTGTAGAGCTTCAATGCGTCTTGTTCCCCGAATGGGTAAAATCCTAGGTCGATATTTTTCAGGGGAACGTTCTTGTTGAGCAAGACGCTCTTGTAGTCGGGTTTCTAGGAAACTAGCGATGGTTTTGGCATTGCCTTCACTTCCTTGGCCAAAGGCCGTTGATCCCCCAACTAAGAAAATTCGCTTTTCTTGCTCAGGTTTTTCCAAGGGAAGGGGAGCAGATTCCCGAAATCCTTGTTCGTTAATCTGCCAAAAGTCACTAGACTCTTGAGGGAGAAGGGTATAACCTTGCGCTCCATTTTTTTGCGCTAAGAGTTGTCCAGCACTGTCTAAACCAGTAAATTGCTCTTCATTTTGATTGAGGAATTTGAGTTGATAAACGACTTCGGCGTTTTTATCATAGTCTTCTACGGTTTGGCCATAGCCCGTAAAACTCAACAAAGCCCAAGTTAAGAGTTCAAGGAGAATTAATCCGGCGATCACCATAGCAAGTAATTGCCAAATCCCTGGAAAGCGGCGTTTTCTTCGACTATAATAAGGGTTACGGTGAGACCTGAACATTCAGAATTTTCCTCAAATCAACAAGGGGGAATGAATCGGGAGAAAGCTCCGTCAGATATTAGCAAATCAAAGAAGACAAATAAATCTAATTAAAATTCATGGGTTCAGTTTTGCTAAGTTAATGAGTTTTGGAGGAGGAGCATTGGCAACAGAGGCATTTTCCCTCTCAAATTTTCCCTCTCAAATTTTCCCCCTCTCATAAGCCAACAGGTTTGAGCCAACAGGTTTGAGCCAACAGGTTTGAGCCAACAGGTTTGAGCCAACAGGTTTGATGGTGTGACCAAGGTGGGGGTTGTCCGATTGTGACAGCGAAAGTTTATAATAAACGATCTTTAGGCTTTAATCTAGGTTTTGTCTCCTTAACGTGCTGTTGAAAATCATGACCTACCAGTTACTCTTTGTCTGCTTGGGCAATATTTGCCGTTCTCCGTCTGCCGAAAATATCATGAATCATCTGATCGAGCAAAGAGGACTCAGTGACTCGATTCGCTGTGATTCGGCGGGAACATCCAGTTATCACATTGGCGCACCGCCCGATGAACGGATGCGGATGGCCGCTGCCAAACGAGGGATCAGATTACAGGGTCAAGCACGGCAATTTAATATAACTGATTTTGGCAAGTTTGATCTGATTTTGGCCATGGATCGGGAAAATTACTTTGATATTATGGCATTGGCGCGATCGCAGCAAGACAAAAACAAGGTGCGCCTGATGTGTGACTATGCCTCCCACTATCCCGACCAAGAAGTCCCCGATCCCTATTATGGCGGAGAATCTGGATTTAATTATGTCATTGATCTATTACTGGATGCTTGTGAGGGATTACTCAATGATCTCTCAGATGCTCAGACGCAGGGAGAATAGAGTCTCTTAAACCTTGCCTTCCCCCGTTGTCTCCTTAACTCACTAAATGATGCTGGAAGGCAAAACGGACTAACTCGGCCCGATTATTGGTTTCTGTCTTCCTCAGTAAACTACTCACATACTTTTCAATAGTGCGGGGACTCAAGTGAAGGGTTTGGCCAATCTCAATATTAGATAACCCTTTGATCAACAGTTCTAAAACCTGTTGTTCTCGCTGAGTTAATTCAATCTCCATGGCCTTGGGGGCAGGAGGGGATTCTGAGGGGGATTTCCCTTTCTCTGGGGGGGAGGAGGAAGACTCCGAGGGGTCATGGTCTCCCGACGAAAATCGGAGTTCAGACTGGACAATTTGCGATCGCTCCAATAAATTCCGAATCACCGCCCCCAATTCTTCCATCTCAAAGGGTTTCGGGAGATACAAGTCACACCCCACCTGATACCCGCGAATACGTTCCTCCGTACTACTGCGTTCGGTGAGAAAAATCACCGGAAGTAAACGAAACTCCGGTCTTTGACGAACTTGTTTCACCAACTCATACCCATCTTTCCGAGGCATTTTAATATCCGCCACCATTAAATGGGGATGATAGGTCTTGAGTAAGGACAACGCCTCCTGACCATCTTCCGCCATAATCACAGAATATCCAGATAACTCTAAATAATCACCGATCGCAAGGCGAATTCCTACATTGTCATCGACGACGAGAATCAGTAAAGGCATAGAAAAAGCAGGTGCATACTCATTCCTAGCTTATCATTGCCGTCTCTTGCAGGTGCAGATCAAGCGGGAATGGAGGCATTATAAATTTGACTGCCAATGAAATTTAAATCGTAAGGAAAAGGCGGTTGAATAGGAGTATAGTCTTTCGGATGGGGAGAACCATGGCGAAGAACGGCATTCACCAAAATACAAGGGGCCGAGGTTAAATTAATCGCCCCATGGGGAACACCAGGGGGAATTTTCACCACTTGCGGGTGATGTTCACTGAGCAACAAATAACGATACTGACGATTGACTAATAACACCAGAACAAATTCCCCCTTCACCACCAGCAATTGATCCGTTTGAAAGTGATGGACAAAGAGCTTTTCAATGGTATTCGGGGGAATGTGTACCATCATCGTCTCATGACTTGTCTGGGGAGTATAAAACTGCACTCTCCCTTCTGGGGTTGCTTCGAGGGGTCGAATCTCTAGGTGGGGTTTGAGTCCCATAATCCACTCCTTATCCTTTGAAGTTAACTTCAATTATAAGCAATGGATTATGAAATTCTGTTACAAAAGAGACACAAGAGCATCAAGTTATGATATGTCCTTTTGCCAAGAAAATTGCAAACTCTCCGGTTGTCCCCAGTGGCCCTCACTGCTGAGTCCCCGTTGGTTGCTGTGCAGATGGCGTAATATCTTGTAAATCACTTCAATTTGTCCATCTTGGGGAACCTGCTGGTCAATTTCGGCTAAAGAAAGGGGAGATTGAGCCTTTTGTAGCACGTCCAACACTTGACGCTGTAATTCTAAAACCGAGGCGGCAGCTTTTTTCCCCGCTTCTACCCCAGGTTGATGGTAAGCATTGACATTCACCAGGCTACCGTATAAGCCCACCGCCCGGTCATACAGAGCAATTAACGCCCCAACAGTGCGGGGACTCACATCGGGAATGGTGACGGTAATAGAGTCCCGTT
The DNA here is from genome assembly GCF_028330525.1 of Spirulina sp. CS-785/01. GTDB lineage: Bacteria > Cyanobacteriota > Cyanobacteriia > Cyanobacteriales > Spirulinaceae > JAQMSD01. The sequence continues at coordinate 26,304 of NZ_JAQMSD010000239.1, forward strand.
GATTATCATAGAGAGCTTGTCGAGTCCCTTGTAAAAAGCCGCATAGATAGTCCCCACTGGTGGTATTCGGTTCGAGTTCTAGGGAAGGCGTTGCTCCATCTTGTAACACTTCAATAAAGGTGACAAAGAAATTGGGAACGCCTTCCCGTAATTGTTGGACGTAGGCGTGTTGGTCGGTTGAGCCTTTATTTCCATATACGGCAATACCTTGATGGACAATATTCCCATCTCGGTCTTTTTCCTTGCCTAACGACTCCATTACCAGTTGCTGGAGATAACGACTAAAGAGCATCAGTCGGTCTTTATAGGGCAAGACAACCATATCTTTCGAGCCTTTGCCGTTGCCTGCGTAGTACCATGCAAAGGCGAGGAGGGCTGCCGGATTGCTTTTTAAATTGGGTTTGCGGGTGGTATCGTCCATTAATTTCGCCCCCGCTAACATTTCATGGATATCAATACCGAGTAAGGCCGCCGAGACTAAGCCCACGGCGGACATTTCTGAGGTGCGGCCCCCTACCCAGTCGTGCATGGGGAAAACTTCTAGCCAGTTTTCGCTTTGGGCTTGTTTTTCCAGTTTGGAGTCGTGGCCAGTAATAGCAACGGCATGGGGGGCAAAGTCTAATTTTTGGGCTTCGTAGGCGGCTTTGACTTCCAGCATCCCGTTGCGGGTTTCTGGTGTGCCTCCCGATTTAGAGATAATTAAAACGAGGGTGGTGTCGAGACGGTTGCCGATGTCCCGTAAGGTGTGAGCAATACCATCGGGGTCGGTATTATCAATAAAATGGATTTGGAGGGGGGCATCTTTGGGGATGAGGGCTTCCGCGACGAACTGTGGCCCCAAGGCAGACCCACCGATGCCAATGGAGAGTATATCGGTAAATTTGGGGGCATTGGGAGGCTTTACTGTCCCGCTATGGACTTTTTGGGTAAATTGCTCGATCTGTTCAAGGGTTTCTTGAATTTCTTGCTTTAATTCAGCCGTCGGGGCTATGTCGGGATTGCGTAGCCAGTAATGGCCGACCATGCGGTTTTCATCGGGATTTGCGATCGCTCCCCCTTCTAGAGCCTCCATTTCCTGAAACGCCTGCTCAAACTTAGGTAACATAGCCTTGACAAAAAACTCATCAAAGCTCATCCGGCTAATATCCACATAAAAGCCCAACTGTTCATCAAAATAGAGCCACTCCTGATACCGTTGCCAAAGCTGTTCTGTACTCATAAAAATCAATCCCCTTCAGTAATAACGGAATTCTTCTCTTTTCAACGTTACCGAGAAATCCTTATTTTTATGAGTTTAATCCGTAACCTACTGAAATCTTGGGTTTTTCTCTTGAACCCCTAATCTCTTAAAACAATAACAAAAGCCTCTTAGTTTTTAAGCTAAGAGGCTTTTGTTGAATATTTAAGCTGGCATCGAGCTATTGTACCGAGGGGCAACCCCCTAAGTATCGTCGCCGCTACAGCGTTTCACCACCGAGTTCGGGATGGAGTCGGAGTGGGTCCACCGTGCCTTAGACACCAGCAAAAAATTGCTTGGGTGAAA
>NZ_JAQMSD010000240.1 GCF_028330525.1 Spirulina sp. CS-785/01
GACAATTGCTGTTAACCCTGCTCATACCAGCCAACAATGCTCTAACTGTGGCGCAATTGTCAAAAAATCTCTATCGACTCGGACTCATGTTTGTCAATGTGGGTTCACTCTAGATAGAGACTGGAATGCTGCCATTAATATCCTGAAATTAGCCTTGAGTACGCTAGGGCATAGCGGAACTTGGGTCTTAGACCCGAACGCTTCACGAGATTCGACCTCTACTTTAGTTGGAGTGATCCTGCTAGGGCAAGTTGGGTCTATGAATGAAGAATCCACGTCCTTCTAGGGCGTGGAGTGTCAATCGTACAGTAAGGCTTCTGTCCCTTATTCGGCACGTTTAACAGGATTAAATAAGACTTCTATGGCATTCTCAAAACTTTCTAAATTCACTGCGTTAGCGAGTTTGGCCCTCGCGGGGACTGTCCTCACTGCAATCCCTACACTCACCTTCGCTCAAAGTAACTCTGGGATTACTATTTTTAGTGGGGTGAATAATCGTGAGGATATTCTCGATTATCATATTGATTTCCCCAACCCTAACACTCGCAGTCGCTACAAACTGCGCATTCCTGCCACTAAGCTGGAGTTAGGGGTCTCTCAGATTGTGATTTTGTATCCCGCTTATTATCGCGGTCGTTTAGATACCGATGAAATTACTGTAGGGTATGGGAGTGACTATCGGGAAGAAGCGGCCATTGAAGAAGTGGTGTTAGAAGAAAATGCGATCGTGTTACGGGAACAAGGGCGAGATCAACCCTATCACCGTTTACACATCTATTTATCAGAAACCATCGAGGCGGAAAATCAGGTACAAATTAAATTGGAAAATGTCCGTAACCCCCAATGGGGCGGCACGTTCTATTTTCATGCCCGTTTATTAAGTCCTGGGGATGTTCCCCTCCCTCGTTACGCCGGAACCTGGATTTTAACCCTTAATTACTAAATCTGGATTCGCCTATTCATAGTAATTCCAGTAGGGGCGCAAGCCTTGCGCCCCTAGTCAAATCAGGTTTTTTCAGAGTCAGGATTCCATCTCAATTGTAGTAAAGGAAATTTAAACAATTGACAAAGTGATCCAAACATCGTTGATCGCTTGGAGATCATAGTTAAATTGAGAAACATAATGATCTCGAATTTGGCGTATTTCTTCAAGACCTGCGATCGCTAAATCACGACTGGGACGTGCAGTGAGATAGCTAATAATAGAGGTTTCGATATAAACACTGGAAGACATAATCGCCTTTACGGGATGATGGATTTTGTGTATGTAGCATTATTTATATTCCATGTAAATAGTAGTTTTGTCGTTTTATAGATTGGGTGAAGTCCCCTTCGTAACCCAACACCTGCCAGTTTAACTTCACCCTAGCGCGAGGGGTTCACGTTTTCGAGAAGTGAGCCAAAAACTGGGCCAAACTGAGCCATTGAGGTATTGCCATTCCCTTACAATCGTTAGCATCTCTGGAAGATCAGTGATTTTACTGAACCCCACAAGCCTCTAAAAACTGCGCTACAGCTACTTTTACCCTTGGAGAGGAGGTTTGCTTTCCGTTGGCCTTTAACCTGCCATTTTGATAATAGCCCTCCGCTAACGCCATTAGCACATTCAGGTTATCCTGACTCGCATCATCAATATCTTCCGTGACTACGGGCGTTTTTCCCTTGAGTTTCTGCCGTAATTCACTGCGCAACATTGAGTCTAGCACTTCTTCTAAATAATCCGTTGATAACGTCGGTTGTAAGCGAAGATAGTGATGGGCGCATTGATCATTCAATGTCACTACTTGGCGAGTCACATAGTCACTAATATCAATGGGGGCATCTAACAGCACATCCACAATATGTAAGGCCCATTGAAATAAGCCCCAGTGTTTGGTTTGGTTATACGGATACCCTTGACTAGCCTCCCCTGTCCCCAGAGAGAGTAAGCGAATATCTTGGATATTGTAGCCTAGGCGCACGGCTGCCGCTAGCGCACAGGCGGAGGGGTTGTTGGCCCCGACTCCTCCATCAATGAGAGAGGCGGTTTTTCCGCCATAGGTGAGGGGATAGGCGGGGAAGAAGGTGGGGGCAGAGGCGGAACATAGGGCGGCTTCCCAGAGGGGGACATCGGCATACCATTTTTCGGTTTGCCAACTTTTGAAAATGACGGGTTCGCGGCTGAGGGTATCATAGGCGGTGGTGAGGAGTTTGGGGTGATCTGGCCCTAGTTGGCGGAGTGTGGTTTGGCCGAATTGTTGTTGTAAGACTTGTTTTAACCCCTCATGGGAGAATTTTGGGGCTGAGATGCCGTATTGAAAGACGAGGGGAAGTCGTTGGGGGGAGAAGTAGGAATAGGTCCCCCAGTAGGGAAAAATGGTTTGGCCTTGGTTGAGATAGAGGGAAATGAGTTCTTTGCCACTTTTCCTTAGTGCTATCCCTGATGCGAGAATTGAACCTGCGGATGTTCCGGCGATGAGATCGAAAAATTCGCTTAACGATTGTCCGGTTTTGGCTTCAATTTCGAGTTCAATTAAGGCTAAAAGTTGAGCAGATAGGACGGCTCGCATTCCACCACCGTCTAAGCTGAGAATTTTATAAACCATAGACTGTTAAGCTGTTGTGCATTTAAATGGGTATGGGATCTAGCTGTATTTAGCCCTCATCCATCAATTCATGGAAGCGATCGCGCCCCGCATCATAATCTTTGCTAGAATAACCTAAAACTGTGCGGATTATCCATTTCTGGGGCATTCCGTCTTTGAGAAGTTGACTCAAGGCCCCTTTTAAAATCTCCTCCTCCTCTAAAAATTCTTTCACCCACCAATCCCGCATCACTCGAAAGGCCGTGCGGTTATTTTGTTCATTGGCAATTAAATATTGTTCCCCTAAAAACTGTTTAAACCCCACCGCTTGATCATTCCCCAGTTGGATACTATGGTCTTTATATTGTTTAACTTCTGTTTTACTAATTAATTTACGCTGAAATTGACTCAAGCGTTTCACTTCCACTCCCGGCAAGAGATGATAAATATAATCAGTAGCAAGAGAACTTAATAAAGTATTGCCTAAAAACTTAATTTGTAACTCCGGTTCAGCCCGTTCTGGGGTATCTTTGAGATATTTTTGTAACAGGGGCATAATGAGATATTTTACCAACCAATTTCGCGCTTGAGAAAAGCCCCGATCATCATGAATTGCACCAACTAACGCTAAAAAGGCTTTTTCAAAGGGATTATTCTTCTTTTTCCGTAAAATTGCCCGTTCTTCTGTATTGACTAAAAAGGGATAAGATTCTCCTAACCCTAACTGAAACCAAGTTTTAGTTAACCGTTCCCTTTCCGTTAATTTAACCATTAATCCTTGATAATTACTGACTTGTAAATAGGGACAAGACTGATAAATATAATCCGCGATCGTAAATTTAAGAACATCTTCCCCTAGAAACGCCAAACGCTCATTACTTGCGGTTACATCTTCAATTTGTTTGGCATAAGAAATATCACTTAATGCGGCAAAGAGAACATAATAATCTTTAAAATTAATTCCAATTTGACTTTCAACGACTTCGGGTTTCCAATCTAGCATTTTTGTTCTTGGTTTTTTGTTGTTGTTTTTTTGTGAACAAGGGAACAGGGAACTCCGGAACAGGGAACAGATTCAACTATCAACTATCAACTCCCCCCTCTTCCCTTTGTGTTCTTTGTGTCTTTGTGGTTAACCCTTGAACTGTCAACTCACCCATTTCCCCATTATCCATTATTATTGTGCTGCCGCTTTCCGTTGGGCGACTTCACTGTTACGCTGATAGACTTCAACTCGTTCTTGGGCCTTGTCGTAGGAGGGATGGTCTGGGGGGACTAGGGCCATTAACTCAGACGCTTCTTGCCATTTAGAAGCCACATCCAGCCATTCTGTACGAGTTTGGGCAGTTTGTCCTTTTAAGGCCATTTGTTCCGCGAGACGAACCGCTTGGGCAAATGGGTCTTCGGTGGGAGAGAGAGAGGCCGGAGGAGAGGGGAGACTACTATTGTCCGAGGAAGCGGGTAATAAAACCGTTTGGGGAGGAGGAGAGGTATCTGGGGAAGTAGAGGGTGAGGCCACTGGACTGGCCGTGGGGGAGGGAGAGTTGGAGGATGAAGTGTTAGACGGAGAGGCCGAGGGAGAGGCGGCGTTTTGGTTGGAAACTAAGGAGTTGGAGAAGGGCAACAGCCAGAAATTATAGGCGAATACTCCGGCCACAAAACTGAGGAGACAGAGAAATAACACGCGGATATGACTCCGAGAGAGGAAGGGAGTGGAGGAAGCGGTGGGGAAAGAGACAGAGAGGGATTTTTCTTTCTCCTCGGTCTCCCATGGACGGGGTTTTCCGATTTTTTGGAAGAAATTGGGTTTGCGGAGTTTAATTTCTTCGGACCAGAGAAAGGGGTAGTCGGAGGTTTGGGCCCCGGCCCCTATCCAGACTAACTGTTGTTCTTGGGCCAAGCGACTCGAAATTTGTACACGACGTAAATTTCGGGGTTCAATCCCTTCTAAAATGTCTCGCAGTCGGGGGACTAATATCTCCCGTTCGAGAGATTTTTCTTCTTGGGCCTCACAGAGAACTTTGAGTATTCCTTTTTCTAACACGGCCCGAGTACGAACCCCAATATCCGCTAACCCCTCATTCATGACTTGAATAATGGCGGCGGTACTGCCTTGATGTGCTTGTTTTAGGATGTCATTCATCATACGCATCAATCCTTAAACCAGATGATCCCCGAAATGTGATAACACTTTAGCAAGAATCCGCGATCGCAAGTTGGGAATCGAGGAGATTAAGGTGGGCTTACCGTCATTTACAATTAAAAAAAACGTTAGACCGGAAAAAAGACTCATGCTTTTAAAATCTACGACTCGTCATGTCCGTATCTATACTGCGCAAGTCCAAGAGAGTGAACTTATCCCCAGTGATCATGTTTTAACCCTTGACATTGATCCAGACAATGAATTCAACTGGGATGAGGATGCCCTTCAGAAGGTGTACCGGAAGTTTGATGATTTAGTAGAAGCCTATAGCGGCGAGGAGTTACGGGAATATAACCTCCGTCGTATTGGTTCTGACTTAGAGCATTTTATTCGTTCCCTCCTGCAAAAGGGTGAAATTAGTTACAACTTGGAAGCACGAGTTCTAAATTATAGTATGGGACTCCCCCGTGTGGATACCCCAGAACGGGCAGAACAGTATTTGGGATAATGGAGATGGGGAAGATGGGGAAGATGGGGAAGATGGGGAAGATGGGGGAGATGGGGGAGATGGGGGAGATGGGGAAGATGGGGGAGAGGGAGGTTTAAACTATTCTCATTTCAATGCTCCTCTATCCCCTCTATCTCCTCTATCCCCTCTATCTCCTCTATCCCCTCTATCTCCCGACGCTCCCGACGCTCCCGACACTCCCGACGCTCCTAACTTTAAAATACCAGTATGTCAGAACCTTCAAAGAATTTTTGGGACTATAAACCAGGATGGTGTCAACCTTGGTCAATTTTATTGACGGGAGGGGGAATTATTCTGGGGAGTTGGTTGGGGGTGAAAATTTGGTGGATTGCCACTCCCATCACTGGATTAGTATTGTTATGGTGGCTCTATTTTTTGATTCTTGTCCCATGGTCGTTTCGCCAATCCCAAATGGCTTCTCCTTCTGATCAGGACACTCCCTAGGGGAGGGGAGTGGGAAACCGGGGAGAGGGGGATTTACGTCCATTCTCGGATAGAATACAAGCCGGAGTAGCGATCGCGCTTTCACCAGAACCCAAACCGTCAACGGTAGCCAAGAAAATCTTATGACAACACCTGTGGTCCCGCTCCACTGTGCGGAATGTCAAGGAGCAAACCCCCAAGACAATAAATTTTGTCAGCATTGTAAAACTCCTTTGCTGCGACGTTACCTGTGGGTGATTGGCGAGGGAATTCAAGCCTATACGGTGGGGGATTTAATCAGCGATCGCTATTGGCTATTCTCCCCTCACATTGTACTAGACACCCAACCCTTCCTCCCCCCTCAGTTTCCACGGGACATTCCCGACAGTGTAGCCCCCTATCTCACTCTCTTTCCCCAACGTCTCCATATCCCCCAACTCTTTGGACAACTCTCGGACCCCTTAGAGGATATCTGGTTATTAGAATACGGCACATCCCTCAATCCCCGCTTATTTGTCCAAGGGCAAATCTTACCCCCCCTCAACTCCGTCTGGGCCCAAGCGGACCCATTACGACAATTAAACTGGTTGTGGCAAATGGCCAACCTCTGGCAACCCTTACAAAGTGCCGGAGTCGCCTCTAGCTTAACCGATCCCTCCCTGCTGCGGGTTCAGGGGGCCATCCTGAAAATTTTAGAACTTCAGCGCGATCGCGAAACCGTCTCCCTCAGACAACTGGGCCTCCTCTGGTCCCAATGGATCCCCGGCGCATCCCCCATCATTCAACCCTTTCTCCGGCAACTCTGCCAACAATTAGCCACCGAAAAAATCACCACCGCCGACCAACTGGTTGATCTCTTAGATTATGCCTTAGCCCAATGCGCCCCCACATTAGATCGGACCTACGACGTTTGCGCCCAAACCGATACCGGAAGTCTCCGCCATCATAACGAGGATGCCTGTCACCCCAACAGTGGCGACTGTCAGAGTTTTCTGGCCGGAGAACACGCCCTAGCCATTGTCTGTGACGGTATTGGCGGCCATGACGGCGGGGAAATAGCCTCCAATTTAGCCATTGATCGCCTCAAAACCACCGTTCAAGCCTTTTCCCAATCCCAAGAAGAACTCTCCCCCCAAGTCGTCAGCGAAACCCTAGAAAACGCCATCCTCGACGCAAACGACCAAATTAGTCAACGCAACGACAGCGAAAAACGCCAACAACGGCAACGGATGGGGACAACCCTCGTCATGACTGTCGCCCAACAGCATCAAATGTATTTAGCCCATGTGGGAGATTCTCGCATTTATTGGATTAACCGAGAAGGCTGTCATCAAGTCACCCTCGATGATGATGTGGCCTCACGAGAAGTCCGTCTCGGCTATGCGTTATATCGAGATGCCGTATCCTTCCCCAGTGGGGGGGCATTAGTCCAAGCCTTGGGGATGAATTCCTCCTCTCGTCTCTATCCCACCATAGATCGCGTCATCCTTGATGATGATGGTGTCTTTCTTCTCTGTTCCGATGGATTAAGCGATAATGACCGAGTAGAACAATATTGGGAAACGGAAATTTTACCCATTCTCACCCAAGGGAAACCCGTGGGAGAAGCCGTCCACCGCCTCATGACTCTCGCCAACGAAAAAAACGGCCACGACAATATCACCGTCGCTTTAGTCCATTGTCAAGTCCAACCCCAAGCCAACAGTACCACCCCCCAGATCGACTTTCCTGAAGAAAAATTAGCCGCCTTAACCGCCGCAAGCCCCGCCACAGAACTCTCTAACGCCCCCACTACCTCACCGAAACTCGAAAAGCGATCCTCTCGTAAACCCTCTCTCTTTCTCCTCTCGTTACTGATTGTAGTGGGTCTCTTGGCCGGAATTACCGTCCTGTCTTTCTTTCTCTTTCCCAGTCTCCGTTATGAAGCCAACCGTTTATTAGGCAATACCAAAGTTACCTCCACCGCCCAAAATACGGGGACAGAGGCCACACCTACTGCTTCAGTCCGTTTAGACTGGGAAACGGTGGACGTGAATCAATATCTGCAAATTCAAGAGGCCATTACTCTCCAATCTACGCCCAACCCAGAAACCAGCGAAACCTTTTCTCTCCCGGCCCGGAGTATTCTGAAAGTTACCGAAAAACAAACCACCGCCAACCAAACCCAGTGGTTACAACTCGAACAATGTCTCCCCACTGTCACCGACTCCCCAGAAACTACCGCAGGCGGCCCCACCCTTCCCCCTCCTCCTCCTCCCAGTCTCGATAAGAGTAACCCCGACAAAGAAAGACCCGCCTCTCTCGGTTGGCTCTCCCTGGACGCTAACCCAGATGTTAAAATCACTCTACTATCGGCTGATGATGTTCAGTGTGAATAAATGTCTGTACCTCTCCCCGAAGGGCGGTGGCATATTGCCCCCTCTGACTCTACCCAATACCAACCTCTTATCCAAACGACAGGGCTTTCGTCGCTACTGGCCCAAGTGTTACTCAACCGGGGAATTACTACACCCGCAGCAGCCCAAGTTTTTATTAACCCAGAATCGACTACCCTTCCTTCTCCCCGTGAGGAGTTTCCCGATTTAGACAAGGCAGTAGAGTTAATTTTAGAGGCGATTGAGGAAGGGGATGCGATCGCTATTTGTGGAGACTACGATGCCGATGGCATGACCAGTACAGCATTATTAATCCGCGCCCTCCGCCATTTTGGGGCCATCGTCGATTATGCCATCCCCAGTCGCATGAAAGACGGCTACGGCATCAATGAACGCATGGTGACAGAATTGGCCGAAATGGGAGTCGGGTTAATTATTACCGTCGATAACGGCATCGCCGCCCATCAACCCATCACCCTAGCCGTAGAATTAGGATTAAGCGTCATTCTCACGGACCACCACAACATCCCCCCCCAAGGGCCACCTCCGGCTGATGCTATCCTCAACCCCAAACTCATCCCCGACACCTCCCCCTATCACAGTTTAGCCGGAGTCGGAGTCGCCTACGTTTTAGCGGTCACAGTGGGGCAGAAATTAGGGCAATTAAGCGGCTTAACCCACTCCCTGCTAGATTTATTCACATTAGGAACAATCGCCGATTTAGCCCCCCTTGTCGGGGTAAACCGACGCTGGTTAAAACGGGGCCTGAAAAACCTTTCTCAGTCCGACATTGCCGGGGTAAAAGCCCTCATGCAATTAGCGGGCGTAAATGACTCTAAAAAGCCCGTCAAACCCGATGCCATTGGTTTCCGTCTCGGTCCCCGTATTAACGCCATTGGCCGCCTCAGTGATCCCCCTGTGGTTATTGAATTATTAACCACCGATGATGAAGGGATAGCCCTAGAAAAGGCTATGGTTTGTGAACAAACCAACCAAAAACGGCAAGACCTTTGTAAACAAATTGAAGAAGAAGCCCTCCAACAAATTGAAGCCGGGAAAGTTAACTGGCAAGAAGACCGAGTTTTAGTTATTTATCAAAGCAGTTGGCATCACGGGGTAATTGGCATTGTGGCTTCTCGTTTAAAGGATAGATATGGCGCACCTGTCTTTATTTGTACCGATGAAGAAGGAGAGGAGAATATTCGGGGGTCAGCCAGAGGTATTCCGGAATTTAATGTGGCGGATGCTTTAAATTATGCCGATGAGGTGTTAATTAAACATGGGGGACACAAGGCCGCCGGAGGGTTTAGTTTAGCTAAAGAAAATTTAGATGATTTTCGTTTAAAATTAAGTGAATTTGCCCATCAATGTGTTGCCCCAGAACATTTAAAACCTTTAATTGCTATTGATGCCCAAGCCGACTTTTCCCAACTTAATTTTAATTTATACGACCAAATCGAAAGTTTACAACCTTGGGGCATTGAAAATGATCCGCCTATTTTTTGGACACCGGATGTTAGGATATTAGAACAACAACCCACCAAAGGCAATCATTTAAAAGTAAAACTGGGGCAAACTATTGGGGAAGATGTGCTGGCAATTGGGGCTATAGCATGGCGTTGGGGTGAATATTTTCCATTACCGAATAAGGTTGATATTGCCTATAAATTAATTGAAAATCAGTGGAATGGGGAAAGTAAACTCGAATTAGAATTAGTTGGCATTCGTCCAGCAACTAACAGTGACACAGATGTTCAAGATGTTAAAGAGATAGAAACCACTTCAGAAACGCCAAATAATAATTTAGATCAGCAAAATAATTCTAATTCTATTCCCTCGTCTCCTCCTCAACCTAAACCTAAAAAAGCTCAATTTTATCACAATAATAGAGTTTACACCTGTAGTTTACAAAATTCGCTCAACGAACTACGAATTCGTAATGATCAGAATAAAGTCCTTGCTGTCACCCGTGGCCAGAGGCGAGGACTGTTAGGAGAAAGCCGAGACACCGCCCAAGAAGTAGATGTTACACAACCCAAATTTTACACCCTCATTAAAGCCGCCCTATCTGCATTAGGAATTAATTAAAAATTAGTAATTAGCAATTAAAATTTAGCAATTAATACTTAATATACTTAATACTTAAAAAATTAGCAATTTATCATTGGGTCACTTCTTCCATTATTTATTATTCATTACCCATTATCCATTATCCATTATCCAAATGACACTGACGACTGACCAATTTCAAACCATAGTCAACCGATGTCAAAATAGCCCCGTTGGGAAACAACTGCCCAACGCCCTTTATATTCATAAAACTGCCCTATCGGCCTTAGACCCACTCCTACAAGAGTACGAACAAAAAGCCCGTCAAAGCAACCCCCAAATTGAAAACGCTACCCTCGTTAAATTCAACACCGAACAACCCACCATTTCCTATCTCTTTTATCCCGACTTCGACACGGACCCCCACCCTGCCCTCGATGCCAGTATTCAAGTTAACCTACACAGCCTAGAAGTCCGGTATCGAGACTATAGTACCTCTGATAACCCTCCCATCCTCCACCGCAAAGAAACCTTTGTCTTGCCCGACTATCCCCAGTATGAAACCTTCGCCCATCTCACCCACATCGAAGACGCATTAGGACTATTAAATAACTCTCGCTTCATTGGGACTCGACGGGAATGGCAACAAAGACTCGACTTTCACGGGGTTCAACTCCACGGCCACAACCTCCACCAAAACCAAGAACAAATTAAAACTCCTCCTATCCGCATTGAACGCCACAAGGCGGCTATGGTGCGTAAAGCCTTATCCCGTCCCGTTCGCGCTGCCTTAGAAGCGGAGTTATTTACCCCGGAAACGACGTTTTTTGACTACGGTTGCGGGTATGGGGGGGATATGGAACGCATTGCCGCCAAAGGTTATGCGTCGAACGGGTGGGACCCCTATTATTTGCCCAACACGCCTTTGCTAGAGGCGGATATTGTTAATTTGGGCTATATCATTAACGTCATTGAAGACTTGGCGGAACGACGGGAAGCGTTGGTGAAAGCCTGGGAGTTGACGAAACGGGTGTTAGTGGTGGCGGCCCAAGTTCTTATCCATGATAACCAGGCCGGACAGTTGGCCTATGGAGATGGGGTTATTACTCGTCGGAATACTTTTCAGAAGTATTACGAACAGGAGGAGTTAAAGGGTTATATTGACCAGGTATTGGAGGTGGATGCTATTCCTGTGGCTTTGGGGATTTATTTTATTTTTCGGGATACGGAAGTGGCGGAAACGTTCCGGGCCTCTCGCTTTCAGTCTCGCGCTACAACTCCCCGTGTCTGTCGCAAGGTGCGACAGTTTGAGGACTATGAGGAGATGTTACAGCCTGTGATGGATTTTATTACGAAACGAGGCCGACTTCCGGTTAAGGGGGAGTTACCCCAAGAGGCGGAAATTTTAGAGGAGTTCCATACCTATCGACAGGCATATAAGTTAATTTTAGAGGCGACGGATGAGGAAGACTGGGAGGCGATCGCAGATCAACGCCGAGAAGACCTAAAATTGTATTTAGCCCTGACTCGCTTTGGGGAACGGCCCCGCGCTAGAAATTTCTCCAAACCCGTCAAACAGGACTTTAAAGCCTTATTCGGCAGTTATAAAAAAGCCTGTCTCTTTGCGGATATGATGTTAATGACCGTGGGAGATTTAGAATATATTGCTGATCTCTGTGATGAGAGTCCTGTGGGTCAACGACGCAATAATTCTTTCTGGGTGCATATTAACGCTTTGGAAACCCTCGACCCCCTCATCCGACTCTACGAAGGGTGTGCGAGTCGGACTATTGGTCGGTTAGACGAAGTAACGGTGATTAAATTCCACCTCAATAAACCTTGTATTTCTTATCTCTATTATCCCAACTTCGACAATGAGCCGCACCCGGCATTTCACACCGGAATGCGGATTGATCTCCGCGACTTGGATGTTTATTACTGGGAGGCCAACCCCCATAACCCCCCAGTCCTCCACGAAAAAGAGAAATTAGTGACTCCGGACTATCCTAACTATGACCAACTGGTGAGACTCACGAAACAGGAGAGAGACTGGGGGTTATTGGATGATATGTCCAGTATTCGGAAACGTCGGGGGTGGTTACGCTGTTTAGAGGAGCATTGTGCGATGATTAAGTATAATCGTCTCTGTTGGCGAAAAGATTGTGATCCCTATAAGTTAAAGCTGGTACAAGCAGAAGTGAGAAAACGTAAAGCGAGGAAAATTGAGGATTAACCAACAACAAACCAACAAACAAGAGGAGAGACAAGGTTGAACCCTGTCTCTCCTCTCTTTAATTTAAGCTAAGTCGTCTTGTGGTTTTTGAACAGACTTGCTTAGAATTTGAGCTTCGTGCGGAGCATACCAACCCAGATGGAATCGTTACCAGCATTTCCATTGGGGTTAAAGACGGCATAAGCCCCAGGTGCAAGCTCGATGTTATCGGTGATGGGAAAACGATACTCTAAACTAGCAAGGTAAGAGGAATCTTGGTCACTCGGCCCACCTTCTACAGACACTTTAGGCAGTTGACTGATGCCAGTCACTAAGACAGCCCCTTCTTTCCCTAAGTCAGGCAGGGCAAGGTTGACACCCCAACTCCAGTAGTCAGCTTCCCGACCAAAACGAGGAGAGTTTTCATCAACAGAGAGGGCGTTACCGTAGCCAATATAACCACTGAGGTTGAAGGTGTCAGAGATATCAACGCTGCCTTGGAAGCCTAACACATTGGCTGTCCCTGCGCTGGAGTACAGTTCACCATTACCATTGACATAGACGAAGGGAGCTTGACCTAAGAGACTAGCACTTGCTCCACCCGCAAAAGGTGTGGTTTCCCCTAAGCTGGTGCCATCAACTAAGTCACCACCTTTTTCAAAGAGGTGAGCATAGCTGAGGGCGAAGCGGAAACGGTCGAAGTTCATGTTCAACTGAACGGGAAGAACATACTCTCCGCCGAATAAGCCAAGAGACGCATCTTCTCCATCATCAGCTAGGTAAGCTACGTCAAGACCAAAGTTCTCGTTGAATTTAATGTTGAAACCAATGGCTTGGTCGGTACTCCCTGCATCGTAGAACAGGTTGTTGTAGTAGTTAGCGAGGGCTAAGTTGTCCAGGGAGTAGGGGGCGGTGGACTCGGAATCTAGGATATCGTCGACAGACGCACCCCGTGCGATGATGTGGGCGCGGATATTATCGTTGATGGGGAATTGATACGCTAAATCATTGAGGACAACTTGGTTGTTATCATTATCCCCTAAGTTGCGGAGTAGTTGGGTGGTTCCTAATTGGGAGAAACCCAAACTGTTCATGTTGCTGGACTGTAAACGAGTCCGCAAGCGGTCAGTCCCGAAGAAGCTAGTATCAAAGTTCAGACGAGCGCGATAACCGAAGGTGATTTCGTCATCAGCGTCAGCCCGGAAGCTACCACCCGGAGTCACTGCGAGGCTGGGAGCGATGTTTTGCAGCGCCAGTACGTCACTGATTAAGTTGTCGGCTTGAGTGGTATTCGGAGAGACTTGAGTGGTAGAGAGATTGGCTAAAGCGGTATTCAGGGGAATGCCTTGCACCTGATTCACCCCAAACCCAGTTAACAGATCATCCAAGCGGTTGCCTGCGATAGGATTTGCAAGGTCTCCATTGGCCAGTTGACCAATGTTTAAGCCATCTAACCCAAAGGTGTAGGCTCTTTCATCTGCAACCGCAGAGGATAATTCACCAATGACTTCACCATTTAATTTGGTGGTGGTGGAGAATTGGTTGTCTTCGAGGAACGCAACACGCGCTTCTAAGTTGTCCACGCGAGTTCCCAAAGTGGCCAATTCAGCTTCAAATTCTTGTAAGAGACGACGAAGGGTTTCGAGGTCTTCACGGGTGGCGAATTCTGCTGTTGTTTCAGCAATGAGACGCTCAATTTGTTGTAAGCAGGCGTTTAAACCAGCAGCGAATTCGTAACGGCTCAAGGCGCGGTTGCCACGGTATGTGCCATCGGGATAACCTTTGAGACAATCGTAGCGACGAATCAGGTCATCTAGGGCTTGAAAAGCCCAGTCTCCGGGGGAAACATCGCTAAATTGGGTCGCTCCTGGAAACTGATTCATGGAGCTACCAGACCCTTCAGAACTGTAGTTGTCAATTTGCTGAAGGAGGTCGCTGTTAGAATTAGCGTTATCATTCCCAGAAACGGGATTGGCGACTGCATCACCGGATACAGCCATGAGAGCGCCGAGCGCTGCGGGTCCTGCTATTAAAGCCTTTCTAAAAATTTTAGACATCAATACTTCCTCACACTTAACCAAGGAACACGGAAATGGAGAAACTGAAATTTCGAGTGTTGTGATTCTAACCGCTTGGGCTACTAAACGTCCACCTGTATTCTCTGTTCTCAAGAGCCAGTTAAAATCTGGACTCTGGGTTGAGATAGTTCTATCGAACCTCCCTGAAACTGAGTTTAACCTAAGTTTTTTATTTTGGGGATAGTTTGAGCAAACTTTTAGATACCTTGGGAATGATGTTAGTGATTCTTGCGGATTCTGTCAAGTTATTTTTAGGGAGGCTAACCCTGATGAGGTGGGAGATTGCTGGAATGAGCAGGTTGGTTCACTGGGGCGGTTTCTCTGGCCTGTTGGGGAGAGATCACTGACAGTCGGAAAGGGCTATGGTGAAATGAAGGGGGGTTTCCCCGTTCATCGGACTCTTAATGGAGAGGTTGTCGTGCAAACTGTTATGTTAAGCAGGGGTTGGAGGAACAGATTGTGACTCAGCAATTCGTGAAGCAGTTGGAAAAACAGTGGGAGAGTCGTCTTGCCCAAGATTATCCCGATCGCGCTTTAGTCAGTCGCCAAAGTGTGGTGCGTTGGCTGTTGGGGGAGAATTTAGACCGTTTTACGACCCTGGATGACCGACAGCGTGCGATCGCGCAAAAAGCCATGGAATATCGCTATCGGATTCTGCGTCAACGCTATTTTGGTGTCAGTCCAGGGCGAGCTTATAAAAACTTAATGAACCGTTTGGGGTCTTTAGTTCTCCTGCGGAATAAAATTCGCACTTGGGTGGCCATGAGTCGAGACCGTCATCGGGCTGTGACGGATGTTTTGCAAGAGGTGATCCAAGAAATGCTCAACAGCGATCGCAATATTCAAAAAGCGATCGCTTGGATTCGCCAATGTACCGACGATCCCCAATTACGCAATACCCTCTTACTCACCAGTGTCGAAGAATACTGTATGCGGCCCATTCGCAATCAGCCCTTATTGGTGTATCGCTTTGTTAATTATCTCAAGCGATCGCAAAAAGGCGGCATGACTCAAGTCCCCCAACAAGAGCAGATCAAGATGATTTCCGAAGAAATCAGCTTAGACGAAGGGGACTCCCCCATCAGTTTATTCGACAGCGAAGCCGTCACTACCTACCAAGAAGACCAAGACAGCGAAGAACAACAAATCCTGCGGCACACAGTCCAACAGGAATTTGAGCAATATTTAGCCGAAACCCTTGATTCTCTCGCCGTGGACTGGTTACGGCTTTATCTTCAGGGATATAGCCAAGAAGCCATCTCTCAAACCCTCAATCTCCCCATCAAACAGGTGTATCGTCTCCGGGAAAAAATTAGTTATCACGCCATCAAAGTCTTTGCCCTCAAAGCGCGGCCCCAACTGGTAGCCAACTG
This sequence comes from Spirulina sp. CS-785/01, assembly GCF_028330525.1. Taxonomy (GTDB): domain Bacteria; phylum Cyanobacteriota; class Cyanobacteriia; order Cyanobacteriales; family Spirulinaceae; genus JAQMSD01. The sequence goes on from NZ_JAQMSD010000240.1 coordinate 15,747, forward strand.
GCTACAAACCTCCTTACAAGAGCATGATCTCGGCTTAACCCCCAGTCAATGGGCCAAATTTTGGCAACAACTCACCCCCAGCCAACAACAGATTGTCACGGCCTTAAAAGACGGGGAAGATATCGAAGCGATCGCGCGATCGC
>NZ_JAQMSD010000241.1 GCF_028330525.1 Spirulina sp. CS-785/01
CTTTTGAGCAACTTTGAGCGTGCGGGTTTGATTCAGATGAGCGTGATTTATAGTTAAACACACTAAGGGATTTTAGGCAAGGGTAATTGTTAGGACTTACTGAAAGGGTTTATGCAATAAACCCCTACTGTATCAGAAGCCACTAACCTTACTGTGCCATCTTCTTCGATGATAGCTGTGTTGGCTTCTTTTACATCCCCTCCGGTTAATAATGCTGGAATATCTGTGGGTTTTATCCCTGTGATGTCTTGGGGTAAGCTGACTTCCCCTTCTGTAGGGGTGGCTTTTAGGTGTAGGTCTATTACCATCCCTTCATGAGAGAGTTCTATTTGATTTTTCCCTGGGACGGCTGCAATGGTAATGTTTCCGTTATGGGGGAATTGAACCACAAACAGGGATCTGTATCAAGGTTTTTGGCAAATTAATTGATTGATGGGAAAGCCCTCAAGGACTTACTACGAACTGACATCCAATATAGCTGAAGGCTTACCCCCATCCTAAAATATTAGCCGTTATCCGCCACATTGCCCTCAATTTAATAGCTCAAGACCGCTCGGCTCGAGGAGGAGTCCATGCTAAAACATTTCCCTCAAACGGGAGTTCAATGATCTTGCCAAGAAAGAGAGAAAGAGCTAAATTAGGATGCGCATTACATCGTGTTACTTTAATCGGCAGGGACAATTATTCACCATAACGGCAATACCTACCACATCGAAGGAGTAACAAGAGCCAACGCCAACTAAGATACCTTCAATTCCTGAAAAATTATCCTATTTCCCGTGAGGAGTTCATGAAATCGACTAATCTGAGTGCATTCACCAGCTTAATTCTCTTAACCAGCTTAACTTCCCCCGCAACCGCCCAAATTACCTTTAAAGCGGCTGATTTACTGGGTCAAACCCCCCAAGAACAAACCGACCCCACTAACCCTGATGACCGCTTCCTGCAACCCACTGAACCCACAGAACCTCCCAGGGAAGATGAAACTCTCTTTCCTATCCCCGAAGAACAACAACCGGACACCCCTTCCCAAGAGGGTTTAACCTTCTCCCTCGATACCATCATGGTTGAGGGGAGCACCGTATTCACCCCAGAAACTCTCACCCCCATCACTGACCCCCTTGAAGGGGAAACCGTCACCCTCAGCGAACTGCAACAGGTTGCTGATGAAATTACGCAACTTTACATCGACCAAGGCTATCTTAACTCCCGCGCCGTCCTCCCAGAACAGGATTTAGGAGATGGGGATGCAACTATTCAAGTGATCGAGGGGACGGTCTCGGATATTCAAGTAACGGGACTCAACCGCTTTAACCCCAATTATTTCACCTCTCGTCTCAATCTCGGCCTTGCGACTCCGTTTAATGTTAATGACTTAGAAGACCAGTTGCGTCTGTTGCAGATTAATCCTTTAGTGGAAGACCTCGACGTGGACTTGCAATCGGGTGAGACGGTGAGGGATAGCACCCTGTTACTCAATGTTGAAGAAGCGAACCCGTTTTTTGGCACGGCATTTGCGGATAATTATTCTGCGGCCAGTGTGGGGTCTGAACGCCTTGGGGTTAACTTAGGCTATCGTAACTTAGCGGGCATTGGGGATGTGTTGAATGCTACCTATAGCCGTTCAACTACGGGAGGGTCAAATATTTTTGATTTTAACTACACCATTCCCTTTAATCCTATGAATGGGACAGTCCGGTTACGGACGAGTATTAACCGCAATGAAGTGACGTTACCCGCATTTAGTGCGTTAGGTATTGAGGGGGAGTCAGAAACCTATGAAATCTCGGTGCGTCAACCGTTAATCCGGTCTTTTACGGAAGAATTTGCCCTGTCGTTGGGGTTACGCCATAAAACGGGACAAACTTTCCTGTTTAATAATGTGGGGACTCCCTTTGGTCTTGGTGCAGAACCTGATGGCACAACGCGCACTACAGTTCTCAGTTTCGGTCAGGAGTACCTGAAACGGGATGGGAAGGGGGCTTGGATTTTGCGTTCTCAATTCAATCTGGGTCTAGATTGGTTAGATGCCACGCAAAACCCTGACCCTACGCCCGATGGAGAATTTTTCAGTTGGACGGGACAGGTGCAACGCATCCATCGGTTAGCGGAACGACATTTGTTAGTGGTACAAGGAGATGTGCAGTTATCTCCGGATAATTTATTGGGGTCAGAGTCTTTTAGTATTGGGGGAGGCCAAACCCTGCGCGGTTTCCGTCAGGGGGCGCGGTCTGCGGATAATGGTTGGCGCATTTCGGTTGAGGATCGGATTACACTGGTAGAAGGAGAAGAAGCCGTCGCGTTATTACAGGTTGCTCCCTTTTTTGATGTGGGGATGGTGTGGAATAATCCCAGTAATCCGACTCAGATTGAGAATGAGCATTTTTTAGCCGGAGTAGGAACAGGGATTATTTATTCTCCAGTGGAGAATTTTACGGCACGGTTGGATTTTACCTTGCCGTTGGTGAATTTAACCGACCGTTCGGTGAATGCTCAGGATGATGGGATTTATTTTAGTGTCAATTATACGTTTTAGCCTTGGGTTCAAACCCAAGGCTAATAGCTGAAACCCGTTTCAACGGGTTAAAGTCGGGAGGTTTCCGGAAACTTTGCTACAGAGGACTTCTAATACGGAATCCGATTACTACAGAAGTAATTCCTTGTTGAGAAAAGCCTGACAGTTCTAGCTCGTAATTGACATTAAATCTTCTGATTAAACCGGATTCCGTATTATACGGAATCCGGTAATGGTTGTAGTATTTTTCTGGAAAAAGGCAAAAAGTAAAAGGCAAGAGGCAAGAGGCAAGAGGGTTACAATTTGTATAAGTTATGTTTTGAATTTCCGTATAAGAGTATAAGGAATTTACCATCTCCTGAAATGCCTCTAAGGAACTAACAAGAATGGCTTGTTCGTCGGCTAAGACGGCTAAACTGAGGACGGGTTGACGATAACAGTCATAGATGCGGGAGTTGTACAGATACATTAGTTCGGCAAAAACAGTTTTTGGCTAACTTTGGACTTCGATATGAATAAGTAACCAAATTTCTTGTCCGGTTTCTCCTTGGGGGAATACCCCCTTTCGATAGAGACGGGTCAACGCTAAATAGTCAGAAAACAACACTTTTGGATGAATTTATAACCAAAGCCTTTCCCTCGAACGGTACTTAATGATCTTGCAGAGAAAGAGCTAAATTAGGACGCACCTTACATCATGCTGCTTTAATCGGTCTGTTTACCGTATTTGTCGCTCTCCGCAAAAATCATGCAAAAACATCTCACTTCTCTTTTCTCTGCACTTAGTTTATTAACCCTGAACGCTGTTGCTTATACTCCTTCGACTCATGCTCAGTCCATCACCCCTGCCCCCGATGGCACAGGCACAATTATTCACCATAACGGCAATACCTACCACATCCAAGGCGAAGAGCGAATGCCAACCTTTTTCACTCCTTCGAGCAATTCGGCTTAAACCCAGACGAAATTGCCAACTTCCTCTCTAACCCCGACATTCGCAACGTAGTTGGACGAGTGGTAGGCGGCGACCCTAGTGTCATTGAAGGGTTAATTCAACTCACTGGTGGCAATTCTAACCTGTTTCTGATGAACCCTGCCGGATGGGTGTTTACCAATGGTGCAAGTTTAGACGTTCCAGGCAGTTTTGGCGCGACTACGGCCACCCGTATTGGCTTTAATGGAGACTATTTTAACGCCTACGGAGATAATGATTACAGTCAGTTAACGGGCAACCCTACCCGCTTAATCTTTGACCAAGACAATCCTAGTTTTATTATCAACGAAGCTAACTTAGCCGTCCCCAACGAGGAAACCCTCTGGATGGTCGGTGGAGGGGTTGTCTCGACCGGAACAGTCACCGCAGAAAATGGCAACATTACCCTAGCTGCCGTTCCTGGAAAAAGTCAAGTGGAACTGTCTCACGACGGATTAGTTTTAGACTTAGTGCTAGATGCTGCCCCCGTTGAGGGAAATGTAGATGTTCCCAATACAGTTAATGGTCTGAGGTCAGTAGATATCCCCCGTTATATTACCGGAGGCAGTGATGTTGGCCATGCCGACACCCTAGAAGTTGCTGATGATGGGTCAGTGCGCTTAGTTTATGGAAACAATTCTACCCTCCATTCAATCCAAACTCAACGGATCAACATCAATAAAAAACTTCACCGACTGGGGGCAAAGACGCGCTAACGCCGATAAATCCGGTAACTGTTGCACCGTATTCGGCAGTTTTAACAGAATATGCCAACGATACTGACGGTTAATCCGCATAATTTTTGCTGGAGCAGGGCCCAATAATTGATACTCACAATAATTCTGTAATAAATTATGACACCCTTGAGCCACAGTATCCGCCGCTACCTCCACTTCTCCCCCATCTAAACCACTCAACCGCAATAACACTAACCGCCCATAAGGGGGATAAAATAAACTCGCCCGTTCCTCTAAAATTTCTTCCGCAAAGGGGGCATAATTATGCTGTTTTACCGCATGAATGACCGGATGATCGGGGGTATAGGTTTGTAAAATTACTTGGCCGGGGTCATTCCCTCGACCCGCACGGCCCGACACTTGAGTTAAGGTTTGAAAAGCCCGTTCAGAGGCCCGATAATCGGCAATATTTAACAAACCATCCGCCGAAACAATGCCTACAAGGGTCACTTGCTCAATATCTAAGCCTTTGGTGAGCATTTGAGTCCCCACTAATAAATCTGCTTCTCCCCGTGTAAATTGGCTTAATAACGCCCGATGTGCGCCTTTGGTGCGGGTGGTGTCACTGTCAAAACGAATGGCCCGCAGTTCCGGGAAATGTTTTCCTAATTCCCGGATGACGCGCTGAGTCCCTGTCCCAAAGAATTTTAAAAACGGCGAACTACATTCAGGACATTGGGGAGGATGTAACTGGGTATAGTTGCAGAAGTGACAGCGTAATAGTTGGGCGGCGGTGTCGTGGGTGTGGTGGTAGGAGAGGGAGATGTCACAGTGGGGGCATTCGATGACGTAACCGCAACTGCGACAGGAGACAAAGCTACTATGACCGCGACGGGGAATAAAGAGGATGCCCCGTTGGTTGTTGGCTTTGAGTTGGTTTAAGGCGTTGCGGAGGGACTCACTAAAGATGCTCCGGTTGCCCCGTTTCAATTCCTGTCGCATATCAACTACATGAATGGGGGGGAAGGGTCGCCCATTGATGCGTTCCGGAAGGGAGAGGTGATGGGGGGAGGAGGGGGGAATGTTGACCCAGGTGTCGAGGGAGGGGGTGGCAGAACCGAGGACGAGGGGACAGTTTTCCCGTTGGGCCCGCCATTGGGCTACGGTTCGCGCATGGTAGGTGGGGGTGGGTTGGTTTTGTTTAAAGCTGTGGTCGTGTTCTTCGTCGAGGATGATAATGCCGATATGGGGGAGGGGGACGAAGATGGCTGAACGAGTGCCGATGATCACTTGGGGTTCACCTGTGAGCATCTGTCGCCAAGTGTCGTAGCGTTCTCCGTCGGAGAGTGCGCTGTGATAGACGCAGACTTGTTCGCCAAATCTGGCCCGGAAACGGTCGGTCAGTTGGGGGGTGAGACCAATTTCGGGGACTAAGACGATCGCGGATTTCCCTTGCTTTAAAATGGGCGCAATGGCTTGTAAGTAGATTTCCGTTTTTCCTGATCCTGTCACTCCATGTAATAACACAGGAGCAAACCCAGTGAGGGTTTGAATGGTGTTGAGGGCTTGTTGTTGGGCCGGGGTGAGGGCTTTTGGGGGGGCATAGGGTAAGGCTTCGTCTCGGTACAGTCGGAGGATTTCTTGGTATTGAATGACGACACAGCCTTTTTTTTCTAATCCGGTAATGATGGAGGAACTAAAGCGACCTTGTTGTAAGAGGTCACTCAACCACATTTCTCCGTTGTTGCGTTGTAAAAAGGTGAGGGCTTCCTGTTGTCGTTGGGTGAGGTCGTTGGGTGGAGTATCGACAACGAGGGTAACGGCTTTTTTTTCTTTGGGCCGGGGGGGTTTTGGGGGTTCGAGATAACTTTTCGCCCAACCTCGTTTGATTAAGTCTTGAATGCCGCGTTCTGCTCCTTTGATTTTGCGTTGTAGGTATTTGCTGCTGTAGTCTCCGTCTTTTTGGCTGCGGAGTTGGGCTAAAACTTGTTGAGCCATGGGAGAACAAAAGGTTTCTGCTCCGGGGGGGAGGGTTGCGGTGAGGCGAATTCTACGTTGCGATCGCTGCAATAATCCAGGGGGTAAGGCCGTGCGAATCAACACAATTAACGACGTGAGATAATATTCAGCCACTTCCTCTAACCATTGCCAATAACGGGGCGGGAAAAAGCCTGTGGTGACAATTTCGGCAATATCTCGCACACGCTCGGCACTTAAATGAGCAGGGAGTGTGGCCACTTCCCGAATGACAATCCCCCCCATCCGTTGCGCTCCAAACGGCACATTGACTACATCCCCCACTTGAACTGTCAGAGTAGGAGGACAACGGTAAGTATAAAGACCTTGACCTCCTGGTGCGTCCACCAACACTTCCACCCAACGATCTGTCCGGGGACGACTATCATAGGGAGCAGACGGTTCAGCGACGGATAACCGAGTAGAGGAGTCTAGCATAAGTAAAAACAATAAGGCATCAAGAAGGGAGGACAGTCTGAGATGGGAATGTTAAGCTAGATGCAATTCTCTCACCTAGGAAACATCATGATGAGTATGATTTCCCTGTCTGCTTACCCCTTTCTGGAGATTTTGTAATCAGATAAACAAACTTCCCAGTATTTTCTGGTAGCCTGTTAACAACATTTACCCATATTAGCGTTAATGATCCTTAAAAAACCATAAATTTCTTATCCCCATTTACCTTTTCTTAGAAAGGGAGGTCAGAGGGATGCGTTTGTTGAACCGATTCGTCTTCCGCAGGAGCGAGGATGAGCCTCTTAACAACATTTACCCCTTAAACGACTACTTTCTGGGAATCCTGGGAGAAACTCCCGATTAACAAACCCTGATTTACTCATCCCGATTATCCTTCAAACCTAACGCGCTTATAACTGAATTAACTGTCTCAAGTTAACTCACCCAAAACTAACTCACCCAAAACTGACTCACCCAAAACTGACTCACCCAAAACTGACTCTGACGTTTCTCTGCTACAAGCCAAGATTTAAATATGAAAGTTGCAGGATTAGACCCGAACAACAATAATAACACCCCATCAGAGAATTTTTCTACTGTTTCTGCTCAGGAAACGCAAACGCCCTCTCCCTCTCTGGTGAATATTGAATTCTCCCAAAGCGGCGATGCCATTCTGTCCCTGCGGAATGCCGGGACTCGGAGAAGCGTTACCGATGACACGGTGGGGGCCTTTTTTAAAGAAATGGCTCGGTATCCCTTGCTGAAACCCGATGAAGAAATTGAATTGGCCCAGCGTGTGAAAAGCGTGGTGGCCATTGAAGAATTGCGGGAACAACTGCAAGAGGAACTGGGGCGAACCCCGACGAAAACGGAACTGGCCGAGGCTTTGGGAATGAGCGATCGCGCCCTAGACCAAACCCTCTACCATGGCCGCGTCGCCAAACGGCGCATGATTCGCTCAAACCTCCGTCTGGTCGTCTCCATCGCCAAACGCTACCTCAACCGAGGCGTTCCCTTCCTAGACTTAATCCAAGAAGGGGCCATCGGCCTCAACCGGGCAGCCGAAAAATTCGACCCCAACAAAGGCTATAAATTCTCCACCTACGCCTACTGGTGGATACGCCAAGCCATCACCCGCACCATCGCCAACGATGCGCGAACCATCCGCCTCCCCATTCACATTGTCGAAAAACTAAACAAACTGAAAAAAGCCCAACGCACCCTCAAACAACAACTCCACCGGGCCCCCAACGAAGCGGAACTCGCCGAAGAACTGGATGTCACCCCCAGTCAACTACGGCAACTCTTACAACTCCGTCGTCAGTCCCTCTCCCTCAACCACCGCGTTGGCAAAGGAGAAGACACCGAACTGATGGACTTACTAGAGGACAACGACCTCAAACTCCCCGAAGATCAAATGGGAGAACTGATGATGCGCCAAGAAATTTGGGAAGTCCTCAGCGATGTCCTCAGCGAACGGGAAAAAGATGTCATTTCCCTCCGCTATGGCCTCAACAGCAGCCAACCCCACACCCTAGAAGAAGTGGGCGGCATTTTTAACCTCTCCCGTGAACGAGTCCGCCAAATTCAAAGTAAAGCCATGCGGAAACTCCGTCGGCCCCAAGTCGCCCGTCGTCTCAAAGGATGGTTAACTTAGCTGGTTAATTTAGGGTAACAAGTCCGAGACACTCCCCCCTGAGTCCCGTGAAAAATGAATTTCAGGGTCTTGGGCCACCCAACCAATGGGGAATTGCTGACGAACCTCAAAATGTAAATGCGGGGTGGTGATATCCGGCTTTCCGGTTGTCCCCACCCTGCCAATTTCTTGGCCAACCGTCAGGGTTTGACCCACTCGGACTTGAATAGTCTCTAAATGGGCATAACGGGTTTGTTGCCCTTGGGGATGGGTAATAATAATTAAATTGCCATAATTCCCCTGTTCCCCCACAAAAGTCACTGTTCCCCCATCTGCGGCCAAAACCGGAGTCCCCACCGAGGCCAGTAAATCTAAGCCACTGTGAAACGTGCGAGCATTGGTGACAGGGTTTTGATACCATCCATAGGGGAGGGCAATTTCCGCCTCTGTAGCCAAAGGATACCCCTGTAACCCCGTATAATCATGCACAGAAAGAGGGTCTTTTTGCCACCGGACTCCAGGAATAAAGGCTTGGTTTTGGGGAGCTTGACATCCATTCAATTCAAAGAGAACATCAGCCCGAACCCCATAGGTTTCGGCGAGAGTCTCCCAAGTGGCATCTTCCGGGACAGTAATTTGAATGCCATTCATCGGCGGAATAGTGAGCGTTCCCCCAACCCCCGGTAAAGTAGGGTTAAAGTCCCGAAGAATGGCAGGAAGAAGACCATATTGGGCTGCAATAGAGTCTAGAGTTTCTCCAGGTTGGACTTGATGGGTTTGCAGACGGGAGAGAACCGGAGAGTCACAAACATTTTCGGTTTGGGCTAAGGTAGGAGAAAGGGGACTTTGGGCTAAGAGAAGCCCTCCCCAGAGAGAAAGCAGAGAGGAAATAAAGTAATTTTTCATAGGTTTTGGATAATTGATAATTGATAATTGATAATTGATAATGAATGATTGTTACTCCCCAGAAACTAAAAATCGCTGAAAGTTGGCTAAAAGCCTTGCTGTAATTAGTTTCTAACCTTCTTTTTAGGTTAACTTTACCCTTTCTCCAACATCTGCCATCTGCCATCTGCCATCTGCCTTCAGATGCTGGTTACTGCTTACTGGTTACTCTCGGTGAAACTAAAATCGCTTAAATTGAGCTAAAAGCCTTACTCTGATTAGTTTCTGTTCTTCTTCTTAGGCTAACTTCCTCCTTATTCGGTCCTGGTTGGTGAGCGGCTCGACTGACGCTCGCCGAAGTCTTGTCGTTCACGTAGTGTGCGCGGAGCGCAAACCACTGCCCTCTGCCCTCTGCCCTCTGCCTTCAGATACTGGTTACGGCTTTCGCTTATTATAATAATATTGGCGATTTTGGCGAATGACCTCCGACTCACTCCACTGATCCGTTTTTGGATGATGAAGATGGATATACACTAACTCTGGACTGCGACACAAATAACGTCCATCCGCTAAATAGCGTTCAATGATATCTTGATCTTCCCCACCCCACCCCACAAACTGTTCATCCCATCCCCCTATCTCTAATAACCGTTGACGGTGGAAAAACGGCACAACCCCAAACCGTTCTTGCTGCCAAAGATGCTTATACAATGCAGTTGGTTGATCTTCGGGCGCAATGGTTAATTGTTCTGAAATATCTGCTTTTCTTAAATAATTTGAACCGGATGGATTAAGATACCGTTCAGCACTCAATAACCGATATCCCGAAATCAATAACCGCAAACTTTTACCAGCTATTTCTAAATGTTTCTCAAGAGTATTTTCAAGGGGAATTAAATCAACATCATAGGGAATAACAAATTCTCCTGTTGCTTGATTTAATGCTAAATTGAGCAATTTAGTTTTATGAAAAACTCCCGTTAAAGGATAGTGAAAATAATAAAACGAAACCCCTTTTAAAACCCTTTCTAACCAAGGAGAAGAATAGAGTTCAGCATTAACGAGTATGACCTCAATGTTCTCCCAAAATGCGTTATCTTGTCCCTGTAACCAAGCCATTTGAGTTTGTAACTGTTGAGGTCGATTCCGATAGGGAATAAGGAGAGAAAGAGACTTTCGACGGTTCATATAGCGTTTTCATCAGAGTTGTAAACTGATTTGTTTGGCAAAGGGAACAGGGAACAGAAAATCAGGTAATAGGTTTTTTTAGGATTAGAGTAAACCCCCATGGGGGTTTACTCCTCATTTAAAAATGCTATAGTTTCCTTAGAAAGATGAATTTTTATTACTACTCAACCCTATTTTTCTCCCATTTGCCTTCATTCTATAACTGAGAAGACTATAACTGAGAAGACCCATTGGGACAATTCCCTCCAGATTCAGAGATGGCAGGTTTAGCGGGGGCTGTAGTAGAGGCTTCATCAGTGGCACAAAAGACCACTTGACTGGTAAGCGTGTCGCTGCTATTGTCTGCATAAACCAAAGTTGAGAAACTTTTTAAGTCCTCCATTTTTGCTGTTGCCGTCATATAGGCTTGTTCCGAGTTGGCCGAAACAATTTCATATTGATAATTTTCTGTTTCTGAAGGTAAACCTAACTGAAGTGCGTCTAAAGACTGGGCAAAGGCTTGGTTTTCTAGAAAATAGGCTTGTTGGGCCCGGGCTAAGGCTGCGAGGGAGTTTTGCCCTTCGTTTTGGCGGGCAGCCCCCATGGACTGTTCTGCGAGTTCTTCCAAGGTGACAACTTGGGCATTTTCGGGTAAAGCGGACTCGTCAGAGACTCGTTCTAGGGGTAATTGTAAATATTGTACTTGTTCTTCGGCGGCTAAGGGGGAGTCTATATAAGCCTTGCCATCTTCACTCAAAATAACGGTGACAGTATCTTGGGTTTGGGGGTCTTTCAGTTCCCATGTTCCTGCCCATTGTGACCCACTTTGCCCTGTTGTAGCACATCCCACACTAAAAAAGAGGGTGGCCAGTGAGACAAGGGCTAGTTTCAATTGGTTTGGTTTTAAAGGCATGATTTGATTTAAGTCTGAATTTGCATTTCTCGCCAAGACTGCCACAAGACTTGTCCCGCAGACTTCGCAAATACAAAGGTTAACAATAATCCTACCGCTAAATCTGGGAAGATCGAATCCGTCCAGAAGACTAACCCGGCGGCCACAAGGACGGAAACGTTGGCGATAATGTCATTGCGGGAACATAACCAGACGGAGGACATATTTAAATTATCTTCTCGATGTCGGGTGAGGAGGAATAAGCAGAGTAAATTGGCGCATAACACAATGATCCCCATGATGCTCATAATATTGGCTTCTGGGGTAACTTGGGCAAAGAGTTGATAGGTGGCCCTAGCAAAGACGGCCACAGCACATAAAAACATGATAATCCCTTTGACCAAGGCGACTCCGGCTTGGGCTTTGTTGCTTTTGTCGATGACATAGAGACTTCCCCCATAGACGAGGGCATCTCCTAACATATCGAGGGAGTCTCCGGTTAAGGAGAGGGATTGGGCTTTGATGCCGGCCCCCAATTCTACGACAAACATAATGGCATTGATGAATAAGACTAGCCAAAGAACTTTACTTTGTTCCTGTTGGAGTTGAGAGAGTTCAGAGGCTTTACAACAGTGATCGCTCATCGGCATATAATCCTGATAGGGTTTGCTAAAAAAGTCGTTACGTTAATTGTAAAGCAAGGAAACGGGGAACAGATTGAGGATACAACTATTGAAGACTTAGATCAAAATGTGTAATTAATTGGGTTGAGGTAATTATTGAGCGATCGCCTCTATCGGATCAACCTGAACTCCGTTAGTTTCCTCCTGTTGCTGTTTCAATGCTTTATAGGTTTTCAGTTGCGATTCGATTTGCTGGCGAACAATTTGACGATATTCGAGGAAATGTTCAATCTGAGAACAGATCGTCAGATAACTAATTACACCGCCTCGGTTGTAGCGCAACATTTGCAATAAATAAACCCAAAATTTCCAACGGGTTTTGCGAACCACACCTTGATTCCAGAAAATGGTTGCTAGGGCGTTTATAATTTTAGGATTAAAGGGTTTTTTTGCTTTCTTCTCTTTTTTGGGATAGTTGGCTTCCCCTAGGATGCGATAACAGCGATAGGTGCGGTCTAAGAAGGCTTCTGGGTCGTATAAGTTCCAGAACCCCTCGACAAATTCTTGGGCAATTTCTTCAATGGAACGGGTAGGGACAAAGTTCATTAAGGTGCTTTGGTTAATATCTCCCGATTGTCCCAAAAGCCGACCTTCTTTTTCCAAGCGATGCCACAATGCGGTATCGGGTAAGGCTTGTAGCATACTAAACAAGGCAAGGGGAATATTGGTTTTCTCGACAAAGCGAACAATGCGATCGCCAGCCCCAGATTTTTCTCCATCAAAGCCAATAATAAAGCCAGCCATCACCCGAATGCCAGAACTAATAATTTTATCGACGGACTCACTCAAGGTATCCCGCGTATTTTGAAACTTTTTCGTGACTTTCAAACTGGCTTCATCGGGAGTTTCAATGCCTAAAAAGACTGACCCAAAGTTACAAGCCACCATCATATCCATTAACTCTTGGTCTTGGGCTAAATCCACCGAGGCTTCTGTATTAAACGAGAAGGGATAACCATGTTCTGCCATCCAAGGCTGTAGGTCTTTCAGTAATAATTTCACATTGCGCTTATTGCCGATAAAATTATCATCGACCATGAAAATTGTCTCGCGCCATCCTAACTCAAAGAGAAACTCTAATTCAGCTAAGAGTTGCTGGGGGGTTTTGGTTCGAGGTTTGCGTCCGTAGAGGACAATAATATCGCAGAACTCGCACTGGAAGGGACACCCTCTCGAAAACTGAATGGACATCATCGCGTAAGCATCTCTATCCAGTAAATCGTAGCGAGGAATCGGGGTTTGGGTGACATCGGGTTTTTCCGTTGCGCGAAATGTCCCGCTAGTTTCCCCGCGTTCTAGGGCTTCGAGGAATAAGGGAACAGTAATTTCTCCTTCATCTAAAATAAAAAAGTCTGCCCCTGCTTCTCTAGAGTCTTCAGGAACAGAAGTAGGATAGGGGCCCCCCACAGCCACAAGTTTACCCCGTCGTTTGGCTTCCTGAATTTGGGCGATTAAATCCGGTTTTTGGACAATCATCGCCGAGAGAATCACAATATCAGCCTCTGCCCATTCTTCTTCCGTAATCTCCCGAACGGTGCGATCGACGAGGGTAAGTTCCCAGTCTTGGGGGAGTAAGGCTGCAACAGTAATTAAACCGAGAGGGGGAATAAAGGCTTTTTTGCCAACCAGATTAATGGCTTTCTCAAACGACCAGAAACTTTTGGGAAATTTTGGATAAATTAGAAGGGCTTTCATTTCATTTTTTCAACAAAAGATTCGTAGGATTCCCCCACCTCGGAACAGGTGGGGGAGGAAAGCGGGTGAGTCGATACCGTTTCTCCTGCGGAGACGCTGCGCGAACGATGCGGTTGAGACTCACAATCTCTTAGGCTACGCATAGACCA
>NZ_JAQMSD010000242.1 GCF_028330525.1 Spirulina sp. CS-785/01
CCCCATCTCCCATTGACGAAGACCCCTTCGCCAACTTTCCCCGTTATGAACAAGCATTAACAACCCCCCCATCCGGGTTTCTCCCCTCAGACTTAGAAAATAATGAAAATGTCCAAGCGACTCAAGACGCACTCGGCCAAGTCACCAACTTTTACAAAACCCAACTCCCCGAACGAGGGTTTCAAGACCCTCAATTAACCAAAGGGGACGACAAATTTAGTATTTTTGAAATAGCAAAACCGGGGAGTAAAAGTCGCTATCTGCATTTATTCGCCGTCGAAGGCAAAACGGTTTTAATGTTGCTCTCTAAACCCATCTCTGAAACCCAACTTGCTCGCCTCCAAGATATACAAGAATTATCCCCAGAAGAAAGACTCTTTGAAAGCGTATTAGTGTCCATTTATAACGACTTCAATTTACAAGAATTAAACGCTGAAGATGTCACCGAAGATGCAAGAAATCTCTTGACTGAGCTGACGAATGATCAAGAGAGTTTTCAATGGCGAGGCACAATTTCTGCGACCAACGCAGAATCCACGCAAGCCATTAAATCCCAAATCGTGGAAAAACTCGAACAGGAATTACTCACCAGTGAAATTTTTGCTGATGTCCGTCCTATTCCTTTTTCTACTGATATTCAACAATATACATTTTATACTCAAAATGAAGAAAAACCCTTCAAAGTGATTTTTGTCCCCGTTGAATCTGGAGGAATTGGAATTATTACAGACCGAGTAATCAACCGTTCATAAAAAAAACAGTTCGTAGTAAGCTCTTTAGAGCTTACAATCCCCCTATAAAATATCAACCCAGCCAATCTCTTATAAAAAATTATACCCCATAGATCAAACCAACAAATTCAAAATCATCCATTTTCAATTATCCATTGTCTATTGCCAATTCTCCATTCTCCGCTCAAAAGCCCTTAAAATTAATTAAAATTCTTTACTCACAAAAAAAAGGATACTCCCGGCAAACGGTATAAAAGATAACAACAGCAAGGTGTTCTAGACGACACAATGGAGGGAAAAGTGCTTCAATAGATAACAGTCTAGTTTTTAAATTTTACCGTGGATATTTTGTGGCTTCTCGTTTGCTCTGGCTTAGTTTTTTTGATGCAACCCGGTTTTATGTGCCTAGAGTCAGGGCTAACACGGTCAAAGAATAGCATCAATGTCGCCGTTAAAAACTTAGCAGATTTTGGTGTTTCTGTGGCCTTATTCTGGGCATTTGGCTATGCCCTGATGTTTGGGGCTTCACAACTAGGGATATGGGGGCAAACGGGATTTTTCCTCAACTTTGACTCAACTCCGAAACTGGCCGCCTTTTTTATCTTTCAGGTGATGTTCTGTTCCACGGCCACCACCATCGTTTCCGGTGCAGTGGCCGAACGACTCAAGTTTCAAGCCTATCTGATCATCACTGCCATTGCGTCGGGGTTGATCTATCCCCTCTACGGCCATTGGGCTTGGAATGGCGTAAACTTAGACAATATGACCGGGTGGCTTGCCCAATTGGGGTTTGTGGACTTTGCGGGTTCTACTGTGGTTCATAGTATCGGCGGTTGGATTGCTCTGGCCACCTTAACCCTCGTTGGGGCCCGACTGGGCCGTTACCCTAAAGGAGAACCTAGCCAAGAAATCCACGGGGCAAACCTGCCTTTCTCCGTCCTCGGTACAATGTTACTCTGGTTTGGCTGGTTAGGCTTCAATGGGGGCAGTACCTTCGCCATCAATGAGCAAGTCCCCCAAATTATCGCTAACACTATCTTAGCGGGAGTCGCCGGAATGCTCACCGCCGGAGTTATCGGTTGGCAACGTCGCCGTCTCCCGAAAGTCGAATTATTAATTAATGGGTCCCTGGCGGGGTTAGTGGGCATTACGGCCTCTTGTAACCTTGTTGAGACTCCCATTGCCGTCATTATTGGGAGCATTGGGGCTGCTATCATGATCCTCTGTGTTGATCTTTTAGAATACTGGCGTGTGGATGATGCGGTGGATGCGGTGGCGGTTCATGGGGGGGCCGGGGCCTGGGGAACATTGGCCGTAGGACTCTTTGCCAACCCTGACACCTTGGGGACGGGGTTAAGTAAAGGCCAACAAATTCTCGTCCAAGGGTTAGGAGTTGGGGTCGGTTTTCTCTGGGCCTTTGGTGCTACTTGGCTCATTCTGGGGTTACTGAACCGTTTTGTCACCCTGCGGGTTTCTCCCCAGGAAGAAGAACAAGGGTTAAATGTCTCGGAACACGGGGCAAAAACGGAAATCTATGACCTTGTACAGGTCATGGAATATCAGTCCATCAGCCAAGATTTGAGTGCGCGAGTCCCCGTCCATCCTTTCACCGAGGTGGGACAAATTGCGGCACGCTATAACCAAGTGATGGAAACCATGGAAGAAGCGGTGAGTCATAATAATGCTATTGTCCGCACTGCCAGTGATGCCATTATTACCTTTTCCACCTCCACCTTAAAGATTTTAACCGCCAATCCCAGTGCCGAGGCGATTTTTGGCTATACGCCCAACACCTTGAAACAAATGCCTATCACCAAGTTAATTGGTTGGTCTCCGACCAATACTATAGACCGAGTAAGTTTATTTAGCGAACTCCTCGATTCAGGGGCAACGGAGGTTACAGGGTATCGGGCAGACGGGTCAACGTTTCCGGTGGAAATGTGCATCACAAAAGCAGATTTGGGGTCTCGTTCGTTTTATACGGGGACTTTTCGGGACATTACGGAACGAAAACAGGCCGAAGAATCCCTCCGTCACAAAGCCCAAAATGAGAAACTGCAACGCACCCTAGAGGAGTTACGACGCACCCAAACCCAACTGATCCAAAGTGAAAAAATGTCTAGTTTGGGGCAAATGGTGGCCGGGGTTGCCCATGAAATTAATAATCCGGTGAATTTTATCTACGGGAATTTAATCTATGCGAAAAATTACACTAACGATTTACTGGATTTAATTGCCTTATATCAGGAGAAATTACCGAAAGCGGATGAGGTTATACAGGAGAAAATCGAGGAAATTGAGTTAGAGTTTCTCAAGGATGATTTACCTAAGTTACAGGATTCTCTCTTGGCGGGGTCAGAGCGTATTTTAGAGATTGTCCGGTCTTTACGCACTTTTTCCCGCTTAGATGAGGCAGAAGTGAAAAGTGTAGATATCCATGATGGGTTAGAGAGTACCTTACGGATTTTACATAATCGCTTAAAAGAGTCGATTCGGGGGAGAAAGAAAGCTAGTTATGCCATTGAAGTGATTCGTCATTATGGGGATGTGCCTCCCATTGAATGTTATGCTGGACAATTGAATCAGGTGTTTATGAATTTGTTGGGGAATGCGGTGGATGCGTTAGAGGAATCTTACGATCGCGGCCATTTTGAACCCCCAGAAAACCCCACGATTCGCATTCAGACCAAAGTGAGAGATAAGAATTGGCTTGCCATTCACATTGCCGATAATGGTATGGGAATTAAACCGGAAGCGAAGCAAAAGTTATTTGATCCCTTTTTTACGACAAAAGAAGTGGGGAAAGGCACAGGACTGGGATTATCTATTAGTTATCAAGTGGTGGTTGAACGACATAAAGGACGGATGATCTGTGATTCTGAACCGGGGAAAGGGGCTGAGTTTATTGTGGAAATTCCCATCCATCAACGGCACATTGAATCCAATGGATATCATAAAGAAATTCAGCCACAAATGGAGAATATGAAACCCTGATAAGCATTCAGCGATCAACCGAGACTCTTCTAGACTCTGCTCAAATTATCTATTCATAAATCCTTTGTGTTCTTACGCTTTGTGTTCTTTGTGTCTTTGTGGTTCATTGCATCACAGGGGCGCATTGTTGAATATAATTGAGCGTTTCTTGCGCTTCTTCTTCATCTAACACAGTAAGGGCAAAACCCGCATGAACAATAACATATTGGTCAATTTGGACATCAGGAACATAAGCAAGACTCACTTCTTTTAAAACACCGCCAAAACTGACTTTTCCAGTGCGATAGAGGGGGTCTTCACCTTGAATTTTAACGATTTTTCCGGGGACTGCTAGACACATTTTAGGTAATGGGTAATTGGTTTTTAAGACTTTAATTGAGCATAGATGGCTTGGCCTAGGGCGATGCTACCATCATTAGGGGGAGTTTGAGTATTCCAATAGGGGGTTATTCCTTGTTGTTTTAAGGTTTGAATGGTGGTTTCGGTGAGGTATTGATTTTGAAAACAACCTCCGGTTAAAATTAGCGTGTCTATCTCTATTTTTTGCGCGATCGCGGCAATACTGTCAATTAAACTATTATGAAATTTTGCCGCAATAACTCCAGAGGGTATCCCTTGGGCAATATCCCCTAAAATGCCCGCTAACCAAGGATTCCAGTCAATTTCTAACGGCGTAGTTTCCGTAATTTCCACGGGATAGCGATCGACTACTCCTCCCTCTATCACAAATTCTAACGCCATCGCAGCCTGTCCCTCAAAACTGCTACGCTGACAGAGATTGAGGAGAGAGGCTATGCCATCAAAAGCACGTCCGACGCTCGATGTCAAGACCGTGTTAATATTTCTTTGCAAAGATTGACGTAATAAGGATAATTCTTGGGGAGTAAAAGGATTTAAAAAAGGTTGTAACGCTGCCTTCTCCCAGAGTTCCTCCCCAAACCTAGCATACAACAAGCCGAGCGCACTGCGTCGGGGTTCTTTACTGGCGCGATCGCCCCCCACCAGAGGAAACCGTCGTAAATGGGCCACACGCTCCCAACTTGCCCCAGAAACGCGCAAAAACTCCCCTCCCCAAACCGTACCATCTAACCCGTATCCCGTGCCATCCCACGCAACCCCTAACACAGTCTTGTCTAACAAATGATGCTCCCCCAAACTCCCATACACATGGGCCAAATGATGCTGCACCGGAATTATTTTCCCCCCTAACTGTTTCGCGTATTGAGTGGAAAGATAGTCAGGATGTGCATCACAAGCAATAACTTCCGGGTGTAACTCATACAGTTGGCCAAAACTCTCTATCGTCTCCTCAAAGGCCGCAAACGCTTGGGGGGTTTCCAAGTCTCCAATATGTTGACTGAGAAAAATGCGGGAGTCAGGAGAAGCAGGAGTCGCAAACGCCACCGTATTTTTCAGATGGGCCCCCACTGCTAAAATAGCCTCAGATTGCCCATTATTTGCCCCAGAAAGCGGTAATGGAGCATATCCCCTAGCACGACGCATCAGCGCAGGTTTCCCCCCCATAACGCGCACAATGGAGTCATCCACAGGCCGCACAATAGGCCGATTATGCACCAAAAACCCATCCGCGATACCCTGTAAACGGGTTAATGCCTCTTGCTCCTCAATACAAATTGGCTCATTTGTAAAATTACCACTGGTGGCGACAACCGGAACAGCTAATTCGGCCATTAACAGATGGTGCAACGGGGTATAGGGTAACATTACCCCCAAATTAGGATTTTGTGGTGCAACTCCGGGGATATCTCGTTGTTTGCGTAATAAAACAATCGGTGCTTCCGCAGACTCCAGTAATGCTGCTTCTCCCTCCGACACCAGACAGTCTGCTTTTACTGCCTCTAAACTAGGATACATCACCGCAAACGGTTTATCGGGGCGTTGTTTACGCTGACGTAACTGTTTGACTGCTTCCTCATTTTCTGCCATAACCATCAGGTGAAACCCTCCTAACCCTTTCACGGCCAGAATTTTCCCCTCTCGTAACTCCGCGACGGTTTTTAATAGGGCCCCATATTGGGTTTCTGTCACCTCTCCGGTGGTTTCCCAAAACTGCAACTGGGGGCCACATTGTTTGCACGCATTGGGTTGAGCATGAAAACGACGGTTGCGGGGGTTTTCGTACTCCTGTTGACATTGCTCACAAAGGGTAAAATGCGCCATAGTAGTTTGGGGGCGATCGTAGGGCAATGCTTTAATAATGGAGTAGCGGGGGCCACAGTGGGTACAGTTAATGAAGGGATAGTGATATCTACGGTTATTGGGAGCAAATAATTCTGCTAAACAATCCGAACAAGTGGCAAGATCAGGTAAAACGAGGGTAGTTTTTTCTCCGGTGGTACTTTCCCGAATGTTAAACGTTTCATAACCTACGGGAGATAACCAGTGAGTTTCGAGGGTTTGAATGCGGGAATGGGGAGGGTTTTCCTGTTGAATGCGGGTGATAAAGGTGTCGAGGGTGGTTTGCTCTCCTTCTGCTTCAATGAATACCCCTTGAGAGGAGTTATTCACCCACCCGGTTAAGTTTAATTCGGTGGCGAGGTTATAAATAAAAGGGCGAAACCCTACTCCTTGTACAATTCCGCGAATTTTAATGCTAAGACGAGGCATTTTTTTGGGTAATTGGTGATGGGTAATAGGTAATTGGTAATGGTAGCAAGAAACCGGGTTTCTGTGGTGATTTTGAGGTGAATTTTACTAATTTAGATAGAAACCTAGTTTCTCCCTCAACCCCCTCTCCCACCTTTGGCGAGGGGGAGCAAGTGTTTTTCACTGATTTGCACATCGCTATAATTATTAATTATTAATTGCTAATTGTTATCCCCGTTTTCCAGTGACAATATAAGCGACACGCTGCCCAATATTTGTGGCATGATCAGCCATGCGCTCTAAATGACGAATCGTTAAAACTAAGAGTAAAATGGGTTCAATTCCCCCTTGAATATCTCTCGCTTCGGCAAATATTTGGTATAAATAATCATAGGCATCATCTACCGCATCATCCATTTTTTTCACTTCTCGGCCTGCCTCTGCGTCTAACTCTGCTAAAGCAACTAAACTGGTGGCTAACATTCCTTGGGCATTATGCGACATTTCTTCCACCGCAGGTAATGAAGAATGGGGAGGATAGGGCAGTAATTTTAGGGATAATTCGGCTAAATCTTGGGCATAATCCCCAATTCTTTCTAAATCTCGAACTAGGTGCATAAATGCACTTAATAAGCGTAAATCTTGAGCAACAGGCCGTTGTAATGTTATAATTTTAGCGCAGTCTAACTCAATTTGTTTATAATAGCGATCAATCTGCTTTTCTAAGAGATTAATTTTTTCAATCGCGCTAACATCTTGAGCAAATAAGGCTTGATGGGATAACCGAAAAGATTGTTCAACCAGTGTTCCCATACGCAATACTTCCTGCGCAATTCGCTGGAGTGACCGTTCTAATTGTGTTGTACTATGGGCATAGAGCTTTTGAGTTGAGATAGTCATTGTTACAGATGGGGTTTAGTAAAAAGCAGAATGACGGGTTTGGGGAAAGATCAAGTTTGCGGTAATTAAAATCACTTGTGAATAAATTACGATCCAGTGATATATTGACCAGTGATATATTGACCAGTGATATATTGAGTTTGGGTTTTATGAAGCAACCTATAAATATTAGTAGCAACTGAATGTTAAGATTTAGTGAAAAACGGGTAATTTTATTTGTATCCATGCTCCTCCCGTTTGCGGTGAATTCTGAGCCTGAATTGTGCCATGATGGGCTTGGATGATTTGTTGTGCGATCGCTAAACCCAATCCACTGCCACTCTGCACACTGCCACTCTGCACACTGCCACTCTGCACACTGCCACTTTGCAAATTTGGAGTCGTCGGTTTAGCCGTTAAAGGGGTTTGAGTCGGCTGTTGTCGAGACGGATCACCCCGATAAAGCCGATCAAAGACATAATCTAAATCTTGGTCTTGGAAACCTTTTCCTGAGTCCACTATATCAATTGTAATCCAAGAGTCAGATTCATCAGTATGATTCTCTGGAATTGAGTCCACTGTAACTTGGACTACAATGACCCCTTGAGGGGGACTATATTTAATACTATTATCCAAAATATTGAGAAAGACGCGCACCAGACGTTCCGCATCCCCTCGCACCTCCAGCGACTCCCTGCCGTGATAACTCAGGGAGATTTGTTTTTGTTCCGCGATCGGTTGTAGGGTTTCCCAGGCAGAAAACAGGAGAGACGGGAGATCAAGGAGTTGAGTTTGGAGAGTGGGGGTTGCATTGTGTTGTAGGTGACTGAGTTCGAGACAATCTTGAATTAAATTAATTAAACGTTGGGTATTGTGCAGCATTTGCTCAACCCAGCCTTTTTCCGGTGGTTCAAGACGACTCGACAATGCCTCAGCCACCAAATTAATCGACGTGAGGGGGGTTCGCAACTCGTGGGCCAGATCAGAAAAAGTGCGATCGCGCTCTTGTTGCGCCTTCACCAACGGCTGTAAATTCTCCAGAAAAATCCCCACCGCCCCCTCCTCCAGAGGCACAGACGAAGCCCGTAAATGCACCTGATAAGGTTTAGGCGGTTGTGGACTATCCCCTTCCCCCGCCTCCGTCGCCGAATAAGTCGCCTGATATACCCACTCCTCCACCTGCGACTGCTGACAATGGCGCGTCTGTTGAATCAAACAATCCAACTCATAAGAGCGCACCAACTCCAACAACAACCGCACCCGCTCCGGTTGCCAGCGATGAATTTTCAACAACTGCCGAGCATAAGCATTACACTGGAGCAATTGATTCAACCCATTCACCTGCAAATAGCCAACCGGAGCAGCCTCCATCAACTGGTGACATTCTTCTAGTTGAGCCGCGATCGCCGCTTGATCTTGACTAAACAAAGAAATCGCCCGACGTAACCGGGAAAGCACAGGAAGCGAGGAAGACTCATTCAACGTAACAGGCAACAACTCCAGAATCTTCTCAATCCGGCGTTGTAACCGATAATGCTGTATAAGGGCATACCCCAAACCAGCCAACAGTCCCACAATAAATGCCAAAATGGTCATTTTCCCATATTCCTTGCGCCCCTCTCTTACTATTATCGTAAGAGAGTTGAGAGTTGAGAGTTGAACCACTTCCCTGTTTCCTCCCCCCCATCTCCCCCATCTCCCCAAAGACAGGTTATCTTAACTTGTCACCATTCCCCATTCCCCATTCCCCATTCTCTAGACCAAAGTCTAATAACCCAAAATCCCCTTGATGATTAAGCTAGAACACAATAGCTAGACCGAAAAAACAAAATTACTCACAAAAAAATCAAAATCACAAACACATCACTGACCCCCCTTCCGGGGGCCCGAAGATCGGACAGTCTCGTGTTTGCCCAAATAGAAGGCAAAACCCACCCTTGCCTTCTTCACCCTTGCCCATTTTATACATAATGGAGGACAGCCACTCATGGCATTGGATTATTTTGCTCCTGGGGTCTATGTCGAAGAAGTTGACCGAGGGAGTCGCCCCATAGAAGGGGTAAGTCTTAGCGTTGCGGGCTTTATCGGCTTCACCGAAGACGTAAGAGGGGATGCCGAACTGTTCAAACCCATCATGATCACCAACTTTGAACAGTACCTCGAATACTTCGGCAGACCCGGTTCAGACGGGTTCACCGAATATAAAAAAGTCGAAGACGACGGCACAGAAACCACCTACTACCCCTACCTCCCCTTCGCCGTCCAAGGATGGTTTATTAACGGAGGAGGACGGTGCTGGGTGACAAGTATCGGCACCAAACTCCCTGGGTCTCCCGCCCCTCCGGAAGAAGAAGTAGCAACAAAATTCCTCACCCCCGGAGGCAAACCCGCCTTAGCCTTTAACCTGAAACTCCCTGAAGCCGCAGACGATGGCGTTCCCGCCCTCCCTGCCGGGTTAAACGATAACCGCCTCACCGTGGTTATTGCCGAAAGTACCCCCAAACCCCCCGAAAGTGAAGATGAAGACCCCCCCATCGACGATGGACAGTTCTTCAAACTCTCTGTCGTCTTAGGGGAAAGCGTCCTCGAAGAATACGACCATCTCACCATGAAGTCCGACGTAGAAACCGCCGTCGCAGACTACGTGGTGACGGCCCTAGAGGACTCGGAATATGTCACCCTCAACGACATTTCCATCACCGGCCAGTCTCCCCTCTCCCGTCGTCCCGCCAACGGGGTTTATGAAATTGCCCCACCTCCCTACATTTCCCCCGTCAGCAACGCCACACGGGACATCGCTGGGAGTCGCAACGACAAGAAAGGGATGCAAGGGTTATTTGAGGTAGATGAAGTGGCCATGGTGGCTTTCCCTGACCTCATGTTGCTCTATCAAACGGGTATTCTCGACCTCGACCAAGTTCACGGGGTTGTAGAAATGATGATCAGTATGTGCGAAAACTCCTTCCCCGGGCCGCCTTACCGCATGGCCGTCATCGACCCACCCCCCGTTAAACCCGGTAAGAGTAATGACCCGGTTTCCCCAGAACAGCAAAAACCCCAAGACGTGGATGCTTGGTTAACGGCCTTTAACCGTCGCTCTATGTTCGGTGCGCTGTACTATCCTTGGATTAAAGTGGCAAACCCTGCTAATGCAGGCCGCCCCATTTTTGTTCCCCCTTGTGGTCACATGATGGGAGTATGGTGTCGCGTGGATGAGTCTCGCGGTATCTTCAAGGCCCCTGCTAACGAAACCCCTCGCGGTGTGTTAGGACTGGCCTATGAAACCAATATGCGGGAACAAGAACTCCTTAACCCCAAAGGCATTAACTGTGTCCGCAACTTTGCCAACTATAACCGAGGCTACCTCATTTGGGGCGCACGGACGCTGGTTGACCCCACCAATATTCAATGGCGGTATATCAGTGTACGTCGTTTAATGAGCTACGTGGAAAAATCCATTGAAATTGGCACACAATGGGTGGTCTTTGAACCCAATGACCAAGACTTATGGGCCCGAGTCACTCGGACGGTCACTAACTTCTTAGAAGGTCTCTGGCGTGCAGGTGCGCTGCAAGGCGGGTCTCCGGCTGAGTCTTTCTATGTCAAATGTGACGGAGAGTTAAATACCAACGAAACCATGATGATGGGTCGCCTTTACATTGATGTGGGAGTCTGTCCGGTACGTCCGGCTGAGTTTGTGATCTTCCGCATTAGCCAATGGGCCCCCGGTAGCTAAGGTCAGCTAAAATAAATGGTTATTCCTCCTGAAATAAGATGAGTTTTCAGGGGGAGACCTCTATCCCCTTCGCATTTTTTCTCAATCTACGCAGAATCGAACTATGGCAGAACTTAATCCTATCCCAACTAATCGGTTTTACATCGAATTCGATGGCCTGACGGAAAAAATGGTGGCCAGTGTCGGTGAAATGTCCTTTGAAGGGAAAACCGGCGGCCACGAAAAACCCATTGCCACTACCAAAGATGGGAAAACTCTCTGGCAAAGTACCTCGACGGGGTTTGCTGATAACCCGGACTTTTCCCTAGAAGTCTATCTCGTTGAAGGTGATATGGACTGGTACAACTGGTTTAAAGCCTGTACCCCGAAAAGTGAGGGAGGCGATGGAAAATGGAGCGAAAATCGGAAAAGCGGTAAATTAACGGCTTATAACAGTGGGGATGAAGTGGTTCTTGAATGGACAATTACCAATGCTTGGCCAAAAAGTTATTCTCTCTCTGATTTAGCTTCAGATGGGAGTGAGTTGGCGAAAGAAACCTATGAATTGGTTTGTGAAGATATTAAACGGACGCAGTAATTTTAATCCCACTAATTCTGCTAATTTAAGCATCACAAAAGGAGATGAACTATGGCAGCCGGAGAAATTTTAGCAACTTCTAAGTTTTATGTAGAAATTGATGGTTATCCCGATTTAATTATTAAGAGTGTCAGTGGGGTTAGTGCTACCCTAGAGGTTGCGGGGGCTGATATGTCTTATGGGGTAACAAAAGGCGGTAAAAGTACGGTACAAGCGACTGTAACTGGGGTGAGTAATGCCAATATTACGATTACCTTTGTGGGAACTTCCGATGATAAATCTATGTATGATTGGTATTATGCGTCTCACTCGACGGAGTATGTTGGGGGAGGTAGTGAAAGCGGTGGTGAACGCAAGTCTGCTAGTATTGTTCTCTACAACCAAGCGGGAGAAGAAGCCGCACGCTGGAATTTAACGGGAGTCTTTCCGGTGAGTTATAAAGGCTCTCAGTTATCGGCGGAAGATGCAGCTTTGTATGAAGAAACTTTAGATTTTGCTTACGAAAACTTAGCCCGTGTAAGCTAAGATTTAAAGCTACATAATGCGGTAGGAATGTTTAATATAATGTTCCTACCTGTTAATTTTTATTCAATATTAATGATGTAATTTGAGAGCCTTTTAAGGGGAGTTATTATGGCGAAATTACCCGAAGTTCTAATTAATAGTAAGTTTTATTTAGAGTTATCGTTAGATGGTTCTCAAGAAATTGATGCGTTTTTCATGGAATGTCAAGGGTTTAAACGCAGTCATGAGTTAATTGAAATTGCGGAAGTTACTTCCCAGAAGTGGGGAAAAAAGGGGAATAGTCGGGGACGAGTGGTGCGGACGAAGATGCCAGGAAATACGAAAAGTGAGAATATTACGTTAAAACGGGGGTTAACTAATTCTATGTCTTTATGGACATGGTTTAAGATGGTGGAGGATGGAAAGTGGGGTGAAAAGTTCCGGGATGGTGATATTACGATTTATGATCAAGCGTCTAGAGAACAAGCGAGGTTTCGCTTTAAAGGGGCTTGGCCGATTAGTTATACAATTAGTGATTTAAGTGCTAATAATGCCGATTTTGAGCTTGAGGAGTTAGAGTTGGCGGTTGATGAGTTTAACCGAGTGAAGAAACAGACATAGTTGATAGTTGAAGCTAAGAAACCGGGTTTCTGTGTAAAATTTAGGCTAAACACGATAACTTTAGATAGAAAACCGGTTTCTCCAATAAACAACCAAGAACAAATAACAAACAACAAAAAATGATTCAAACCGAGTTTGAATTTACGTTACCAAAAGGATATTTAGATGCAGAGGGGAATGTGCATCGGACGGGGATGATGCGCTTGGCGAGGGCGATGGATGAAATTGTGCCGATGCGGGACCCTAGAGTGAAGGCGAATCCGGCTTATGCGACGGTGATTATTTTGTCACGGGTGATTGTTCGCTTGGGGGCGGTTGAGGATGTTTCGCCTTCGGTGATTGAGGAATTATTTGCGTCGGATTTGAATTATTTACAAAATTTTTATCGTAAGATTAATGATTTGGAGGAGGAGGAAACGGAAAGTCCGAGTCAGTCTGCGGGGGGTGAGGAGTCGTGAGTGATCAGCAGTTTGCGTTTACGTTACCCAAGGGGTTAGTGATGGAGACGGGGGAGGTGGTCCGAGAGGGGGTGATGCGGTTGGCTACGGGGGAGGATGAGTTGTTTGTCCAGAGACATCCTCGTGTGTTGTCGAATCCGTCTTATGGGGTGTTGGTGATGTTGTCGCGGACGATTGTTCGCTTTGGAGAGGGGCCGGGAGTGTCTGCGGAGATGTTGGAGGGGTTGTTTGTGGTGGACTCGGCCTATTTGCAGGATTTTTTTAATGAAATTAATCGCATGGGGGGAGAGTTGTCTATATCGGGGGAATGACGGGCTACCCCTTGGAGGAGTTATACCAAGAGGTAGCCTATATTGCGTTCTATTTTCACTGGGCCCGGTCGGATATTTTGTCTCTTGACCATGAGGAACGGTTACGCTGGGTGGAGGAGATTAATCAGTTGGTGGATTGAGGGGAGGGACTTGAGAAACTGGGTTGCTGTTTGGAAAAATCTGGTTTCTCAAAATTTTTGTAACAAAATTGTTGAACTCTTTCCGGATGATTCGGGGTTGGGTTTTAAATAGGGAATAAGTGTTTTAATTTTGCTGGTTCTGTGGGCAAATTGCATTTATGTTCCCGTTATCGTTAGCCTATCCTGGGTCTGTGTCTGCTGCGTCTATGTTTGCCCCTGTTCCCGATTTAACGCAGATTTGCCGTCGTCAAGTTGAACAAGTGGGGAAACAATACACCCCTTTGGCCACTTGGATTGTGTATCGTAATGGGTTAGGAGAGGAACGGCATTTATCTCGCTATTCTACTCAGGGAGAGTTAAATGCTGAGATTCTTAGTTATTTGGAGTCGGAGGAGTGGTTAACGGAGACGTTACGGCCTAGTTTACAGTTGATTCCCATTCCCTTTGCGGATTGTTCGACTTTTGTCTATGTGTATGGGTTAACGGCCCAGTCGGAAGGGAATGAGTATTGGTTACTCTGGACTTCTCGGTGTCTTTCGGAAGGGGAACAAGCGGCATTTAGCCAGCAAGGGGCCTTGTTACAGGATTATATGGTGGCAGTGAGCGCGATCGCGCGTCAACAGCAAGAAATCCAACACCTCGAACAACTGGTACAACGAGGAAAACACCAACTCCGTGATCCCTTAGCCCTAATTGGATTATATGCCGAAAACCTGTCATTAGGACTCCCAGAAGGGTCATTCCGAGAACAAGCGTTAACCATCCGAGAAACGGTGAATGATTTAACCCTCAGTTTGCGCAAACTCCTCGATTGTACCCCAGAACGTCGCCTCCATCTGGCCCCCTACGACTTACGGAAAATGTTTCAAGAGTTAATCCGGGTGTTTCAACCTTGGTTAAGGGAGAAAAATATAACTTTAGTTTATCCCCAAAAAAGTTTAATTGTTGCGGTCGATCGCTGGCAAATCAAACAAGTGTTAGAAAATCTATTAAGTAACGCTATTGATTTTAGTCCCAAGGACAGTGTAATTGAGGTACAGTGGCAAGGAAACGGTCAAGAAGCCTCCATGACCATCCGAGATCAAGGGCAAGGACTCTCCAGCGAAGACCTAGAAAAGGTTTTCACCCCCTTTTATTCTCGCCGATCGGGGGGAACTGGTCTAGGACTTGCGATCGCAAAAGATATTCTAGACCAACATCAAGGCAATATTATCGCCAAAAACCACCCCAACGGCGGCGCAATTTTTGAAATCACCCTCCCCCGTCAAGGAACAGAAGAAATTATCGGTATTGTCGGGGAATTTTATTTATAAGTTTGTTGTTTGTTCTGGGTTGTTTGTTGGAGAAACCGGGTTTCTATCTAAAGTTATCGTGTTTCGCCTAAATTTCACACAGAAACCCGGTTTCTTAGCTTCAATGACCAATTATCAACTATCCATTATCAACTATCAACTATAAAAAAATGCCCATCTCCACCCTATTAGTCGATGATGAACAAAAATTTCGGCAAGGACTACGCACCCTCTTAGAATTTTATAATCAAAACGGGTCACTAGAATTTGACATCGTAGGGGAAGCGGCCTCCGTTGATCAAGCCGTAACCTTAGCGCGACAACAGCATCCTAGACTCATCTTACTCGACCTCGAACTCCCCCCCGATAACGGCATTAATGCCCTCTTACGCTTGCGAGAATTGCCCAACTTAGGGAAAGTCTTAGTCTTATCGGCCCATCATGATGATGACTGGATATTTCGCGCCATGCAAGCCGGGGCTGTCGGCTATGTCTTTAAAGATAGTTTAGCCAATCAACTCCATGAAGCCATTGCCACCGTCCTCAATAATCAAATTTATCTGGCCGCCGAAGTGGCCACCCATTTTTTCCGACATTTTCAATTTTTAGCGGGTCGATCCCTCCCCATTGCCCAATCTCTCAATTTAACCGAACGGGAACAAGAGGTTTTACACTGGTTGGTGCAAGGAGACTCCAACGAAGCGATCGCAGAACATCTTTATATTACCGTCGCCACCGTCAAAGCCCATTTAACCTCCATCTTTGAAAAACTCGGAGTCAATAGTCGCACCCAAGCGATCGTCAAAGCCTTAAAGTTAGGATTAGTCCGGGCCTAACCCCTCCCTCAACCCCCAAAAGACAAAAATGCGACTAAAGCCCAATGGGCAACCGTCCCCCGTCCTAGCTAGGGTAAAATGGCGACTTAATCCCGAAACAGGTCTATTCCCCCCGACAATTCCTCGTGATCCGAAATTAATCAATGAGTAATCACCTTGCTATTGCCACTGTAACCGCCACCTTACAACGATTGTTACAGGTGGCGATCCAACGAGATGTTGAAGGGGCCCGAGTTACCACCTTACGGCCCGATGCGATCGGAACAGCCACCCCCCAAACCGGAGTCAATCTTTACCTCTACCAAGTCCCCTTTAACCATATTTGGGGCAATAGTGCAGAAATTCAACGACGTAACCGGAAAGGAGAAGCGGCAACAAAATCGCGGACTGCCCTCGATATGCACTACATGATCACCTGTTATGGCAACGACGCAGAACTCGAACCCCAACGACTTCTCGGTAGTGTCATTCGCACCCTCTCCGATCACAGTACCCTCACCCATGCCATGATCGAGACTACCCTCGTCGATGCCAACCTCGATTATCTCGCCGACTCCACCCTCCGCGATCAATTTGAACAAATCAGTTTTTCCCCCCTCAACCTCTCCCTCGAAGACCTCTCCAAAGTCTGGTCCGTCTTCTTTCAAACCCCCTACAACCTCTCCACCGCCTATAAAGCAACCGTGGCCATGATCGAAGGAGAAGAAGCCGGGGAAAAATCCTTACCCCTCAGAGATCGTCCGTCCGGCCCAGTTGGCCCCTACTTCTCCCAACCCAATATCACCGAAGTCATCAACCAAAACGGTCGCCTTCAACCCATTGAAAGCGAGAGTACCATCCTCATTCGCGGCAACAACCTAGCCGGATTTGAAGAAACCTTGATCCGAATTGGAGATTTAGAAATCAGTCCAGACCAAGTAACCCCCACCGAAATCACCCTCTCCCTCGCTGCGATTCCCCCCCAAAACCTTTATGCCGGAGTCCAAACCCTACAAGTTATTCATCCCCAAGGCACAACCAACAACAACGGCAATAGTCAACCCCTCCAACAAGTCGTAGAATCCAACATCGTCCCCTTTGTCCTGCGTCCCTCCATCGTCAACTGTGACCTGTTATCCATCACCGGCCATCCCGAAGAAACCCGTCAGGGAGAAATCCAAATCAACAGCAACTTAACCATTCGTCCCAAACAGCGTGTCATCATCTCCCTCAATGAATGGTCCACCCAAAACCCCCAAAACTACCTCTTTGAAGCCACACGACACCGACGAAACACCAAAACCCTTAGCTTTCCTTTTCAAGGTGTAAAAGCTGGAGATTATTTAATTCGGTTGCACGTTGATGGGGCTGAGAGTAAATTAGAAGTCGATACCAATCCAGAGAGTGACACCTTTAATTGGTATATTAGCCCTAAACTCTTAATCGTTTAAAAATGCAATGTTTTGTATTAAAGTTCCCACTCATCCTCTAGTTAACCTGAATCGTTATCTAAGCGTTATCTAAATGTTAATCCATTCACTCTGAATTAAATCCCTCAATATACCAGCAAAATTAATCATGGATGAAGAACAAGTGAGAGATCAAATGGATGCAGAAATGCTGCAAATTAGCTTTAACCGCCTCTATGAACTAGGCAACCAAGCCATTCAGTTAGGACTCATTGCCGGCCATGGGTTTCAAGGAGGAATGTACGAAATTCTCAAAGATGGCGAAGCCTTAACCATGAGTCCCGAAACCGCACAAACCTATTTAGAGGAATTAATTCAGAATAAAACCTAGTTCTCTGTGTCTCTGGGGTTCAAAAATCATCCCATCAAAAATCAAAATAAATATAACGTAACCCCTCCTCTGGAGCTAAAATCCAAACCGCAAAAAGGCATAATGGCACAAGCACTAACTTGAGATGCCAATGGAGTTGTAACTTTAACCCCCGTTGGCCAAAATAAGTAATCCCCATCCCTGCCAATAATAGCCCAATTGCTGCTAATAAATCCGTTCGCCCAATCCCCAACGCCTCTACATATACCTTTTGAGTAAACTGCGCATCCCCTATTTTATTAAAATAATGGAACAACACATAAAGAGCTTGACGCACATCTGGGAGTCGGAAAAATATCCACGCCAAAAAAACCATTCCCTGCGTCAATACCCATGCTGTAATAGTCCCTGGAATGGTTTGCCACCATTGCCCGAACTGGGGATGATGTTTGCTGTAAATATCCGTCAAAC
This sequence comes from Spirulina sp. CS-785/01, assembly GCF_028330525.1. Lineage (GTDB taxonomy): Bacteria > Cyanobacteriota > Cyanobacteriia > Cyanobacteriales > Spirulinaceae > JAQMSD01. The sequence goes on from NZ_JAQMSD010000242.1 coordinate 17,916, forward strand.
GATGGGCCACCAACGCTAGGCCATGTAATCCACCCCAGATAATAAACCCCCAAGCGGCCCCATGCCAAATCCCCGCAATGAGCATCACCACCAGTAAATTTAAACAAGTGCGGGTGACACCTTGACGGGACCCCCCCAAGGGAAAATACAGATAGTTGCGTAACCAATTTCCTAACGTCATGTGCCATCTACGCCAAAAGGAAGCAATACTGGTAGTGAAATAGGGAGCATTGAAATTTTCCGGGAGGGTAAACCCAAGAAACATGGCACTTCCGCGAGCAATGTCCACATAACCACTAAAATCAAAAAAGAGTTGTAACCCATAGGCCAGTGTCGCTAACCAAAGATCACCACTTCCGGCCCTTTCTAAATTCCCAAAACAGAGATCAACAAAAATCCCTAAATTATCAGCAATGAGAGCTTTTTTCACTGCACCACAAGCAATCAACCATAACCCTTGAATAAAGTATTCTGGATAAGGCCGGGAATGATCCCGAAATTGCGCGTCGAAGGTATGAAAGCGGGTAATTGGCCCGGAAATGAGCTTGGGAAAAAAGAGCTTATAACCTGCAAATTTCAGTAAATTAAAGGTCGCTGGTGCGCCCCGGTAAACGTCGATTAAATAGGCAATACATTCAAAGGTAAAGAAAGAGATTCCTAGAGGTGCAATCAAGTTTTCTTGAAACCATCCTGCACTCTCAATGGCTACTGGAAAATCTAGAATTGCGCCAATGGTTGTTAATAAAAAGGGGATATATTTAAAGCTCAATAAGAGGATAACATTTACCCCTATTCCGAAGGTTAAAATATGTCCATTGCGGTTACTCCAAACTTGATGGGCTGTGAACCATTCTTGCTCAGATAAATGAGACGCTGAGGTTGTATTTTGCCCATTCTCATTAGTCTGAGGAGAACTTTCTTTAGAAATCTTCCGCCATTGCCACCGCACGGCCATAGCTTTCCCTAAATAGAAGTTTAAGAGCGTAATAATAATGAGAAGTGGGATATAATAAAGTTGTAGAAATGAGTAAAAGATTAAACTCGCAATGATAATGAGCCAAAGTTGGAGAGAGCGATTATTTTGCTGTGTTTTATATTGCGGTTTTTGCTCTAAATCTTCACTGGGTTTGGAGGAATTATTTAAGATTTTATTAAAGAGATTAATTAAGCTAGAATGCTGCCAATAAAGCCAAGTTAAAATAATTAAAAATAACGCATAAAAACTATCTAAAAAGGTCATTTTTTTATTTGTTGTTGGTTATTTGTTGTTTTTTGTTTGTTCTTTGTGACATAGGGAATAGGGAATAGTAAACAGTCAACAGTCAACAGTCAACAGTAATGTTGTTTGTTCTTAGTTCTTTGTTCTCCCCCATCTCCCCCATCTCCCCAATTACCAATTACCAATCACCAATTCCCCAAATCCTTCTGAATAATGGGGTCTTCTGCTAAGTGGGAAGAAACGCGACGGGCCCCGTATTGGTTGAGATGACTGGGATCAGAGAAATAATAATGGCGATTTTGCCAACGTTGGGCGAGGTTGCGGAATTTTAACCCATATCGATCTTCTGCGGCCCTCATGTGTTCTTGAAATTCCTGTTCATACTTACTGCGAACGGGGTCTAAATATTCATTGGTCAAGGGAAGATTAACAAATAATACCTCGACCTCATGGCGGTTTAAATAGCCCATTAAATTTTGGAACGCCTCATATTGCTGTCCCGCTAGGGCAAAGGAATCATAATCTTGATCATAGGCCCCTGTGACTTTGGGATGAGAGCGATAATAGGTATCGGGATCAAACCGTAAATCTAGGGCTAAAAAGCCGTCATGATCAATATCTTCGGTGGCTGTAATTTCGGTGTCTAAGTCTTCTAGGTTGATTTCCGCTGGGGTGGGGAGGGGAGAGGAGAGTTGAGTGGTGAGCCAGGTTTTCGCGCGATCGCGCCTTTGATACAATGCCGAAAACTCTCCCAATGCCTCACTAAACCACCCATTAGCCTCCTGATACCCCTCAGACAACGTTTCACTCAAAGCCCCCAAAGATAAATCCACCTGATCCCCCTCCGGATACAAGGGATTTTTCTGCCGAGGAAATCTCCCTTTTTCCACCTGACGATAGCCACGAGACGAGGTAATGGCCTCAAACGTCAAATCAGGCCGCCCACTATTAAACGCCCGGGCCCCATCGGCCCAGATCACCAACTGAGGCAACTGGTCCGTCGTCAACAACTGACGCACCACAAAATCCACCACCTGCGCTGTCGCCCCATTAATGCCAAAATTAAACACCTCTAACTCTGCCACCGTCTCACTTACCGACTCATCCGCCGGAGTTTCCGCCCGTCTCCGTTCCACAATCTCCTGTTTTAACACCGTAGGATCAATCCCCCGCAAAGCGCGAGAACTGCCCACAATTAAAATATCCGGCGGTCCCGACTGCTTCACCCGGGCCTGATATAACGCCAATTTCTCCTCCAACAGGGGATTATTAAACCCCGGATTATTGGATCGGGCCGCCGCTAACAGGGCCGCTTGCGTCATCTTCTTCTCCGCCTCTGTATTGCCCGTCTCCATTTGGGCCACCTCTTGGGTGGGTGGAGAAGCGGGTAAATATTGCCGCCCCATCCAATCTACCTGTATCGTCAACAAACAGCCCAATAAGCCCCAAATCAGCGCGACAGGCAAGGTATGGTCATCTTGCTCCGATAGCCCCATTTCTGCCCCCAAAGAGGGCGAATTCTCCTCCGTGGGTCGCACCTTAAATAACTGGGTGGCACATAGCCCCCGTTGAATGACCTGTCGCCACCGTTCCCACCCTGACAAGGGGGTTGGGGGGCGCACTTCCATCTCCTCACTAGATAGCTTGGCCTCTACCTCCTGAAACTCCGGCACTGGGGTTAACAGAGACGTTGCCGACTCTAAACTGGGCTGAGAGGACTCAAAATCAATGCCATAACTCCACAAGGGGCTATTTTGTCCGGCCCGACGGCCATAAATCCGGGCCCCTGTCACCCCGACAATACCCAGAGAATTTAATAATCCTTCAATCGCGGCGGCCACTTGTGTCTGGCGAGGACAAACCACTGCTTCGGTCATAATATGTAGCAATTGCCCCTTAAAACAGAGTTTGACCCGAATGCCTCCGGTGGCCAAACGACTGTCAATGTCGGGGTTTAAGAGGCGTTGAATTAAAAAGGTTAAGGCGGCGGGATTTTTCTGACTGGCTAAAGCTGAAGTGGAGGGGGCCAAATAGGCATCGGTGGCCGCCGGGAGTTCCAACCAAGACACCCACAAGGGGGCATCCCGGAGATGATCTAAGGCGAGGGTGGGGGATTCGTGGGGGATAAAGCCCTGTAATTCTGGGCTTTTGACCCCGTAAATGGTGGCCCCGGTTAGGCCTTGGGGGGCGAGGTTTTCTAAAATGTCCTCAATAATGGCCACAGTGTTCTCTTTGGCGGGAACATCGCTATCGGGGACGGTCTCGAAGTCCCAAGCGCAGAAAATGTGCAGGGTGGTTTCTTTGAGGACGGTTCCGACTTGTAATCCCTGACTGGCTAAACATTCATTGAGGAGACGGTCAATGGACTGGATATCCCCCCACCGGGCCCAGTCCCGCAACATTTCTTCGGTGTGGGTGAGGTCGATCTGAAGTACCCAGTCGGGGGCAATTTCGCCGCTTACTTGGGCTCGAATGATGGCTTCTTTAAAGCCTTCTAGTTCTAAGTCTCGCAGTTGTTGGGCGATGGGTTCGGCGATGAGGGAGGCATCGGGGCTATAGTGACAGGTACAGATGGCCCAGAGGCGTTTGTTGTCGGTGGGGTTGGCATCGGGGAGTTTTTGAATTAATACCTTGACACTTACGCCGAGATGTGATAGGGATTCACTGAGGTATCGCGCGATCGCTTCTGGGGACCCGGTTCGGGCTAACTGTTCATTAGAAATAAGCAAAGTGGGGTGAGGTGCAACTCTCTGATTGTCGGCAGAATGGGAATTGGACGGTTGACCGTTCTTAGAGGGGTCTTTCTCACTCCCCCCTACGGTGGAGTCCTGCTGACCCTTCTGGGGGTCTGTTTCTGGGGGTTGCACCTCCGAGGGGAGGGACTCTGGGGACGTGGGTTGTTGAGACAAGATCTGTTCTAATACGAGGGACTCGATCCAATTAGGACGTTGATTGCCAATGCGACGACCATAGAGAATAATTTTATAAATCGGGTCTTCCGCATTGCGGAAAAACTGGCGAAACCCCTTCTGTTGCGATCGCAATGCCTCCACCAGACGGGGTAAAATGGTCTGGACTTCCGGGACTTGAGACCCCTCACAGAGAATGTGCAGGTTATTCCCCCGCAAGCGAATCCGCAAACGCACCCCCGGTTCTCGAATGGCATGATACAACCATTGGGCGAGGGAAGAAGGATCTATTGTAGTCTGGCGTTGTTCAATGTCCCACATTTATAACCCGAATCAACTCTTCTCTAATTCACTGTTTTCTCTTTAAATTAACTTTAAAATTAACAAATAAGGAAGATGAAACACTAACCTAACATGAGTCAACAACCCTCTTGGAATTTCGGTCGCTTTTTGCGCACTGTTACCTATTTTGATACGTTACCCTTTCTCCGCTTTATTCCTTGCCTCAAGACGTTAGTCCTTGGAGATGAATCCACTGTGAATGATCCTGTTACTCCCCCCATTGGCACAATTTTACTGGTGAATGTCACCCCAGAATTAGGGAAACCGTTGGTGAACCTGTTACAGCAACAGCATTATCCGGTACGGGTCTATAGTCCTCATATTCAACCCGGACAACTGGGGGAAGGGGTGGACTATGTGACGGGAGATTTATCTGCACAGGCGTTTCAATCGGCACAAACCGTGATCTATTGTGACACAGGGGAAGATTTTCGCGGTTTGCTTCAAGCTACTGTACACCATTTAGGGACAGGGGAGACAACGACCTTGTTTGATTTTGGTCAAGTAACGGAGGATTTACGCAAGAGTTGGGGGGCCGTGGATGATGTGGTGATGGGGGGAGTGAGTGAGAGTGGAATTCGTTTAGTGGAGGGGAAAGCGGTGTTTGCGGGAAATGTTTCGACGGCCAATTCGGGGGGGTTTGCTTCGGTTCGCAATCGTAATTTTGACCCTCCGTTGGATTTATCGGGATATGAGGGGATTGAGTTACGGGTTTGTGGGGATGGGAAACGGTATAAGTTTATTATGCGCTGTGAGGGGCGTTGGGATGGGGTGAGTTATTGTTATTCCTTTGATACGGTGGCCCAAGAGTGGATTACGGTACGGATTCCCTTCCGGGAGTTAATTCCGGTGTTTCGTGCGAAAACGTTGCCGGATGTGGGAGGGTTTGATCCTAGTTGTATTTATTCTCTGCAATTGATGTTGAGTAAGTTTGAGTATGATGGGGGGTTAAATCCCACTTTTGAACCGGGGGGGTTTACGTTACAGTTGGAACGGATTGCGGCCTATGGGGGAGAACCGACTCCTAAGTTTATTTGGGTGGGAGAGGATGAGATTGAGGTCACGGAGAAGGCGAGTTTACAAACCAGTAGTTTACCCTATGGAATGGTGACGGGGGTTTCTGCGGAGACGGTGGGGGAACAGTGTTTGCAGGTGTTAGAACGTCCCGTGACGGGTTAATGCAGGACAGGTGAGGGTTAACCAACTTTCGGCTAAACGGTGGCCGAGTTCCATGAGTCCTGGGTTGTTAAAGTGGAGGTTATCTTCGTCTCTAGGGAGGTCGAGGGTTTCTACAAGTCCGGTGTTGGGGGTGGTTTCATGGACTTGGGTTTGGGATTGACGAATCTGGTCTCCCCAGGGGAAGGTTTTGGGGGGGTGGTAACTCTGATGATTTTCTCTGAGGAAGATTTGACCGATAATGATGGGGAGGTCGGGGGTGTGGAAGTCTTGTCGTAGTTGGGTGATTAAGGTGCTTAAATTCGCTTCGTATTGTTGGGCCATGTCTTCGTCTTTTGCGTCAGATTCTCCCTGCATCCAGAAAAATCCGGCGATTTGGACGGGTTGGGGGGTTTGTAGGCTGAGTTGACCGATGGCCTGATAGGCGCGATCGCGCATGGCATAATACAGGGAGTCGGGGTTTTCTGGATTCCAGTCTTCTGCTAAGGTTGACCCTTCTACGGCATACTTGACAATGGCGACGGGTTGTTGTAGGCGACGCGCGATCGTTTGTCCCAAGGTGATTTCGGGCCCAAACCCTCCCTCTTGTTTGTAGAGAGTAAAGGGAAGGGGTTCAGTTGGCGGTTGCAAGGCTTCCCATTGATTCTCCTCATTGTACCAAAGTACATTCTCCTGGACTCGTCGATCCGAGGGGAGAAGCGTGGTCATAGTCGATTTAGACCCCACCATATTCGACTGTCCCGCTAAAATAAACACCGGACGAGTTTCTTGAGGACAAGTTAACGCTGTCACGGATTGAGGAACAATCAACCCAAACACCGTTAAGAAACTCAGAGAAGACAAAACTTGACGCATCATAAAGACTTACGGTTAAAGGAGAACATTATGGGGATAGGTTAAGACAGGAGAAGCACCAGAAAACCTCATAAATAGAAAATTTTATCATTGATTACTCTCGGTGAAACTAAAAATCGCCTAAAATTAAGCTGTTGTGCCTTTAAATTGGTATGTGATAGGAAGGAACAGCCTTTCGGCTTCGCTACCCCTGACGGGACGCTACGCGAACAAGGCAAGGGAACAGGGAAAGGGATTAGAGTATTTTTGCTCACTTGAAGAAACCCAGTTTAAAAGTGTTTTACATTAGCCAAAAGCCTTATGGTAATTAGTTTTTGACCTTCTTTTTAGTTGGACAACTTCGGACGCTATCAACTGTCAACTTAAAATGCTGATTACTGTCTCAGTTTCCTCTGAATCATTTTCATCCATCGCTGAAGTTTCACCCATAAACGTTGAGAACGAAAACGCATCGGTTTCTCTTGAGGATTTTTAAGAAAGCGATAATGTAAAAACACCTCTTTATAGGGAATCCCTACATCTATCCCTTGCACTAATTTCACAAAATCCTTTTCAGAGAACCCCATATAATGGAGACGATGAATTGGTTTTAATCCTTGTGCATTATAAAGAATGTGATTAATATCTTGAAACGGATCAGCATCCGCACAATTCCCCGTCCGATCTTGGGAATTAGAACTGAGAGTAAAATTAAATAAAGGCCGTTCACACCGTAAAGTCAAATAATTAAAAAAATAGGCATCATCCCACCACCCCTTCCGGTTGATCCAAACTGCTTCTCCACGGTTCACTAAATAGTCTTGTAGGGTGGCTAATTCTTCAGCAGGAAAGAGTCCTCGCTTTGACCCCCAAAAGCTAGAGCAATGCAATTTTGGGCGAATTTCAGCTTCTGAAAATGCTTTCGTTTCTTCAATCAAAGGAATATTTAAAGCAGCATAGGGAGTGAGTTTTGTATGTTCCCAATCATCAAACACAAAGTCATATTCTGTTAATTTATCTAAGACATCATCAATCGGTTTCATGACTAAGGAATCGGCATCAAAATAGACAAATTGCTCAAAAATTCCATGAAATGCCGCAAAGCGACGGTGTAATTTGCCTTGATACCAGCGAGGATGAGAATTTGGATTTCCTCTTGCTTCTGGATGTGCTTGTGCATAAGCACAAGCGAAATTTTCCCAAGTTTTCAGAATATTTTGGTCTGGAAAAATACTCACATTGGGACGAGACGCAATTTCTTGTTTTATTCGCTCCAATTGATCATCAAAGGGAATAATACAAATAGGAATTGTTGAGCTAATATTGACCTCAACGCTATTCAGAAATGCAACCAACTGGTTGAATACTAAATCATTAGCAAGGGTATAAATCCCTAAAGGTTTCATTGGCTTAACATTCATTAAAATAAACCCCAAAAACAAAGAACTAAAATCTCTGATCAACGCAAAAAAACTCACCCTAGTTTTTTATTATCAACGTAAATATTTAGCCGTTACACGCTCAGAGATTGAAAAAAAACACTAATATAGTAAACCGATTAAAATGGATTATTTAGACGTTTTTTCTAATACGAAGAAATAATGATAGGCATTAAGTGGGTCTTGATATTCTCGTTTAATGGTTAAACCACTTTGTTTGAAAGAGTTGCGAATTCGCTGCAATGGATATCCTTTCAGTCCAATTTCCCAGTAATGATGTTCTTTAGCAAAGGGGATTGTAGTCCAAAATTTAGGGATTTGTAAAACTAGCGATCGCGTGCGCTTTAATAAAAAGTTAGATTGCACTTGCAGCATAATATAATAGCTGTAAAAAGGCAGAGAAATGACCAAATATTTTTTAGTGGTTTGGCTCAATGTCACCAGCACTTTTTCAAAGATTTCATAAGGTATATGTTCTAAGACTTGAAAAAGTGCAATAACATCAAAGGTATCTTGAGGAAGCTCGATATCTTTGGTTAAATCTAATAAAATATCGGGATTTAATTCTGGATCAGCATCTGCTGTGGTAATTGAATAGCCATAAGGATTCAATAATTTTGATAAAAACGAATTGTATATCCCGACTTCTAAGATTGTATTCACTTCGTTACCCAAGGCGCGAATAATGCGAGACTGATTATAGTAACTAATTAATCTTTTTTGGGATACATACTCGTGGTTATTTTTATTCATGAGTTTTTGGGTCTGAGAGTGGCTAAAATAGTATATCTTTTAATTTTAAATAATTTTTCTAAAGTATTTAAAAAAATTTTGGGTCAATTGCCCCCATGGATTGGAAACTGGAGCAAGTTGCTGAGTAGCAAAGTCAACCACTTGTTTAGCTCGTTGCTCCCATGTAAATTGCTGAACATCTTGGAAAGCTCGTTGGGTCAGTTGTTTAGCTAATTGAGGTTGAGCCAATAATTGGGTAATAGCTTCTTTAAAAGAATCGGCTTGATCAGGTTGAGCTAAAAGAGCATTTTTTTGATCGGTTAAAATGGTTTGAATTGTTGGTAAAGCTGATGCAACAATGGGTCTTTGAACTGCCATATAATCAAAGAGTTTTAAAGGACAAGTGGCATTCGCTAATTCCCAATATTGACTCGTTGGTAGCAATAAAATATCTCCTGCATAAAGATAGTATTTTAGTTTATTTTGTGATATATGTCCAATGAACTTGATATTATTTAACTGTTTTTCTTGGCATTGCGATCGCACCCTTTGGACATCCGTTTCCCACCCTCCCACTAAAATGAATTGGCAACTCGGTAGCTGTTGAGCTAAGTCTAAAATGACTGGAATTCCTTTATATTCATACAAATGTCCCGAATAAACTATAATAGTTTCATCCTGTGGTAAACCTAAATAATGGCGAGCAATAGATCGCTCAAGATAAGGAGAAAAGGTTTTTAAATCAACACCATTGGGAACAACGCAAATTTTATCTTCAGATAAACCACAGTTCATATAACTTTCTGCAATTTGAGGAAGCGTTGTTACCACTCCTAGTAAATGAGAACTTTTTAAGAATTGATGATAGGCCGAATTTTTCTCAATTGGTTCATGCCATTCCCAAAGAACAGGTAAACCCATTTTAAGTAGTAATTTCACAAACTCAGGAGAGCGAGTATAGATAAGAGAAGGAGACTTAAAACAAGTATATAAAAGTGCTACTTTATAATAAGCTCTAGGAGGATAATACTGATCCGGTAAAGGATATTCCACATTAATCTGCAATGGTAAACGCATTAATTGAAACCTGTCCTCTAGAGCATACCATTCTTGAAAAGCTGAATCCATTCCGCTTAGAAAAGAAAGAATATCCCCACGAGTAACTAATGTAAAGTTGGTAAATTCTTTCGCCAAAGACTGAGACATCTTCGCAATTTGGAGAGAATGTGCCATGGGAGATGGCAGATTACCAGGAGATAAATAAAGAATTGACTCAAGTTTCATTATCAAAACTCATTTTGCGACACTTTGTAAAATATCTTCAACTTGGTTTACATTTCTTTCTAAAGTTAAGTTGTTCAAAAAAAACTGATGTAATTCTCCTTGTAATTTTGGTCTATCTTTTCTCCAATCAATAAAAGTTTCTAGTTTTTGAAATAACTCTTTTTCATTATTGATTTCAAACAAAAAATCTTGAAATTTGTAATTTAAAAGCTCAGGATTACCACCACTATTACTCGCAATAATTGGAATACCACAAGCCATAGCTTCAATAATTACTCTAGCACAAGGTTCTGCATAGACACTCGGAAGAACAATCAAATCACTTGCTTGATAAAGTTTTACAGTATTCTTGACATAGCCCAAAAACGACACTTGCTCTTGAATCTTTAAATCAATAGTTAATTGTTGTAAAAACTGTTTATATTGTTCGCCTTGTTCAAGAGTAGGATGCAAAACAGGTCTTCCAGCAATCAGTAATCTTAACGGCAATTGGCTTGCTTGATTCAGTAAAGAAAAACTTTTAAGTAATGTTTCTAATCCTTTTTCTCGATCTAAACGACCTAAATAAGTAATAATTTTCTCATCTTGAGACAATCCCCATAGTTTTCGACTTTCTTGCCAATTTAAACTTGGTTGATAATATAAAGGATCAACACCATTTAAAACAACAGTAAACTGACTGGGATTTAACCCTAGATTTGACCATTGTTCTTTAATTTTTTGAGAAACGGTAATAAAAGCGGTAATTTTTTTTATCCCGATCCAATATTTGCGAGGAACTTTTGGTAAAATAGGTTGTCGAATATGAAAAACCGAAGGAATTGTACCTTTAAAAAAACCAAAAAGATTGGCAAATAAGCAATTCTGGCAATCATCTAAATAAATAACTTTTTTTTCCTGTTTAGATAAACTAAGAGAGTTTGCTGTTAAAAAAGTTGAGTATAATAGTTTTATACTCGAACGAATTAATTGGTACTTATTAATATCTTTAACTTGAACTTGAATAATCTTTTGGCAAAATTTCTGATACTGTTCTAATAAATCTCCTTCTTTCCAATAAAGTAAAATGATACTATGGCCTCGCTCTGCAAGAGACTGACAAACAGAAAGAGTAGATAATGGTTGGCCTCCACGAGAAGAACTCGGTTCTGTCGTTAAAGCAATAATTTGCATTTAAACTCCTTGTATTTTGAGTTTTAAAAAATAAAAAAAGCTAGAAATACGACTCAAATAAATTTGTAATTCACACTTAGCTATAATATCTTCCTGTACTTTATTTCCATATTGCAAGCGATAAAGAATGGCTTTATAAAGATTGCCTAAAATAGTTCGCACTAAAACCAAAGGTTTTTTCCAAACTGGAGTCACTAACATACGAAGGGGGAAAAAAGTCAAACAAGAACTATGGATCAATGATAATAAATAATCGTCCTCTAAGCGTTGCGCAGGAATTAAATGATCAATGTGCATTGCAGCATTATACCAAATTTCCCAACCCGCTTTGTACATATATAAAAGCGGTTCCCAATCTGAACCACACACTAAAGAATTTTCTGTACGGCCACTGAGTAAAGGTTTTTCAGGAAGACAGGTTTTCCATACTTTTGAGCGCACCACCAATCCAGCCCCAGTTGGCAAACTTAAAACTTCTGGCTGATATAAATTGGAAGTATTTCCGCGTTCTCGAATCGCTAAAAACCCAATTATTTTATCAAAATTTTCAGGAGGCGGGACTTCAAATTTAGCATGAATTTGTCCCCCATACGCTCCAGCGCGAGGATAGTTTTCCCCAAATTGAAAGGCTTGATAAACCCAATCTAATGCCGGAATATTATCATCATCTAGAAAACCAACATATTTTCCTTGTGCTTTTTGAATCGCTTTTGCTCTGGCAAAAGCTAATCCTTGTTGGGATTCAAAATAGTAATGTAATGCAAAGGGAAAAGACCATTGTTTTTGATAGTTTTTAATTAAATTTCCTGTCTCATCAGTGCTATTATTATCAATTACAATAACTTCCCAATTGAGGAACTCAATTTGAGTTTGTTGCGTAAGCTTTTCTAACACCAAAGGAAGACGGGATGCACCATTATAAGTGGGAATCGCTACCGTAAAGTCAATCATGATTTTAACGCCTGTTTCCAAAGATAAAAAGGACTAACAATACTACTGCGAAGAAACTCCATTTCACAGGCCGCCACCACATCCTCTTGAAAACGATGACGGTATTTGAGAAAATAAAACAAAGCCTTTCTAATATCATTAGCCAACCCCACCGGAAACAAAAAAGGCCGTTGCCAAGGTTTGTAACGCAACATCCGGATGTGATGACGAGCTAACCCAGTGCTGCGGACTAAATAAAGGAGATAGGCTCTAGTTAAACGATCGCGCGGAATCTGATGATATAACTCCATCTCCGCATTGTACCAAATCTCCCAGCCCGCATTCTGAATATAAAGAATCGCCTCCAAATCCTCACTATTTAACACCGAATTTTGCGATCGCCCCGTCAAAAACGGACGCTCCGGCACAATCTCCAACCAAACCCGCCGACGCACCACCAACCCCGCAGACGGCGGCAACATCTTCATCTGGGGATGATACAAATGAGGGATTTCCCCCCGTTCCGTAATCGCAAAAAAACTAGCAATTTTCTCAAAATCCTCCGGCGGTTCAGTCTCATACTCCCCATGAATTTGACTGCCAAACGCACCCGCCTGGGGATATTCCCGCGCAAACCGACAAGCCGCACTCACCCAATTCTCCTTGGGTAAAGTATCATCATCTAAAAACCCCACCAACTCCCCTTCAGCTTCGTGTATCCCGCGAATACGCGCAAACGCCGCACCCTGCTGCGTCTCCGTACACACCCGCAACGGCACATCCGCCAACCACTGCTGCTGATACTCCTCAACAACCGCCAACGTATTATCCCGACTATTATTATCCACCACCAGCACCTCCCAACCGAGAGATTCCGTCTCGACTTGCCGCTTTAAACAGTCCAGCAACTGAGGTAAACGTCCAGCACCATTATAGGTGGGGATAGCGACGGTCAAATCAAAGGACATAGGGAATAAGAGAAATTTCTTCTGTTATAGATCAAAAATCACCATTCTCCATCCCAAACTTCCTTTTGCGACAGGGGAGTATAAGGTTCAGTATCCGCCACAATTTCCGGAGTTACAGTATTCTCAGGCGGTTCAGACGGAGGAGGAGTCTTATCTTCCTCTGGGGGTTTGGGTTTCTCCTCCTCTTTCTCCCCTTGGGGAGGTTCAGGAATAGCTGTTTTTGCCTCTTGGAGAGGTTCAGGAGTGGCCTTTTCCTCCACTTGGGGAGGGTTAGGTTCAATTCTCACCGTATCAGGGACTTGCTCAGTATTCGTTTCCTTAGTAAAGGTTAAATAATTCTCTGCACAATCAATTAACACCGTATCCCCCTCCACAAAAGCATTTTCAAGGATTCTCGTTGCCATAGGGTTTTCTAATTCCTTCTGAATTGCCCGTTTCAGAGGACGCGCCCCATACACCGGATCATAGCCCACATCTACCAAATAATCCTGAGCCGCCGGAGTCAGATCAAGACTTAATTGCTGTTCTGCTAATAACGTCTGTAACCGTTGTAACTGAATCGTGACAATCTTCCGCAGTTCATCCCGTTCTAAGGCCGTAAAGATAATTAAATCATCAATGCGGTTGAGGAATTCTGGACGGAAATGCGCTCTGAGTTTCTCTAATGCTCTCGCATTAATCGCACTTTTCTCCTGTCCTTCCTCTCGCAGTCGTAAAATATCCTCACTGCCAATATTACTGGTCATCACAATAATCGTATTGCGGAAGTCCACGAGCCGACCTTGAGAATCTGTCACGCGACCATCGTCAAGGATTTGTAATAAAATGTTAAAAACATCTCGGTGTGCCTTTTCCACCTCATCCAACAGCACCACCGAGTAGGGCCGACGGCGTATGGCTTCAGTGAGTTGTCCCCCTTCCTCATAGCCAATATAACCCGGAGGCGCACCCACGAGGCGTGAGACGGTGTGCTTCTCCATATATTCGGACATATCGAGGCGCACCATCGACTCCTCACTATCAAAGAGCAACTCCGCCAAAGCCCGGGCTAACTCAGTTTTTCCGACCCCTGTGGGACCCATAAACAGGAATGAACCGATAGGTCGGCTGGGGTCTTTCATCCCTGCCCTAGCCCGGCGAATGGCGGCAGAAACGGCGGCCACGGCTTCATCTTGACCAATGACTCGTCCGTGTAAATGGCCTTCGAGTTGTAAGAGTTTTTGCCGTTCTGACTCTAACAGACGGTTGACGGGAATACCTGTCCAACGGGCGACAATTTCGGCAATATCGGCCTCGGTAACTTGTTCCCGTAATAATGCACGGCCTTGGGACTGCATTTCCAAGAGTTTGGCTTCTTTCTCCTCTCGTTCGTGTTGTAGGGTTTCTTGTTCGTATTTCAATTGATAAGCGCGGTTTTGGTCGTACTCCCGAAAGGCCCGTTCAACCTGTAAACGCACTTTATCTTCTTTCTCTTTCAGGACGTTCATTTCGTCCAGCATTTGCTTCTCAGACTGCCATTGTGCCGTGAGTTGCTGCTGTTTCCCTTCTAGTTCTTTAATTTCCTGTTCAATGCGCTCTAAACGGTCTTTGGAGGCACTATAAACGCTGCTACTACCTTCTTTTTCTCCTTCGAGGGAGAGTTTCTCCATTTGTAACTGCATGATGCGGCGGTCGGTGTCCTCTAATTCCGTGGGTTTCGAGGTGATTTCCATTTTGAGGCGTGCGGCGGCTTCATCGACCACATCAATGGCTTTATCGGGGAGGAAGCGGTCGGCAATATAACGATGGGAGAGGGTGGCCGCAGCAACTAAGGCGGAGTCGGTAATTTTTACGCCGTGATGGACTTCGTAGCGTTCTTTGAGTCCTCGTAAAATGGAGACGGTATCCTCAACGCCGGGTTGTTTGACATAGACTTGTTGGAAGCGGCGTTCTAAGGCGGGGTCTTTTTCGATATGATTGCGGTATTCATCGAGGGTGGACGCGCCAATACAGCGCAGTTCGCCCCGTGCTAACATGGGTTTGAGTAGGTTTCCGGCATCCATTGAGCCTTGGCTGGATGCTCCTGCCCCCACTACGGTATGCAGTTCGTCGATAAATAAAATAATTTGTCCGTCGGAGTGGGTGACTTCGTGGAGGACTCCTCGCAAACGGTTTTCAAATTCGCCCCGATATTTTGCACCAGCGATTAAACTTCCCATATCGAGGGAAATGAGTTGGCGGTTTTTGAGGGATTCGGGGACATCTCCGTTGACAATACGTTGGGCGAGTCCTTCGGCTATGGCAGTTTTGCCGACTCCAGGTTCACCAATTAAAACGGGGTTGTTTTTGGTGCGACGGGAGAGGACTTGAATAACGCTGCGGATTTCTTCATCCCGACCGATTACGGGGTCTAGTTTACCCCCTTTGGCTTGTTCGGTTAAGTCGCGGCCATATTTACTGAGGGACTCGTATTGTTCTTCGGAGTCTGGTTCGGTGACTTTTTTTGTCCCGCGCACGGATTTTATCACGGCTTCGAGGTCTTGGGGGTCGAGGTTGAAGCTGCGGAGGAGTTTGCGGCCGAGTCTTTCATCTTCGGCAAACCCGACGAGGAGGTGTTCGACGGAGATGTATTTGTCTTCCCAACTGTTGCGGGAGGCTTCTGCGCGATCGAGCATAACATCTAAACCGCGACCGAGGTAGAGTTGTTCGATGTAGGGGAATTTGGTTTGACGGTGGGTGAAGCTGTCCACTTGTTGGGTGAAGCGGCCAAGATCAATGCTGGCTTTATTGAGAATACGTTGGGTGAGTCCGTCGTCTTGTTCGAGTAAGGAGAGGACTATATGTTCGACTTCTAGTTGTTGATTTTTGTAGCGACGGGCAATATCTTGGGATTTGACAATGGCATCCCATGCCTGTTCGGTGAATTGGCTCGCGTCTGTTGGCTGCATTGCGTTTCTTGGTAAGGCCGTTCCGGGTCTTAGTATATCAGGTGAGTTTCTTTTGTTATTTTAGCGTTCAGGAGGGGGAGTTATGGGGATTGACGAGGATCACCTGCCGGGAACTGTAAACCCCTTTCCCCTCAGCGTTGTCGAGCCTTTTGATGGACATCCTCCCCCTTGGGACACTCCCTTTATCTTCCGCTCTATAAAACTTACTCAAACTTAATCATTTGATGTTTACTTCCTAGCTTGGATCTTTTGAGACCTATCCACCACTAGGCTTGCACGGTTGAAGCTCTCCCTTTGTGTCCTTTGTGTCTTTGTGGTTCAATGATCAGCTATTTTTTCAACAAAAGAGCCGCGGGACTCCCCCACCTCGGAACAGGTGGGGGAGGAAAGCGGGTGAGTCGATACCGCTTCTCCTGCGGAGACGCTGCGCGAACGATGCGGCTGAGACTCACAACCTCTTAGGCTACACATAGACC
>NZ_JAQMSD010000243.1 GCF_028330525.1 Spirulina sp. CS-785/01
CCCCCCCCCCCCCCCCCCCCCCCCCCCCCCCCCCCCCCCCCCCCCCCCCCCCCCCCCCCCCCCCCCCCCCCCCCCCCCCCCCCACTCCAAACCGCCATATCTCGTTACCCACCTTGACAGGGCTGGGTGGGCAATGCCCACCCAGAGAGCGTTTCCTGATTTTTTAGGGTCTTTCGATACCGGATTCCGTATCACTCCGTTACACCCAACCTTGTATCGTAATTTTTTAGGGTGCGTTACACTGCGTTAACGCACCCTACTGGGGTTTATGTCCCAAGGCTCAGGATGGTATTTTATTCTAGATCGGTTTTGCCCATGAGGAAGCGATCGCACGCCTTAGCAACCCCACGACCTTCATTAATCGCCCAAACCACAAGGCTTTGACCCCGGCGACAGTCTCCCGCAGCAAACACACCCGGTAAACTGGTTTGATATTCCTCAGTGTCCGCCTGAATATTACTGCGGCCATCTCGGTCTAATCCTAGCGAGTCCAGTAACATCTGTTCTGGCCCTAAAAAGCCCATGGCCAGTAACACTAACTGGGCCGGAATTACCTTTTCTGTCCCCGGAATGGGTTGCGGGGTGAAGCGGCCTTGTTCATTTTTCATCCAATTCACTTGGACCGTATGCACCGCCTTAACATTACCTTGCTCATCCCCCTCAAAATTCGTGGCCGTGGTCACATAGGTGCGAGGATCATCCCCAAACATGGCCGCCGCTTCCTCTTGGCCGTAGTCCTGGCGATAGACTTTCGGCCATTCGGGCCAGGGGTTGGTCGGAGTGCGACTTTCCGCAGGTTTGGGCATGATTTCTAGTTGGGTGACACTATTGCACCCATGCCGGAGCGATGTACCTACACAGTCGGTCCCGGTATCCCCCCCACCGATGATGATCACATCTTTTCCGGCGGCGGAAATATAGTCAGGGGTGGGATTTCCTTCTAATACTGTCCGGGTGTTGGCGGTGAGAAATTCCATGGCAAAATGAATCCCCTTTAATTCTCGCCCCGGAATCTCCAAGTTGCGGGGACGAGTGGACCCGGTACAGAGAATCACGGCATCATATTCCCGCATTAACTGTTCTGCGGGTAAATCTTTGCCAATTTCGGTATTACAAACAAAGGTTACGCCTTCCGCTTGTAGGACATCCAGACGACGCATGACCACCTTTTTCTTGTCTAATTTCATGTTGGGGATGCCGTACATGAGTAACCCCCCCGGACGGTCTTCCCGTTCATAGACTGTCACCCAATGCCCCGCAGAATTCAATTGTGCGGCTGCCGAGAGACCTGCCGGCCCTGATCCCACAATAGCAACCTTTTTCCCCGTGCGTTCTTTGGGCAGTTGGGGGGTGATCCAACCCTCTTGCCAGCCTTTTTCGGCGATGGAATATTCAATATTTTTAATGGTGACAGGGGGGCTAGTAATACCCAGAACACAAGCCCCTTCACAGGGGGCCGGGCAAACCCGTCCCGTAAATTCGGGGAAATTGTTGGTTTTGTGCAGTCGGTCGAGGGCTTCTTCCCAGAGTCCCCGATAAACTAAATCATTCCATTCGGGGATTAAGTTATTAATGGGACACCCACTGGCCATGCGGTTAATTTCTATGCCTGTGTGACAAAACGGCGTGCCACAGTCCATACAGCGTGCGCCTTGGACTTGTAACTGGTCTTCGGGCATGGGGGTGTGAAATTCGTCCCAATTGCGAATGCGATCGCGCGGTGAAACATCCTCAGCCACCTCGCGCAGATATTCCATGAAACCTGTTGCTTTTCCCATCTTTTTCAGTAAACAGTAAACAGTAAACAGTAAACAGTTAATAAGGTTGTCAGTTGGCAGTGAATGAGTCACCGTGATCAGCTTGACTGATAACTGATCACTGATAACTGTTCACTGACTAATTGCCACTAATACGGGCTAAGTCACGGGCATTTTCTTCAAACGCTGCCGAAAGGGCCTCATCGTCACTCATGCCACTGGCCAACGCATCCTTGATGTGTTGTAAAACCCGTTTGTAGTCGTGGGGCATGACTTTCACGAATTGGGGGACCATCTTATCCCAGTCCGCTAATACCTGTTTAGCCTTGGTGCTTCCAGTATATTCGGCGTGTTTCTGGATCATGCCGTGTAACTCCCGGATTTCTTCCGTATCTTCGAGACGGTCAAGCCCGACCATTTCCGTGTTACAGCGTGTGGCAAAGTCGCCCACTTCATCCAAGATATAAGCCACACCGCCACTCATTCCGGCGGCAAAGTTGCGTCCGGTGCGTCCCAGAATAACCACTTTACCTCCGGTCATGTATTCGCAACCATGATCCCCAATGGCTTCCACCACGGCACGAACCCCAGAGTTACGGACGCAGAAGCGTTCCCCGGCAACACCGCGAATATAGGCTTCCCCTTCCGTGGCCCCGTAAAAGGCCACATTGCCGACAATAATGTTGTCTTCGGGGACATAACTGGCGTTTTTCGGGGGATAGAGGATGGTTTTGCCGCCACTTAACCCTTTGCCGAAGTAGTCGTTGGCTTCCCCTTCTAATTCTAGGGTGATGCCTTTGGGAACGAATGCGCCAAAACTCTGACCTGCACTGCCTTGGAAATGGAGGTGGATGGTATCTTCGGGGAGGCCGTCCCAATGACGTTTGCTGACTTCATTGCCTAAAATTGTGCCAACCACGCGGTTCACGTTACGGATAGGCAGGGTGGCCCGGACGGGTTTACCGTCGGTAATGGCATCTTTGCATAAGTCTAACAAGACGGTCATATCGAGGGATTTGGCCAATCCGTGATCTTGCTGGACTTGGCAATAACGGCCAATATCGGCAGAGACTTCCGGTTGATGGAGGAGTTTGGAGAGGTCAACGCCTTTGGCTTTCCAGTGGTCGGCGGCTTTTTTCTCCTCTAAGACATCGGTGCGTCCCACCATTTCGTTAATAGTGCGGAAGCCCAATTCTGCCATCAATTCTCGCACTTCTTGGGCAATAAAGGTCATAAAATTGACCGTATGTTGGGGGTCGCCTAAGAATTGTTTGCGGAGTTCGGGGTTTTGGGTGGCGACTCCGACGGGACAGGTGTTTTTATGACAAACCCGCATCATAATACAGCCTAAACTGACTAGCGGTGCTGTAGAGAAGCCGTATTCTTCGGCCCCTAAGAGGGTTGCCATAACGATATCACGCCCGGTTTTCATTTGGCCGTCGGTTTCTACGGCGATGCGATCGCGCAAATTATTCATCACCAACGTCTGATGAGTTTCGGCTAACCCCAACTCCCAAGGGAGTCCAGCGTGTTTAATGGAGGTTTGCGGAGAAGCCCCCGTCCCACCATCAAACCCAGAAATTAACACCACATCCGCATGGGCTTTAGAAACCCCCGCAGCAATAGTCCCCACACCCACTTCAGAGACTAACTTAACACTAATCCGCGCCTCCCGATTGGCATTTTTCAGGTCGTGGATTAACTCCGCTAAGTCCTCAATAGAGTAAATATCGTGGTGAGGAGGCGGTGAAATTAACCCCACCCCAGGCGTAGAGTGACGCACCTTAGCAATCCAAGGATACACCTTACGACCAGGCAACTGTCCCCCTTCACCGGGTTTCGCCCCTTGGGCCATTTTGATTTGAATTTCTTTCGCTTGGGAGAGATACAAACTCGTCACCCCAAAACGCCCCGAAGCTACCTGTTTAATGGCACTATTCTTCGAGTCGCCTCGGTCATTGGTCCAAGTATAACGCTCTGGGTCCTCTCCCCCTTCTCCGGTATTGGATTTACCCCCGATACGGTTCATGGCAATAGCCAACGCTTCGTGAGTCTCCTGAGAAATTGACCCATAACTCATTGCCCCGGTTTTAAACCGTTGCATAATCGCTTCAATGGGTTCAACTTCCTCTAAGGGAATGGGGGTACGGGCTTTAAATTCCAACAAGTCCCGCAAGCGGAAATATTGTTTCCCACGGGTATTAATTTGCTGGCTATATTTTTTATAGAGGTCGTAATCCCCTTCACGAACCGCCCGTTGTAACAAGTGAATGGTATCTGGGGCTAAAACGTGCTGTTCACCATCCTTACGCCATTGATACTCACCCCCCACATCCAGCGTCGGGTTAGGTTCGTTGGTAAAGCCTTTCTGATAGCGCATCAGGGCTTCTTGGGTCAGGGCTTCTAAGTCAGCCCCTTCAATGCGAGAAGCGGTCCAAGTGAAGTATTTATCGACGACAGAGGTCTGTAAACCAATAGCCTCGAAAATTTGCGCCCCGCGATAACTTTGAATGGTGGAAACGCCGATTTTTGAGCCAATTTTGATTACGCCTTTAGTTACGGCTTTGATGTAGTTCTTACAAGCGGTGGCATAATCAATGTTATTGACTTGTTTCTGTTCAATTAAATCCCCAATAGTTTCAAAGGCCAAATAGGGATTAATCGCCCCGCAACCATAACCGATAAGAACGGCAAAATGATGCACTTCTCGCGGTTCTCCCGATTCTAGGACAATGCCTACACGGGTCCGAGTCCCCGCCCGAATGAGGTGGTGATGCAGTCCCGCAACGGCTAATAATGCCGGAATGGGGGCGTTATTTTCATCTACGCCTCGGTCGGAGAGAATAAGGAGGGATGTCCCCGCTTCAATGGCTTGATCGGCTTGGGCGCAAATGTTGTCTAGGGCGGTTTCTAGCCCGTTGACTCCGGTTTTCGGGTCAAAGAGAATGGGGAGTGTTTCGGAAGGAAAGCCTTTTTCTTTACCCTGTTTCAGTTTCGCTAATTCTTCATTTTTGAGAATCGGCGTTTTGAGTTGAATGAGATGACAACTTTCTGGTTTCGGGTCGAGTAAGTTTCCTTCTGACCCAATGGTGGTGATGGGAGAGGTGATAATGGCCTCTCGGATGGAGTCAATGGGGGGGTTGGTGACTTGGGCAAAGAGTTGCTGGAAGTAGTCGTAAAGCAGTTTGGGACGGTTGGAGAGGACAGATAAGGGCGTGTCTGTTCCCATGGCCCCTAATGCTTCTACCCCATTTTGCGCCATAGGGGTTAATAAGATTCGCAGTTCTTCAAAGGTATAACCAAAGGCTTTTTGTTGTTGAATTAAGTTTTTGTTGTTTGTTGTTTGTTCTTGGTGACTGGTGACTGGTGATAGGTCTTCTAAATGGACCAAATGTTGGTCTAACCACTCCTGATAGGGTTTTTCGGTGGCGATACCTTGTTTAATTTCTTCGTCAGCAACAATCCGGCCTTCGTCAATATTGACATAGAACATCCGACCGGGTTCTAAACGGCCTTTTTTCTCTACTCGTTCTGGTTCAACGGGTAACACTCCTGCTTCGGAGGCCATGATCACTAATCCGTCTTTGGTGACGGTGTAACGAGAGGGACGCAACCCATTGCGGTCTAAGACTGCACCAATCCCTGTCCCATCGGTGAAGGCAATGGAGGCCGGACCGTCCCAGGGTTCCATGAGACAGGAGTGATATTCGTAAAAGGCTCGCTGTTCGGCGTTCATGGATTCGTGGTTGTACCACGGTTCGGGGATCATCATCATTACCGCATGGGGGAGGGAGCGTCCCGCGAGGGTCATCAGTTCGAGGGTATTATCGAAGATGGCGGAGTCGCTGCCTTCGAGGTCAATGACGGGTTGTATGCGGTCTAGATCGTCGCCAAACAGGTGGGAGGCACAGAGGGTGGCCCGGGCGTGCATCCAGTTAATATTGCCCCGTAGGGTGTTAATTTCGCCGTTGTGGGCGACGTACCGATAGGGGTGCGATCGCTCCCAACTGGGGAAGGTGTTGGTGCTGAAGCGGGAGTGGACTAGACCGATCGCGCTTTCTAGGTCAGGATCACTCAAGTCTGGAAAGTAGCCCCCGACTTGCGGTGGGGTGAGCATTCCTTTGTACACCATGGTCCGACAGGAAACGCTGGTGGCATACCAGTAGGAGTCGATGTGACCATGAATGGCTGATTGCGCTCTTTGCCGGATAATGTACAATTTCCGTTCAAAGGCCAACTCGTCGGCTAAGTCTGCGCTGCGCTGGATAAAGACTTGCTGCATACAGGGTTCGCTTTTCTTGGCGGTTGCTCCCAAACTGCTATTATCGGTGGGAACATCCCGCCATCCCAAGACGGTTTGCCCTTCTTCTGCGGCGATTTGACAGAAGGTGTCTCGTGCTTTTTGCCGCACGGTGGGATCAGGGGAGGCAAAGAACATCCCTACACCATAATGCCCGGCTTCGGGTAAGTTTACCCCCTCGCCTTGGGCCACTTTCTGCATAAATTTGTGGGGTAACTGTATTAATATTCCAGCCCCGTCTCCGGTGTTGGGTTCTGCTCCGACAGCCCCTCGGTGTTCTAGGTTGTGTAAGATGGTTAGGGCTTGTTCTATTATGGAGTGCGATCGCTCGCCCTGCATCTGGACAATAAACCCGACACCACAGGCATCATGTTCATATTGGGAATTGTATAAACCCTGTTGTTGTGGCAATTGCTCTCTACTCATAGCTTCAACTGAAAGTGACTCAACTAAATAACGATTCAGGGAATTCAGAGCCTTGAGAAAGGCACGTGAGGGGGAAGTCTGGACTTTCAGCAATTAGCGTTCCGTCTCCACTGCGGCAGACCACCGCTTGGTTTTATCGTCTAACATCCTCATGCCACGCTTAATTGGGTTTTGAATGCTACATAAGCAGGCTTGCATGATGTACTAATTACTGAATCCCTACTTGTTTGGACTGTTTATGAATTATGAATCCATAAATAGAATATCGCACCTATTCTTAACAAAATGATCAGATATCGTTCACTAAACCTGCAACATTTCTTAGTTAAAAATGCGGATAAACTCCTACGCTTTTTACACTCTAGGAACTTTCCTCTGACTGGTAAAGGCAAGTATGATGGGGGAAACAGCCAATGCCCTAGAGTTGTCTGAGACTTCAAATTGGGACGACTGTGACACGAAGAATTGTTAAATCTGCTCTCTAAGTCAGAGAATCCTGACTTCAGTTTTTTTTAAACAAATGTAAAGAAAGGCCAAGCTATCTACAGTCTTGTAAAAATTTGTCTCGTTCTGGCCTCAAAGGGGGGAGGAAGCAGTAATAATTTTTACTGTAGGCAGGAACGGCTATCATCAAATTCTGCTGGGTTCTGAGCAAAACGTTCTGCTCTCTCTCTGACCTTTTCTGCAATTTTTCTGCCTGAACTGTAGTGATTTTGACAGTAAAAATTGCTGAACTGTGTTGGGCTGAACTGTGTTGGGCTGAACTGTTTTGAAAAGATAAGAACCCTTTGGATGGTTAATCCCTAGTATAAAATCCCTGGAGTTAACCCCGATGACTTGGGCGAATTTCCTGTCCTCTCTGAAAAAAGCAACTCCCAAAACGTAACAATTGCACAACTGCAAAGGAAGGGAAAAATGGCCACTAAATCATTATCGCCGCAAACCGTTTATGAACATCTGAGTCACTTAGACGAAGCGGACTCTGTTCATGGTGCGTCCTATCGTCAAGAAGCATTTGAGGTTTTATCTGATCCGAAAATTAGCTTAAAATGGAAAACAATTATCTGCGATCGCCTCTTACAAGCCAATCAACTTTTAGCTTTACTCACCGTTGAACCGGATGAAAGTTATTAGTTAATTCATCATTAATTATTAATTATTTAAGAGGGTTAAATTTTTTCTTTAATCCCTCTTTTTTGAATGTAAAAATGTAATGCCCAGTCAGCGAGTTAACCATTAATGAGGAGAGAGGGATTTTAACTCAATTCTCACTTCTCTTTCCTCACTTCTTTTTACCCTTCAGAGCTTTTCTGTTGCCAGATCAAGAACTGATCTTGAAAATCATGGGTAAAATGATCTACTTCATTCGTATCACTTAACTCCAGATTGTAGAAATTGACCAGAGGATGGGAAAAATACGGCCCCGCGTGCCAAGTGCCATGATTTAACTTAATAAAACAATGGCCGGGAATGTGAAAAGCTGCAATCTCATCTTTTTTCGGTTTATCCCCCTCACAAGGAGGAGCAACCGCAATATACCAGTCTTTCCCCTCCAATGCACCCAGACATTGGGTACACCGTTGATGTCGGGTAATGCTGCTAAATTCCATTCCCCGTTGCTCCAACTGCATAATATAAAAACGAGGAATGCCTTGGGATAAATCTAACTGTGCGTCTGTCTCATCAAAGGGTTTCCCATCCCCCGTAGGAAAAATAACTTGGCCAAAGGGAGTAAAATTTGCTGGTGTAATAGGTTGGGATAGTAAGCGAATAATCTGGGTCATAAGATCAGGTATAACAGGACGGTCTAATTTATCTTGTGCCAAAAGCGCGATCGCCCGCATCTCCTAACCCAGGAATAATATAAGCGTGATCATCTAAATGATCGTCAATGGCCGCCGTATAAAGGGGAATGTGGGGGTGATGACTGTGAAAATTAGCAATGCCTTCTGGGGCCGCTAACAAACAGATAAACTTAATCGACAGGGGATTATATTCTTGCACTCTTTCTACAGCAGCGATCGCAGAATTCCCCGTCGCCAACATCGGATCAACAATCAACACATCCCGATGCTCAACATCATGGGGCAACTTAAAATAATACTCCACCGGAACACGAGTTGAAGGGTCTCGATATAAGCCAATATGCCCCACCCGTGCCGAAGGAATCAACTCCAACATCCCATCTAATAAGCCCTGTCCCGCCCGTAAAATCGAAACTAGGACTAATTTCTTATCCGGGGCCAGTTTCGGGGCTTCAGTGGACGCAAGGGGCGTTTGTATGGACTCTAATCTCAGGGGTAAATCCCTCGTCACCTCATAGGCCAGCAACATCCCAATTTCCCTGAGCAATTGGCGGAATTTAGCCGTACTCGTCTCACTTTGTCGCATCAACGTGAGCTTATGTTGCACCAGTGGGTGTTGAATCCGAATAACCTGAGCAGTAGAATCAGCCATAACAAGACAGTACAGAGGCAAAAAAGAAAGGCGAGTTCCAACAACGTGAACCCCATCTCCAAATTCTGACACATTCTGGGCAGGCGATCGCCAACTCTGCCTCATTCCTCCGCAATTTCAATCAACTTTTGTTTTCCCCTCTGGCCATGTTTAATCGTGATCTGCGACTGAGACACCCCGTATTGTTTCGCCAGTAGCTTAATTAATTCCTTGTTAGCTTTCCCATCCACCGGAGGAGACTGGAGAGAAACACGCAAACTGCCGTCCGCTTGTTCCGTCACAGACTGCTGTTTAGCATTAGGTTTAACTTTGACAACTTTCTTCATTACGGTTTACTTGTTACAAATTATTATCTCTGTAACAAAAAACAGTCATTCCCTCAAGCCGCCTGTTGACGGTTTTGTCGTTGTTTCCGCTTGAGGACATAGCGAATGCGACGGAGAATATCTTGGCCCTCTGGGCCTAACGTATCTTTTTGGGCAATATACTCCAGCAAATGCTGTTCTTGAGGAGTCAACGCCTCTACTGTATAGATTTTGCCATAAATCTCATAGAGTTTTTGACGGATGGTTAGTTCGTCTCCTATCGGAGAGATGGACATATTGGAAATACTAGCCATGACAAGTTACCTCGATTGAACCCATAGTCCCACGCTAAACAAGGACTGTGAAAATCTTGGGAATAGGATTGTGAAAATTTTGGGAAGGGGAATGGTTGGAAAAATTCCGTGATTCTACGAAAGTCCGCCAGCCAATTCCTACCCACTCCCCATTTCACCCTGCTTTACCAAGGACTGCCAATCATCGTAAACCCACTCCAAAAATAAGGATGATTTAAATTGACATCATTCAACTGTTGCAAAGGAGTCGGTAAAGATACATTACCTCTAGGCCCTCGTAACCGTTCTCCATCCACCTGCACCTCTCCCCGTAACATGGCTAACTGCGCTTGGCGCAAGGCTTCTGCTTTAATAGGAGCATCCTGTAAACTGTCATAGAAATGGGTCATCAGGGCCAATGTCCCCAAATCATTCACAGACCATAAACTCCCTAATGCACTTTTAACCCCCGCCATAATAGATAACCCCGCAAACCCTAACTCTGCATCGGGATCACCTAATGCAGTTTGACAAGCACTCAACACCAATAAATCCACCACGGGGTCATCCAATTTTAACTGCGGGAGACGGTCGAGGGTGAGTCGTTGATCCGAAAACTGAATATAAGAATTACTCGGTCTGCCGGGGTTAAATTCCGCATGAGTGGCTAAGTGAATAATATTGTAATCGTTTTTCTCCCTAGCCCGTTGCAAATTCTGAACTGAAAACTCCTCATTCAGAAAGCTCTCTCCTGGCCAAGTTTGTGTAATTCTTTCTACTTCGACGGGAACGCTAGGCAGGGACTCTAAAGTCGTAAAGCTCTCTGCTCCCATAGCTAAGACCTCTGTTTCATCTCGTTGCCAGGGACGAGGATCAATAAAAGAAGCACTGGGAATCAAGCCTAAACTATATTTTTCAATTAAAAATTCTTCCCCATCATGAAAGGCCGCAAAGGGTAATGATAATAAACCTCGGTCTAAAATTAAGGAGAGATTTTCCACCCCTTGGGCTTCTAATTCTTCTTCTAACGGCGCAATGATCCATTGATAGAGTTGTTGGGCGGACTCCATAAAGGCTGTTGTCCGGTTACGATTGCGGGTGGACAGTCGTAATTCTCGGGCTACGGCACGAACATTGGCACGAGTTGCCCCAGGGATGCGCTGAATAATGACGTTGCCTGTGGCCGTGAGTAACCGCAGTTCGAGTTCATCACTGGGTAAGGTCGATTGTGCGCCATTTTGATTATATTCCCACAGGACTTGTCCAGGTTGACTAGCGTGGGGTTGAGCCGGCTGGAAGGAAGCGTAGAGAAAAGCGGGTTTGATCCCATAGTTGCTTTCCACATCCGTTAACATTTGCTGAATTTCGGCAAAGCGCAAGTAAGGGACTTGATTGAGACCAAAATGGTTAGTATAGGTGTCGGTGCTTTTTTGTTCTGCTTCTTCTACTGCGGCTTCTGGGGTATTGTTGAAAGAGGGAGTGGAGGGTGAGGTGGATTGTTCTGCGCTGGCGGTTTTTCCTTCTTCAACACTCTCTTCAATATTATCTTCAATAATATTCATCATTCTGTTGGTTTCGGTAGTGTGATGAACAGGGCTAGCTCATCTAAATTTGTATTAATAGCTACAGACAAAAATAAAATCATAACATCAAAAATTGATGACTTGTTTAGTTATTGACAATATTCTTGATTTATTGACAATAAAAAGGGATTTTTTCTTTTGTGTGGCTGAATAAGTTTGGATATTTTGATCGCGATCGCAATAACTGTTGACAACTCTTGGTTCTTTCTTCAAGATATTGGTCAATCCTATAAGACTAGAACAAAAAAACTAATTTTTGAGGTCAATTTGTCAATTTTAGGTAAAATTGGAATCACTGGACTTTTTTCAGTTACTATTTATACCAAATTAGATGAGCTTACCCTGGTGTGATGAACATTAAGAGATGGGTGCGCGGAGAGCAGAAATTCTAATTCTGAGGAGGTGGACAGGTCTCCTTGTACGTTGGAGAGGAGATCAACGTCTAGGACGGTATCTTCGGTGGGGAGTCGTCCGGTTAGGGAGAGAGTGGCTGTATTACTAGCATCTAAGAGATTAAAGGCCCCATCTAATGTTCCCACTGTCCAAATTTGGGTTACGGGGTCAAAACTGCCCTGACTCAGTTGGACATCGGTGAGAGCAAAGCCAAAGGAGATTAGGCTTTTCAGGGAAATACTCCCCACTGCATCACCAAGATTTTGTACGGTTAGGGTGGTTGTGACGACATCTCCGGGTTGGGGGTTGAGGTTACTGCTGGTGGTACTGGTTTGCAGATTGCCATTCACTTCAAAGGCCCCCATATCCACGATGTTGCGGAGGAGTCCCCGTTGGTCTGTGGTGGGGGCATTGGTGCTTGTCCCGGCATTAATGGCAGGACTTCCGGGGAGGAGGGCATGGGTTTGGGTTGTGCCTCCATGGTTGCCTAGGGCGGAGAGTTTCGGGTCTTGTCCGATAATATTGTTATTGCTGGTGGTGATGGTTGCACCGTTGGGGTCTTCAAAGAGACTGTATTGGATACTATCAAATGTACCTTTTAAATCGTTGGCTTGTCCGCCAATGTCGGTGTTTTGGGCAATGATGCTGTTTTCAATGTTGAATGTGCCTGTTGTGCCAAAGCGGTAAATGCCGCCACCGTCACCTGTACCTTCATTATCGGCATCGGCTATGTTAAAGGCAATGGTGCTGTTACGAATTGTGCCACTTCCATTATTACTGCGAATGCCACCACCATAGCCATAAGCGTGATTGCCGCTTATGGTACTGTTGGTGACAGTCATTGCTGAGGTGCTACGAAGGCCACCCCCTTGAATCGCAGTATTATTATTGATGGTGCTATTGTTGACTGTGATATGGCCATCACTATTAATCCCACCACCACCTAAAGCGGCTTGGTTGTTACGAATCGTGCTATTGTTGGCGGTAACGTTGGCATGACTATTAATTCCACCGCCCCAAGTGTTTACACTATTCCCACGGATAAGACTATTATTGACAGTAATATCTCCACCACTATGAAGTCCACCCCCACCGCTATTGCTGGAGTTTTCGGATATCGTACTATTGGTGAGATTAATCGCGGTATTAGAATGAATTGCTCCACCTGTACCTGGGAGACTGGTATTGTCTGATACGGTGCTATTGGTGAGGCTGACTGCACCATCTATATTAATCCCTGCACCATTGAATTGAGAGATATTATCTGTAATGGTACTGTTCGTTACACTCATATCACCGACATAACTCGAAATTCCCCCTCCTCCTGAATTGCCTGAAATCGTTGAGTCGATGACTGTAAGATCGCCATTAAAGTTGGCTATTCCTGCACCACTGTTCGCTGATACATTATCAGAAACCGTGGAGTTTCTCAGGGTGAAGTCACCTGTCATGCCAATTCCTCCTCCAAATGCACCGGACGAATTGTTGGAAACGATGGAGTCGGTGAGGGTAAAATTGCCAACGATACCCAGTCCACCACTGTTATCAGTCGCTGCTGTATTGCCTGAAATGGTTGAGTTGGTAATGGTGGTGGTTGCATTACCCGCAGCAGATAATACCCCACCACCCGTCACGTTGGCGAAATTGTCGGAAATAACACTATTATCAATGGTCAGAAAATCATTACCATTGTGGTCAATTCCCCCACCCCCACCTGTGAGACTGGTGTTGCCTGTTACGGTACTATCGCTAATGTTGATGGTGTTAGTGGCATTAATTCCACCCCCATCTAAATTACTGGTGTTATTGGAAACAATGCTATTGTCAGAGAGGCTGATTGTACCATTGGCATTGATGCCTCCTCCTGTACCAGTATTAGCAGAGTTATAGGATACGGTACTATTGGTGAGATTAATTGCTGTGTTGGAGTGAATCCCACCACCGTCCGCACCAGAGTTATAGGATACGGTACTATCAAGGAGGTTTACTGCACCGTTGGCATGAATTCCACCCCCTCCACTCTGATTTGAGTTGTGTGATATGGTGCTATTGGTAAGAGTTATGGTGGTATAGGAGTGAACTCCTCCACCCCCAAAGAAACTAGAGTTTCCTGATACTGTAGTGTTGATGAGGTTTACTGCACCACTGGCATTAATTGCACCTCCTGTACTGCCGGGGATTTTGCCATTCTGAATGGTTAAGTTATCAAACGTTGTTGTGACTCCTCCCATTACGTCAAAAATACGAAAATCCTTTGCTCCTGTGTTGCGCTGCACGGTGACATTGGTTGTGCCTCCGGTGATGGTTAATTCGTCGTTAATGAGTAACTGTCCTGATGTTAAATCAACTAAGGAAACGCCACTGAAGCGGATTTCATCTGCTCCTGTGTTACCATTGGCTTGCGCGATCGCATCTCGCAAGGTATCTGTTCCTAAGTCTCCCCCATCCGTCACGGTAAAGACGGCCAGTTTCCCCTGATAATTTGTGAGAACCTCTGGCATAATCCCCACAGAGGCTTCAATATTCCCTGTACTCTGTTCTAAAACCCAATCGCCTCCTAATGCCGGATTTCCAGTTAAATTGGTGGATGCGGCCACATCTGCACCTGTTGCTTGGGCTAAATTCTGTATGAGACTCTCTCCAACTGTTCCTAATGCGGTGTAACAACTTAATAACAGGATATCTGCATGGGGACTTAGTGCTGTTCCCCATTGCTGCAATTGCTCTTGATATTGTCCTAGGGTTTCATTGTTGATAAAGTCTTTACCGAGCCAAAAGTTCCCTTGTCCTCCTTCTGTAATGAGTTGGAGTGCATCAATATTTTCGGTTAAGGATAAATGTTCGCCAATGACTGCTATTCCGGAGTCATCGGGAAGAATAACGACACTGACAGTTCCCGGAGTTCCCCCGTACAAAAAGTCCTCGTAACTGTCCACTGTTCCATCAATAAAGGTATAAGTTAGAGGATCATCGGGATGGGTGGGAAAGCGAGTCACTTTTGGAGCGTGTTCTGTACCATCTCCTGTGCGAATTAATTGATAATCAGGGGTTTGAATGGGGTTCACTGCGGCTAAATTGACCTTCTGGCCTGTAATTGACCCCAGAATGGCTAAAGTGCCATTTTCGACGCTTGAGAGGGCTTCTTGCTCATTTTCGGGGGCTTCTGAGGCGGTTAAGAGGTCTGGTATATCTAGGGCAGTGAAGGGTAAGGTATTGCCTTGGATGTCTCTGGGGGGGGCAATTTCTAGGTTTAATAAGTTCCCTTCTTGCTCAATGCGGACTAACTGACTGCCGGGGACTGCTGATAAGGTAATTGTGCCATTGGGGGCTTCTATTGTGCCTGTATTGGCGACTGCTCCCCCCATAAGGGTTAAATCTTGTCCGGAATTAACAGTTAAGTCGCCTTGGTTCAGGATGGCTGAGGGTTGGGATAAGTCAAATGCCAATTGGGAGGGCGTTCCCACTAATTCTGAGTAATTATTCTCACCAAACCCATTAAACCATTGATTATTTCCAAAGCCGATTCCGGTGGCGGTTGTGGCGAAGAAGTCCCCGGAAATGTTTAGTTGGGCATTCTCTCCAAAAATAATCCCTGCGGGGTTCATTAGGTATAAATTAGCGTTACTTCCGGTAATTTGGATTAGGCCGTTAATAATTGAGGGGTCATTACTGGTAATTCTGCCTAAAATGTTCTGTATATCTGGGTTGGCGAGAAAGTTGGCAATTTGCTCTGGAGAGAGATTAAATTGCTCGAAACTGTGAAATAAATTTGCCCCATCTGTAGAGGGTGTTCCCCCAGTAATATTGATTTGATTCCCTTGGGGGGTGGTGATTGTTCCTGTGCCATCTTGGGCAGGGGTAATGGTTTGCGCGATCGCGTAGCCTCCCCAGAGGGGAATCGCGCCATTCGTAACACCCAACATCGCTAGACTGACGACGGAAAAGGAGAAAATTCCTTTGGGTAGATGCGTCAGATTACATAACATAGCCGCTAATATTTAATTTTGTTTTGGTTTTTTCCAACCTAATGGATTAAGTTGGGTTTGTCATCCCCTATTTTTTACTTTTTAGCAATTTGTTGGGCGTGCATAGAAGGAAAATTTTAGTCATTTTTTTTTATTATTTGAGTATTCAGTTATTTAGTTATTAATATGATTGGGTTGGGTCCCTCACCCCCTAGCCCCCTCTCCCAAAGGGCGAGGGGGGAAAGCACCCCCACCTAGCCCCCTTTCCCAAAGGGCGAGGGGGGAAAGCACCCCCACCTAGCCCCCTTTCCCAAAGGGCGAGGGGGGAAAGCACCCCCACCTAGCC
>NZ_JAQMSD010000244.1 GCF_028330525.1 Spirulina sp. CS-785/01
GATAGGGGAGATGGGGGAGATAGGGGAGATGGGGGAGATAGGGGAGATGGGGGAGATGGGGGAGAACAAAGAACCCAGAACAAACAACATTACTGTTTACTGTTTACTGTTCCGGTGTTCCCTGTTCCGGAGTTCCCTGTTCCCTTTTTCACCAACAACCAACAACCAACAACCAACAACCAAAAAAATTATGTCTGCTACCAAAGATCGCAAATTAGAGATTTTGGAACGGTGGAGTCAGGAAGAACACCCGACTCCGGAGGAAGAACAGTATATTCTTCAGCAGGAACTGGCCACAGGGAATGCAGGGGCCTTTGGCCTGACAGAGGAGAATGGGTTGGAGAAAATTGCCGCGCGATCGCATTTATTCACCAGCGTCGCCTCAGATATCCTAGACTTGTGTCAAACCCGCAAAGTCGATCATAACCAAGGTCTCCGTAACCTCTGGAACTTCTGGCTACCCTTCGCCCTGGAATTGATCGAAGTCCGGGAAAAACTACAACGGCCTCTCGTTCAAGGCATCCTCGGCGGCCAGGGAACAGGGAAAAGCACCATTGCCAGCGCAGTCCAGCTTATTTTAGGCCAACTGGGCTATTCCAGTGTCGCCTTATCCCTCGATGACCTCTACAAATCTTACATCGAACGGCAACAACTACAACGCTTTGATCCTCGCATCATTTGGCGTGGCCCCCCAGGGACCCATGATGTGGAAATTGGCATTGAATTACTCGACAAACTCCGTCAGGCCACCCGAACCAAACCCGTTGTTATCCCTCGCTTTGATAAGTCTGCATGGCAAGGGGCCGGCGATAAAGCAGACCCCGAAATTATTGATCCGGTGGATATTATTTTATTTGAGGGATGGTTTGTCGGGGTACGTCCTGTCCCCGATGATAGCGCGTTTGACCACCCCCCCGACCCCATCCGCACCGAAGAAGACCGTCAGTTTGCGCGAGATATGAATGAACGGTTAATGGACTATGTTCACCTGTGGCATCGTTTAGACCGTTTAGTGGTCTTAAACCCCGTAGATTATCGTCTCAGTAAACAATGGCGCAAGGAAGCAGAACAAAAAATGCGGGAACAGAAACAGTCGGGAATGACAGATGGGGAGATTGATGAATTTGTTGAATATTTCTGGAAAGCCTTGCACCCGGAGCTATTCATTACTCCATTGGTGAATAATCCTATTTTGACCGATTTAGTGGTGGAAGTCGAAGCCGATCACACCATTGGCAAAATTTATCGACCCACCACTCAGGATTAAGAGACAATGGAGTAATGAATGGCGACCCCAGAACCACAACGCAACCTGCTCAAAATTCAGGTACACTCGAAAAGGTGTACAGTGTATCGAATGGTGATCTGATCTATGGCTATCAATAGTCCCGCCCTTTCCCAAGAGTCTCGTTATGAACCCGCCACAGTGATTCCCCTCAAACAGGAAGACTCCTTGTTAAATTGGTTAATCGCGGAAGGCCGTCTCATTGCGCGTCCCGATGCAGAGGAGGAAGACAAAGATGAAACTGATCCTGAAATTGAAGATTTAATGGAAGTCGATGATAAAGACTTTGACGACGATGTAAATAATAATGATGATCTAGACGACTAAGACAAGATGAGGTGGGGAGTCCCACCTTTTTTTTGGGGAAAGGGTAGGGAAATGGTGACTCAGTAGCGTATTTTATTAAGTGTGGTAACGATTAAGGTGTGAGTGAGTCGTGGAAGCGAAAGCATTTTTACCCAATGCCGTCCGAAAACCCTCTGGTATCAGCTTATTAATCTTACTGGTCATTCTCTTAGGAGGGGTTGGGATAACTTTTGATCTTTTCTTGGGAGGGGTTTCCCCCTTACAATCTTTAACCCTTCCCTTGCTGGTGTCTGCGGTGGCCAGTAGTGGGGTGGGGGTTTGGGTGATTCCCATTTTACAACGGTTAAAGGCTGGCCAGTTTATCCAAGAAGACGGACCACAAACACACCTGAAAAAAGCGGGGACTCCCACCATGGGAGGGATATTTTTTGTCCCGGTGGCCGTCCTGTTAGCGTGGGTTTGGTCGGGGTTTGCGGGAAACGCGCTGGCCGTTGGTTTGATCACCCTTCTCTACGGGTTTATGGGGTGGTTAGATGACTGGCAAATTTTACGGCGAAAGTCCAATAAAGGGATTACTCCCCCCATGAAATTATTATTGCAAATTGGGGGAGCAGTGGTCTTTTGTGTTTGGATGGTTTTCACCCAACCAGCCAGTATCACCAATATTGAGTTACCGTTGGGGGTAATTTTGCCCTTGGGTGTCTTGTTTTGGCCTTTAGCGGTGTTTGTCTTTGCAGCAGAGAGTAATGCTACTAATTTAACGGATGGGGTGGATGGCCTTGCGGGAGGGACGGGCGCGATCGCATTATTAGGTATGGCCGCCCTCACCTACCCCACCCATCCCGACTTAGCCACCTTTTGCACCTGTTTAAGCGGCGGATGTTTAGGGTTTGTCAGCCATAACCGCAACCCCGCCAAAGTCTTCATGGGGGATACCGGATCATTGGCCCTAGGGGCCGCCCTTGCAGGAGTCGGTATCCTCTCCGGCAATTTATGGGGATTATTTGTCATCAGTGGCTTATTCTTCATCGAGTCTCTCTCTGTCATTGCCCAAGTAGGGTATTACAAAGCCACCAAAAACCCCCAAGGAGTGGGCAAACGTCTCTTGAAAATGGCCCCAGTCCACCACCACCTAGAATTAACCGGATGGCAAGAAACCCAAATTGTGGGCATATTTTACTTAATCAGTTTTGGCTTAATTTTATTAGCTTTACTGGTTTAGGGTTGACATCCTCCCTGCTGTTGGGCTTCTTGATAGAGATACTGCTCTAAAACAACTCCGCCCCCTTCATTTGCCCTGGAATCTGCACATTAGCCCGTTCCCCGCAAGTACGCGGAGTGGGAAACAACTTCTCTGGATTAGCTAACCCCTTGGGATTAAAAGCACTGCGGACTAACTGCATCGTCTCTAAATCCGTCTCATTGAACATCTGGGGCATATAACAATTTTTATCCGCCCCAATACCATGTTCTCCCGATAGACTGCCTCCCGCTTCCACACATAAGCGCAGGATTTCTTCCCCCACCTTCTCCACTTCCGCAAATGCCCCTGGAATCGCTTCATCGTAGAGAATAAGCGGGTGTAAATTCCCATCTCCGGCATGAAACACATTGGCGATTTGATAGCCCGATCGCGCACTTAATTCCTCGATCTCCCGTAACACCTTCGCCAACTGAGTCCGAGGCACAACCCCATCCTGCACAAAATAATTCGGACTGATATGGCCTGCCGCCGCAAAAGCCGCTTTGCGTCCTTTCCAGAACTTCAACCGCGTTTCCGAGTCCTCCGCCGTAGTAATATTTCGCGCCTCATTCTGGCGGCAAATCCCCGCCACTCGCTCAATATTTCCCGTCACTTCCACCGCTAACCCATCTAACTCCACCAGGAGAATGGCCCCCGCATCTCGCGGATAACAGCCGGTCCCTACCACATCTTCCACAGCATTAATACTCAAATTATCCATCATTTCCATGCCAGCCGGAATCACCCCCGCCCGGATAATCTCCGTCACCGCTTTCCCGGCAGTTTCAATATTGGGAAAATCGGCCAAGAGAACCGAGATCGATTCCGGAGTCTTGAGAATACGCAAGGTGATCTCCGTAGCGATGCCTAGGGTCCCTTCTGAGCCAACAAATACCCCCGCCAGGTCATAACCCGGCATTTCGGGAACTTGTCCGCCTATGTCGAGAATCTCCCCCTCTGGGGTGACAATTTTTAAAGCCAGGACATGGTTAGTGGTGACACCGTATTTCAAACAGTGAACCCCCCCGGAATTTTCCGCCACATTCCCCCCAATCGAACAAATAATTTGACTGGAGGGATCAGGGGCATAATAAAACCCTGCCCCACTCACCGTTTGAGTCACCCAATTATTAATCACTCCCGGTTGAACCACCACGCGCTGGTTTTCGAGGTCAACCTCCAAAATACGGCTCATTTTTGCCGTTACAATTAACACCCCTTCCGAAAGCGGCAACGCCCCCCCAGAAAGTCCTGTACCCGCGCCCCGGGCTACCCAAGGGAGATTATTGCGATCGCAAATTTCCACCGCCGCCGCTACTTCCTCCGTACTACGGGGTAACACCACCAAGGCCGGCCTTTGACGATAGGCCGCCAAACCATCACACTCGTAGGTGAGCAGTTCATCCTTACGCTGCACCACGTTGGTCTTGCCTAATGCTTGTTCAAACTCACGAATAATGGGTTTCCAGCGACTTTTCTCACCCGCTAAGAGATTTTTTAGGATCATGGACTCGTTTTCTGAGGGTTGGGCTATTTAATCCATTGTGACAAAAAGCAGCGACACTGACACAGGCAGTCCGAGGAATTCTTTCCCAGATGAGGCGACAGACTGGAGATAGCGAGTACAATTTATTGGCAACGAAGGTAAAACCTTTCTTGATCTGGCAGGATCGAGATGAAATACGCTGGCTGAAACATGGTAGAAGGGATACAACCATTATTATTAAAAGCATCGGATGAAGGTATTGAGCAAGCAAAATCCGCTTGGCTCAATTCTGCCAGTCAGATCATTGAAACCCAAGGACTCCCCACCTCTCTGGCTACCATTCACAATTTTTTGGAAGGAGAACCCATTGATCAACAGGAGTTTCAAAAAATTTGTGCGGCATTAGAACTAAATTGGCAAGAGGTGGCGGATTTTCCGGAGTCCTCCAACCCTGCTTCCCCCACTCCTGCTCCTCCTCCTGCTCCTCCTCCCCCTCCCCCTCCTGCTCCCCCTCCTGCTCCCCCTGTGAGAGCGTTTCCGGCCAAAGTCATTACATCTCTACGCCAACGCAGTTGTAAAAAACTCCAAACTACAGCGGCCCGACTTCCTCTCCTCAATGGCCATTCTTTAACCATTGAAGATTTGGCCTTTGATGTCTATTTAGTGAGTAAAATTTCACGGGATATTTATATTAATTTCTCCTCTTATTTGGAAAACCTCAATCAACGGGAAGAATTTGAACGGTTTGGCCTCGGAGACAGACAACAACGGATTTCTGGAATTCAAGCAGTGCAGAAGTATTCCAAGCTCATGATCTTAGGAAAAGCCGGAACAGGAAAAAGTGCGTTTTTGCGTCACCTCGCTATGAGTTGTTGCCAGAAAAAAAATTTTGGCCAACTGATTCCCATTTTCATTAATTTACCCAGTTTAAAGGATTATGAAACCGGGTTACAAAAACAAATTCAGCAAGTCCTAAACCTCCCCGAAATGGAGCAAGTGGAACGATTACTTAATGCTGGACATCTGTTTCTGTTACTCGATGGTTTAGATGAAGGGCCGTTACAATATCGCAAAGACCTCCAATTCCAAATTCGTGCGTTTAGTCAACGATATTATAAAAATCGCTTCGTTTTAGCAGGCCGCACCCAAATCACCGATTATACCTTACCCACCTTTGCTCATGTGGAAATTGCAGACCTCCACACCGAGCAAATGAAGGTGTTTATTAAAAATTGGTTTAAGCATACTGGAGAGAATACCAATGAAAGAACAGACTTAGCTAAACAGTTAATTACTGAATTAACTGTTTCTACTAATAAACCCCTGAAAGAGTTAGCCAGTCATCCCTTTTGGTTAGATGCCATTTGTGGGGTTTTTGATAAACTTCGGGAGTTACCGAAACGACGCTTTGAGTTTTATGAGGAGAGCTTAGAATTATTGCTCAATGAACAGCATAATACACAGGAATTCGATAACTCTTTTCAAACTTTAGACTTAACAGACAAGATTGAGTTACTCAGTCACATTGCCATTCAATCCATTGAGAGCAAAAACTTATTTTTCAACCACCAACAGCTTTATCGCTATATCGCTTCATTCTTTAAAAAAAAGTTAAAATTAAAGCCAGAAGAATTAACCCTAGCTACTCAAGAAATTCTCAAAGGGATTACCGCACATCATCAAATTCTTGTAGAGCGAGCGCAAGGCGTTTATTCGTTTTTTGATTTAGTTTTTCAGGATTATTTGATTGGCAGTTTTTTATTAAAACAACTCCAAGATAATATTCTCAGTTATCCGTTTAATCAAAATAGCAAGAAAATTAGAAAGCAACGGGATTTCTTTTTTAATGCAGCCGATAAAATGCTGCACATTGACGATTTTTTGTTGCAAATGAAACGAAAAATTGATAAACTGGTAGCAGATGATAAAAAAATCCAAATCTTTTTATCGTGGGTTAATCAAAAATCAATTTTAGTCCAAGCTCCCTATAAAGTGGCGGCGGTTCGTGCTTTTTATTTTGGGCAAGCGGTAGATCGAATATTTGAGCCTAAACTAGCTCGGCCTCTAGACTTTTCCCATGCCGTAGATCGCACCTTAAAATCAGCACTCCATGACCGTTCCCTCGCGTGCGCTCTGGATGGAGACTTAGATTTTGCCTTCAAAAACAATGCCATTCGCCACCTCGCCCCAGATTTTGTCATTGATTTAATTTTAGAATGTTTATTAGTCACTTATGCCCATGACTTAGGCTTGTTTTTAAAATTTGCCAATGATAAAGAGATTGAAATTACTCCCGAATTAAAACGAGCCTTACAACGATTTAAAGACCAACTACCGGATGCAGATAAAGATCGCGCTAAATATCAGAAGTGGTGGCAAATGAATAGTGAAATTTGGACGCGCAACTTACGGTTAGTCATTGTAGAACACCGTAATGTCGGGTTTGACTGGCAATTTAATGGAGAACAGCGAGACGTTCTCAAGCAATATTATATCGGGAATAAAATCTTGGTGGACTGTATGTACAGTACCCCGAATGTCAGTGATGAGGTGATTCAAGAAATTGAGGAAACCCTGTTATTACCCATTACAGAGATTAAAAACCGTCGTCAGTCCCGTTAATTAAGATAATCTGTCTTTTGTCAATAGAGGGGATAGAGGAGATAGAGGGGATAGAGGGGATAGAGGGGATAGAGGAGATAGAGGAGATAGAGGAGATAGAGGTGATAGAGGAGATAGAGGAGATAGAGGAGATAGAGGAGATAGAGGAGATAGAGGAGATA
>NZ_JAQMSD010000245.1 GCF_028330525.1 Spirulina sp. CS-785/01
CCACTAACTCTAGTTTTCAAGGTTCAGTTGCCTCGATTAGAGGCTCGGTTGTTAAACTGGTTGAATACCGCTCCAGTTTCTCCATGATAGCAGAGTCGCCCTGAAAGGGCGAGGCTTTAGACCCAAAATTTCTGGTAACCGAGACATGATTCTCTAGTTACAGCATAACGAGGCTGTGACGGGGATTTGGTTCGGTTTTAGGATCATTTCAGGTTGGGATTTCCCAAGTATAGGAACGTTGCCTGAAACGTCCCTATATCCCCCATTAAGTCCAAGCGCGAAAGAAGGTGTTATCCTCCCAAGCGTTGGCTGTCTGTTGGGCAATTTGGGCTAATTCTGGCTCAGATAAGGGCTGAAATTGTCGCGCCACATTGATATTCGAGATCAACTGTTCTGGGGTTTCTGCGGCGATAATGGCGGTGTGTACGCCTTGTTGGGAGAGGGAATAGCCAAACGCTTGCTGCATCCCGTCGAGGACACCAGGCTTAAATAAGCGGCCATAGGCGGGGACTTTCATGGCGATAATTCCTACATTATTTTCTTGGGCCACGGGTAAGACTTCTGGGATAAAGGGCCGGGGATGGTGGGAGTCGGCGGCATTTACGGGGATTAATGCAGTATCAAAGGGATAACGACGCAACCCTTCGGCAATGACATCGGGTTCATGGTGTCCTGTAATGCCTACAAAACGAATGAGTTTCTGATCTTTGGCTTCTTCTATCGCTTTGGCGGCCCCATTATTTCCGGTGATTTGATCTAGTTCGTCCATAAAGGAAATATGGTGCATTTGCCATAAGTCCAGATAATCGGTGTTGAGGCGTTTTAAGGAGCGTTCTAATTCTCGCCACGCATTATCTCGGTCTAGTTTGGCGGTTTTACTGGCTAAAAAGATGTCTTGGCGCATTGAGGGTAAGATTTTCCCTAAATATCCCTCACTCGGTCCGTAGGAGGCCGCGGTGTCAAAGTAGCGAATCCCCTCTTGTAGGGCGGTTTCTATCATTGCGATCGCTTCTTTTTCTCTCCCCGTCCAAGATAACGGGGTCTGGCCTGCTCCTCCTAACCCTAAAATAGGGACAGAAACCCCTGTTTTCCCTAAAACTCGCTCTGGTATCCCGGTGGGGGGAACAGGTTGTGAATTGGCTTTTTCGGAGGGAGTGGTGCTTGAGGTTACGGGAGTATCCGCATCAGCAGAGGTTAATGTTTTATGTAAAATGCTGCCACCTATCACAACTCCAGTGGTGACTGCACCTGTAATTAAGAATTTACGGCGTTTTATCGGTCTATTCATAGTGCTTGAGGATTGCTAAGTTGTTTGCATTCTAGCGAAACCGTTTAAGATGGAGCAGAATCATTTATTTTTTGGTTTTCTCTCATGCACCGATTACCTTGGTTCAAAGCAACTGTTTTAATGATCAGCAGTGTCGGGTTAATCCTCCTAACTGCAACAACGGGGTTGGCACAGTCCTCCTCCTCCCCCAAAAATTTGCCCAAACCCCCGATTTTTGAGCTAATTACGGGGTTATCAATTCCGGCTGTAGGTTTATTTGTCTTTTTTGTCCCCAGTCGCGCTGTTCGACGGTTACAGCAAGACGCGCTAACCTGTTCCCAAGCCAATACGAAAGCCTATCAAAAGAATAACCGTTTATTACAAACCTTGTTAAGCCTACAACAAACAGAAAAAGCTCTCTTAATTCAGCATTCTACAAAATCTCCGTCTTCATCTCAAGCCAAACTCACCTTTACGGCACAAGAATTTACACCAGAACGGTTAGAATATATACAACCCTCTAATCCGAAACAGTTTCGCCAAAAAAAACGAGAAACAGCACAAGAAAATACTCAACTCTGGCAAGATAATGCCCAACAACTGCAATTATTATTAGAGTTGAAAAAAAAACATCTTCAATCCTTAAAAGAGTATTCAATATAATAGCTATAATTGGATTGATTTTAGTTACCATGTGATTATTTTAAAGTCAAGGCCATGTTAAAAAACTTTTCATTAATTCTTCTCGCTTTAGTTCTCTCAGGGAATCTTGTTCTAAAAGAAAAAACGCGCTCTCCTCAAGTTTCTGCTTCTCTTCCTGAAACGACGTATCCGGTTCAAGAGGTGCAAAATATTACGCCTTCTCCTTCAAATTCTTCTGAGTCGGCCAATCTATCTTTTTCTCAATTGCTGCTCAGTCTCTCCCCTCCTCTCATTCTTTTAATTGCCTTACTTTTTATTATTCAACAATCTAAAAAAAGCCAAAAAACGTCAATTGATATCATCAATGCTAATACGGAGGCTGTGCGTAAAAATAATGAACTCTTACAACAATTAATTACAACGCAACGGGAGATTAATCAGTTAATGCAGAAGTAAGTTTTGGTGTTTGTGAAACAGTAATCAGTAATCAGTAATCAGTAATCAGTATCCGAAGAGAACAGGGAACAGGGAACAGGGAACAGTAACCAGTAAACAGTAAACAGTAATTAGTTGTTACTCCCCACCTTCCCCATCTCCCGACTCCCGACTCCCGACTCCCACCTTCCCCACCTACCGATAATCCCAACGCTAGTGACTGCAAACCGCACTAGGCTACAATTGTTAAGGACTGTGAACGATTTTCGGTATGAACGACCCCATTAACCTCTCTGACTCCCTCCCAACTCAAGACTCCCGCAACACCATCCGCATTCGGGGGGCCCGTCAGCATAACTTGAAAAATGTTGACTTGGACTTACCGAGAGATCAACTGATTGTTTTTACTGGGGTTTCGGGGTCCGGGAAATCGTCACTGGCCTTTGATACCATTTTTGCGGAGGGACAACGGCGATATGTAGAGTCCCTGAGTGCCTATGCGCGGCAGTTTTTGGGACAATTGGATAAACCGGATGTGGATGCCATTGAGGGGTTGAGTCCGGCCATTTCCATTGACCAGAAATCCACTTCCCATAACCCCCGGTCCACGGTGGGGACGGTGACGGAAATTTATGACTATCTTAGATTACTCTTTGGTCGGGCTGGTGATCCCCATTGTCCTCATTGCGATCGCAATATTGCCCCCCAAACCATTGATGAAATGTGCGATCGCATCTTACAACTCCCCGACCGCAGTAAATTCCAAATCCTCGCCCCCGTCGTCCGAGGCAAAAAAGGCACTCACCAAAAACTCCTCTCCAGTCTCACCTCCCAAGGGTTCGTCCGAGTCCGCATTAATGGGGAAATTCAAGAACTCAGCGATAATATCGAACTCAACAAAAACAAAACCCACGACATCGAAATTGTGGTAGATCGTCTCATCAAAAAAGACGGCATCGAAGAACGTCTCGCCGACTCCCTGGCCACGGCCTTAAAACATGGGGAAGGGACGGCCATGGTTCTGGGGTCCCCCAGTCCCGAACAAGACCCCGAAAAAGACCCCCAAACCCCCTCCGACCAAAACTTAGTCTTCTCGGAAAACTTCGCCTGTCCCGAACACGGGGCCGTCATGGATGAACTGTCCCCCCGCTTATTCTCCTTTAACTCCCCCTACGGGGCCTGTCCCGAATGCCACGGCATCGGCAGTTTACGCACCTTTGACCCCGACCGGATTATACCCGATCCTAGTCAGCCCGTGTATAGCGCGATCGCGCCCTGGTCCGAAAAAGACAACGCCTACTACCTCTCCCTCCTCTACAGCGTTGGCCGCGACTACGGCTTTGAACTACAAACCCCCTGGGCAAAACTCACCCAAACCCAAAAACAAACCCTCCTCTATGGTTGCGAAGACCCCATCCTCGTCGAATCCGACCCCTACCGAGGCAAAGGCTACTATCGCCGCTTCCCCGGCATCATCAAAATGCTAGAACGCAACTATCAAGACACCAACTCCGACAACTACAAACAAAAACTCGAACAATACATCGTCTTTAAAAGTTGCGATGCCTGTCAAGGCAAACGCCTCAAACCCGAATCACTCGCCGTCCGTCTCGGCCAATTCCGCATTACCGACCTCACCAGCGTCCCCATCCACGAAGCCCAAACCCGTGTCCAAAACCTGCAACTCACCCAACGACAAGCCCTCATCGGTGAACTCGCCCTCAAAGAAATCACCGCCCGACTCCAATTCCTCCTCGATGTCGGCCTAGACTATCTTACCCTAGACCGCGCCGCCATGACCCTCTCCGGCGGAGAAGCCCAACGCATCCGCCTCGCCACCCAAATTGGGTCCGGACTGACCGGAGTCCTCTACGTCCTCGACGAACCCAGCATCGGCCTCCACCAGCGAGACAATGGCCGTCTCCTACAAACCCTGAAAAAACTCCGCGACCTCGGCAACACCCTCATTGTCGTCGAACACGACGAAGACACCATCCGAACCGCCGACCAAATTATTGATATCGGCCCCAAAGCCGGAATACACGGCGGCGAAATCATCTCTCAAGGCCACATCGACGACCTCCTGAACAGTGAAAAATCCCTCACCGGGGCCTATTTATCCGGTCGCATGGTCATCGAAACCCCCGAAGACCGAAGAAAAGGCAACGGTCGCCGTTTAATCCTCAAACAATGCGAACAAAATAACTTACAAAACATTGATGTAGAAATTCCCTTGGGGAAACTGGTCTGTATTACAGGGGTTTCTGGTTCGGGGAAATCTACCCTAGTCAATGATCTGCTTTACCCGGCCTTACAACATCATCTCACCCAAAAAACCCCCTTCCCCCAACATTTGGGCAAAATTGACGGGGTAAACTCAGTAGATAAAGTCATTGTCATCGACCAATCCCCCATCGGTCGCACCCCTCGGTCAAACCCGGCCACCTATACCGGGGTGTTTGACTCCATTCGCGCTATTTTTGCAGAAACCGTGGAAGCCAAGGCCAGAGGCTATAAACAAGGCCGCTTCTCCTTTAATGTCAAAGGGGGACGCTGTGAGGCTTGTAGTGGTCAAGG
Organism: Spirulina sp. CS-785/01; assembly: GCF_028330525.1. GTDB lineage: Bacteria > Cyanobacteriota > Cyanobacteriia > Cyanobacteriales > Spirulinaceae > JAQMSD01. Next base: position 4,922 of record NZ_JAQMSD010000245.1, read on the forward strand.
GGTGAATGTCATTGAAATGAACTTTCTGCCCGATGTATATGTGCAATGCGAAGTCTGCAAAGGGGCCAGATACAACCGAGAAACCCTGCAAGTGAAGTATAAGGGGTATTCTATCGCAGATGTTCTCGATATGACCGTAGAGGAGGCATTAGGAGTATTTGAAAACATCCCCAAGGCCGCCTCCCGGTTACAGACTTTGGTGGATGTGGGGTTAGGATACGTGAAATTAGGACAACCTGCCCCCACCCTGTCGGGAGGAGAGGCCCAACGGGTGAAATTAGCCTCAGAATTATCCCGACGGGCCACCGGGAAGACGTTATATTTAATTGATGAACCCACTACCGGATTATCTTTTTATGACATTCATCACTTATTAAATGTCCTTCAGCGTTTAGTTGATAAGGGCAATTCAATTTTGGTCATTGAGCATAATTTAGATGTAATTCGCTCCTGTGATTGGATTATTGACTTAGGGCCAGAAGGGGGAGATAGAGGGGGGCAAATTGTCACCACGGGAACACCGGAAGCGGTGGCCAAGCACCCCACCTCTTATACCGGGGAATATTTAAAGAAGGTGTTATAAACTTAACTCCCTTTCTCCCGTTTGAGAGGTTTCGCCAAATTGGCCATCTTCTCTCGGTTGCAGGTTGGTATATCGAAGATAGGGGGAGTGAAGCAGAAACTATTGCAGTATTGCTCCATGATGCCATAGCAGATCAGCGAGGAGAAGCCAACTGTCAGGAGATGGTACACCCTTTGGGGGCGGACGTAACCCCCATGGTTGATTATTGCACGGAGTCCACGGAACCCCCGAAACCCCCTCTGGATTGATCGCTAATCTTTAAACTTATTGAGAATTATTCTTGTTAAGCAGCCAAAAATCTGCTAATATAAGCCTAGTTGGGATGAGAGTATTTTGTAAAAATAGATACTCTTAAACCCCGCTTGGTCTAGTTTTCAGCAAATTACGTTATGGCCTTTCCTTACTTCAAACCCAGTCAGCAAATTTCCTCCTCTAATGAAAAAAAATGTTATTTCACTCCTCGGTTATCTTTGCCGAATTTATGGAGTAACTGTCGAATCCGCCAAAAAATTGCACTAGGTTATGGAGTTGCTTTAGGGGTTGCAGTGGTAGGAACAACGGTGGGGATTGTAATTGGGAACTTGTATCAAAATCGAGCTTGGAACGCTCAAAAATATTCTCAAGAAAAGATTAGTTTACTTAGCACAGTTCAAAAAGATATCTTACAGATACAGAATCGTCAACAAAAGCTCTTTTTTTTGTTAAATGAGCCGACTCTTTTTCAAGACGAAGTAGTGAGCATTCAGAATCATTATAGTCGTTTAAGAGGAAATTGGAATATTTTACAAGATTTTATTCAACAGAAACATCAACAAGAGCAAAAATATCTGAGCAATATTAGTGAAAATTATCACTCTAATGAGCAAAAAATAGATGAATTTATAGAGCAATACCGAAATACGCCTCAAAACTATTGGCAAAGATTATCAATGATAATCAGTTCAATTGATTTGCCTATCAATAGTGAAAATGAGCTTAATAATTATCAAGAGGAATTAGTAGATTTTACGAATAGTCAATATAGTTTAAGGTTAGAAGAAATTTCTAACGAGTTATTTGATTTAATTGAGATCATACGACGAGAAAATGCTTTAACAATTGCTGGTGTTAATGAAGCTAACAGAATCAGAAGAAATATTATTGTTAGTAGTATGTTTCTTTCAATTGGTATAGCAATTCTATTAGTTCTCTATACCAGTCGCACCTTAACCACTCCTTTGCTAGAAACCACTGAAGTTGCTAAACGGGTAACAGAAGAATCGAACTTTCAGTTACAAGCAGAAGTGCAAACCAATGATGAAGTAGGAACATTAACGGCCTCATTAAATCAACTCATTCAACGAGTAGATCAGTTATTAAAAGAACAAAAAGCCTCAACTGAACAGCATCTTATTCAAAGTGAAAAAATGTCCAGTCTAGGGCGAATTTTGGCGGGGGTTGCTCACGAAATCAATAACCCGGTTAACTTTATTTATGGTAATATTCTGCACATTGAGGAACAAGTGCAGGATTTATTTGCTCTTATTAATACCTATGAAAAGGCAATTCCAACCCCACCATTAGAAGTAAGCAAAAAAATAGAAGAAGTGGACTGGGAGTTTCTTGAGGAAGACTTACCGAAAATTTTAAAATCTATTAAGGTGGGATCAGAACGAACTCGACAAATTGTATTAAGTTTACGTAATGTTTCTCGCTTTGATGAGGAAGTCCCCAATCCGCTAAATGTTCACGACTGTTTAGAAAGCACATTACTTATCCTCAATAATCGCATTAAACAAGGAGTGAAAGTTGTTCGGAATTATGGTGAAATTCCAGAAATTGAGGGGTTTATGGGATCACTTTATCAGGTTTTTATGAATCTGGTTAATAATGCCTTAGATACATTAGATGAAAAAGGAAAAGAGGACAAAACAATTACCATTACAACGGAACGAGTGAATGCTGAACAAGTCCGGGTTGCGATCGCAGATAATGGTTGTGGAATCCCTCCGTCCATAAGAGCAAAAATTTTTAATAACTTTTTCACTACTAAACCGATAGGAGTGGGAACGGGATTAGGATTAGCGATTAGTAAACAGATTATTGAAGAAAAACATCACGGGACAATTAGTTGTGATTCTCTAACCAATATCGGGACAGAATTTAGTATGATGGTGTGGATTAAATTCCCGAAACAAACTGGATCAGTTGTCTCTACTGCTGAAGCGTCAGTGTTATAGGATGTTTTGTCGGGATTGAGGGGATGCTACCTTATAGAAAACAAAAAAAGGATCAGTATGTCATTTACATCCCAGTTTGAAGATGCTCTTGTTTTTGCCACTCGTCTCCATCAAAACCAAACTCGTAAGGGAAATAAAACCCCCTATATTGGCCATCTTCTCTCGGTTGCAGGGTTGGTAATCGAAGATGGGGGGAGTGAAGCAGAAACTATTGCAGCATTGCTCCATGATGCCATAGAAGACCAAGGGGGAGAAGCGACCCGCCAAGAAATCTTGCATCGTTTTGGGGAGGAAGTGACCCGTATTGTTGATTATTGTACGGAGTCCACGGAAACCCCGAAACCCCCTTGGAAGGAGCGGAAATTGCGCTACATTGAGCAGATTAAACAAGGGGATGTTGCGGTTTGTCGGGTGTCTCTGGCCGATAAACTGCATAATGCGCGATCGCTCTTTCAACAATACCAGCAACAAGGAGACACCGTTTGGACATTCTTCCGAGGAGGGAAAGCAGACACCCTCTGGTTTTACCACCAACTCCTTCCCCTCTATCAACAACGTCTCGAAAGTCCCATGTGTCAAGACCTTGCAGACATTTTAGACCAACTTGCGTAATTTTACTTCCGTGAAAATAATTAAGAATTTGAACGGTTTTAGAGTTTCGTGTTAAATGTAGAGTAGTTGCTCTATTCGTATTTTCCCGGAAATACTCGCTCACTCATGTTTAGTCACTCATGTTTAGTCACTCATGCTTAGTCACTCATGCTTAGTCACTCATGATTAGTCTCGGATTTTGGTTTTGAAGATAGTTAATTTTCAGGGTGTTATCGCAAACTGTCTGTATTCAGCATTACCGAGTAATTACTGAGCAAAATATTGAATTTTTAGAGAAAATCGACCCATCTCTGGAGCAAGATGACGCAAATATTGTGATGGCAGAGGGTTTTAGGGCATCTAAATCTGTATAACATTTAACAATTTAGCCATTGAATGGGGGCTAACAATGGATATCTTAAAATCTTGTATCTTACCTGCGATCGCAGCCTTATCTGCGGTTACACTCAACAGTAATAGTGCCTTCGCCTATCGTCTATTCTTCGGAGAAGACCTCAACAACAGCTTCAGCACCCCACTCACCACCTATCCCAACGCCAGCAACACCGAACAAGATTTTTTAAACAATTTATTTAGCTCCACCACCGAAACCTTTGAAACCGTCAGCGACAACGCCGACACTCCCCTAACCCTTGACTTTGGCGACCTAGGAACAGCCGAACTCCAAGGGAACGGCTTTATCGAACAAGTCCCCCCAGGAGAAACCGACGGTTTTGGCCGCTATCCCATCTCCGGCGAAAAATACTGGGAAACCAACGCAGCGCGAAATCAATTTAGCCTTCAATTCTCCCAACCCATGGCCGCCCTAGGCTTTCACGGAGTCGGCCTAGGCGAATTTGGCGGACAACTGCAACTCAACCTCAACCTCAGCAACGGAGACACCACCACCCTCACCGTCCCCAACACCCCAAACACCAAAGGGTCTGTCTTCTATTTTGGCTTAGTAGCCGAAAGCCCAGCCGAACTCTTAACCAGCTTATCCTTTGCAATGTCCGATAACATCGCCTCCGATACCTTCGCCTTTGATAACCTCACCCTCAGCCACTTAGACCAAGTAAAACCGCCTCCCACCCCCCCCAAACCCGTCCCCGAACCCAGCACTTGGCTAGGTCTTCTCCTCTTAGGCGGACTCCTCAAAACAGTAATCAGTAAACAGTAATCAGTATCCGAAGGGAATAGGGAACTCCGGAACAGGGAACAGGGAGATGTTACCCTTACCCTAAAAAGAAGGTCAGAAATTAATTACAGTAAAGGGTTAATAGGTTCGTTACTCACTCAACCCGTTTTTAACGGGTTTAAGCTCTTAGCCTTGGGTTTCTAACCCAAGGGGTATTACCCCTCCTGTAAGGCTTGTAACTGCACAAAACTGCGTAACCGTAACAGCGTCAACGTCTGGCCTAAATTAAGCGGTAATAACGAAACCCCCTCCAAGCGAGACTGAACCCAACCTTCACCCCAAAGCCACTCCTGATACCCATCAACAGCCCCACTGAGCAAAAAGCGTAAACTCTCCTCCGTGGCCACATCCACATGATGAGTAATAGACAGTCCCCCCAAATGAGACTGGAACGAAAACCCCGTATTTAACTGTTCCGGGAGTCCTGGTTCAAACTGTTGCGGGGCTAACCATTGCCGAAACTTCTCTGGACACAAAATACTCTCCCCAATAATATTAGCTGGGGCTTCAAGTTCAATCCGTAACGCGCTTTTCTGGAAATTGCCAAACATGATTGCTCAGTTGATAGTTGACAGTTGATAGTTGACAGTTGATAGTTGACAGTTGACAGGTAAAAAGGGGATACGGCTTCTAGGTTAACATTAAAACAGGAGATCGCGTTTGCTGGCGACTGATTACTGTTTGCTGTTAACTGTTAACTGAAAAAGATGCAAGATAGCCATTATAACCGCGCCCGTGCAAGCCTACAACAAGCCCTATCTTGGTATTCTAACTTCCGTCGTCACGGTCGTTATCTCCCGGATACAGACTTACAGGCCACCGTCCGCAGTGAATTACAGTTATTGAAAAATGCCCTAGAGAAACTTGACCGCAAAGCCTTACGCATTGCCGCCTTTGGCTTAGTCAGTCGGGGGAAATCAGCCGTTTTAAATCGCCTTGTGGGGGATAATGTGTTAGAGGTCGGCCCCTTACATGGGGTGACAAAATACCCCAGGTCCCTGGGTTGGGTGGTGAGTGACAAAGTGCAAGTGGAATTAATTGACACCCCAGGGTTAGATGAAATTGAGGGACAAGCAAGGGCAGAGATGGCCCGAGAAGTCGCCCTCAGTGCCGATTTAATCCTCTTTATTGTGGCCGGAGATATCACCCGCACCGAATACGACGCATTAGCAGAACTTCGCACCTATCATAAACCCCTGATCCTTGTGTTTAATAAAATTGACCTCTATCCCGACCAAGATCGGGCTACGATTTATCAACAACTCCAACAGTGGGAGAAAGGGGAAGCAGTGAGTGAGATACTTACCCCAGAGGAAGTAGTGATGGTGGCCGCAGACCCCTCCCCCTATCAAGTCCGTATTGAACACGAAGATGGGAGAATTGAGCAAACTTGGGAAAAACCCCAACCGCAAATTGACCCCCTGCGAGAGAAAATCTTAGAAATTTTAAATCGGGAAGGTCGGTCTTTACTTGCGTTAAATGCCCTAGTGCAAGCGCAGGACGCAGAAACGAAATTAGCCCAAAAAACTGTAGAATATCGTGCCGAACAAGCCGAACAGATTATCTGGAATTATGCGAGAACGAAAGCTGCGATCGTTGCCCTCAACCCCATTGCTGTGTTAGATGTCATGGGGGGAATTATTGCAGATTTAGCCCTCATTCGTACCCTAGCCCGGTTATACGGCTTACCCATGACCAGTTATGAAGCGGGGAAACTCTGGCAAAAAATCCTCTGGAGTGCGGGAGGGGTTTTAATTAGTGAAATTGGCAGTAGTTTGGCTTTGGGAGTGGGCAAAACAGGTCTGGCCTTCAATAACCCTTCTGGTCTTGCGACTTATGCCACCACTGCCATTATACAAGGGGGAATTGCCGGATATGGGGCTTATGCCGTGGGGAAAGTGGCACAGGAATATTTAGCCCAGGGGTGCAGTTGGGGCCAGTTGGGACCGAGTACGGTGATAGAGGAAATTCTCTCTCAAGTAGATGCAAGCACCATTATTTATCGCTTACGGAGTGAGTTCAGTTCTTCTCCCTGATCTAGCACTACAGGGCAAAAGGCAACCAACCGGACAATCATTTAACATGATCGATCCATTATTCCCCCCTCCATCTCCCCCATCTCCCCCATCTCCTCTACCTCCCCTACCTCCCCCATCTCCCC